>NZ_NEIQ01000003.1:0-451832 GCF_002112765.1 Pseudomonas sp. B6(2017) | reverse complement strand
GAGGTCGAGCACGCGGCTGAACAGGCCTGCGACCTTGCCGCTTTCGTCCTCGACTTCCTCGAATTCGAAGGCCACCTCGATGGCCTCGGAAAACAGGTTGCTGGCGTCGCGTTTGCGGGCTGCCAGCGGGTTTTTGTCCGGGTGTTGGGCGCTGAAGGTCAGCATTTCGGTACCCAGGCTGGCCGGGGTATCGGTTACCGCGATGCCGTCCAGGTAGGCGCGGCCGGTGTCGGCAAACTTTGGGCGGATCTCGATGCTGGTGTAGAGCTTCTGCCGGGCCTTGTTCATGTTGACGAGGTCGGCAGTGGGTTCGATCTGGGCGAAAAGGGCGAGCTTCTTCGCACCGGCAATCTCGACTTCTTCGGTCTTCAGCGCGACCACGTCGCCATAAGCACGAAATGGGCTATCCGGCAGCAGGCTACGCATGTGCTCGATCCAGACCCGGGCGCCGTAGGTGTTCAGGCTGTAGGTGTCGGCAGCATCGACCAGCCATTGCCGTTCGATCTGGCGGCCATCGGTGGTGGCGCCTTCAACGGCGACCCGGAAAAATTTGGAGCGGTGTTTCTTGGCTGGGGTGTCGGTTTTGCCGGCCATGCCTGAATCCTCGATGCGGTGGCGGTGGTACCTTGCGTTGAGGGCATGTTGTTGAGCGCAGCCTCTCCGGGCAACGAGCCGCTGTTGTAACTGTGCGGCTTACAAGGGGCAGGGCGGGCGGCATTCGCGCGCGGGCGGCAGCATCTGCGCCATGAATGCCATCGTCGATTTGCCCACCGATCACCGCCGCCACGCCAAACACCTGTATTGGCAGGGCTATCGCGTGTGCGAGATCGCCGAGCTGATCGGGGAAAAGGAAAAGACCCTGCACAGCTGGAAGGCCCGGGACGAATGGGACCGGGCCACGCCGCTGGAGCGCATTGAGGCAGCCACCGAGGCGCGCCTTGTGCAGTTGATCCTCAAGGACCCGAAGTCAGGGGCAGACTACAAAGAAATTGATCTGCTGCACCGGCAGTTGGAGCGCCAGGCGCGCATCCGGCGCTTTACAGAGGGCGGCACTGAAACCGAGCTGAACCCGAACCTGGCCAAGCGCAACGAGGGGCCGAAGAAGGCGCCCAAGCGCAACGAGTTCGATGAAGAACACATCGAGAAACTGACCGAGGCGTTCATCGATGGTTGTTTCGGCTACCAGTTGGACTGGTACAAGGCGGGCAACCAGCGCACCCGGGCCATTCTCAAGTCCCGCCAGATCGGTGCCACGTTCTACTTCGCCCGGGAGGCGCTGATCGATGCGCTGACCACCGGGCGCAACCAGATCTTCCTTTCGGCCTCGAAGAACCAGGCCCACATCTTCAAGGCCTACATTCAGGCCTTCGCCCGTGAGACGGTCGGTATCGAGCTGACCGGCGATCCGATCATTCTCGGCAACGGCGCCGAGCTGCACTTCCTGGGCACCAACGCCCGGACGGCCCAGGGCTATCACGGCAATTTCTACTTCGACGAGTTTTTCTGGACCTTCAAGTTCAAGGAGCTGAACAAGGTCGCCAGCGGCATGGCGATGCAGAAACAGTACCGCCGGACCTACTTCTCGACGCCCTCGAGCATGGCCCATGAGGCCTACACGTTCTGGACTGGCGAGCGCTTCAACAAGGGCAAGCCGGCGGCGCAGCGGATCAAACTCGACGTGTCCCACGATGCCCTGCAGCAGGGCCGGTTGTGCGAGGACCGGATCTGGCGGCAGATCGTTACGATCCTCGACGCCGAGGGCCGCGGCTGCGACCTGTTCGACCTGGACGAGCTGCGGCTTGAGTATGACGCCGAGTCCTTTCAGAACCTGCTGATGTGCCAGTTCATCGACGACGGGGCGAGCATCTTTCCGCTGGCGATGTTGCAACGCTGCATGGTCGACAGCTGGGACCTATGGGCATCGGACTACAAGCCCTTCGCCACGCGGCCGTTCGGCGACCGCCCGGTCTGGGTGGGATATGACCCCGCGGAAACGGGCGACAGAGCCGGCCTGGTGGTGATTGCGCCGCCCATGGTGCCCGGTGGCAAGTTCCGTGTGCTCGAGCGGCACCAGTTCCGCGGCATGGACTTCGCGGCCCAGGCCGAGTTTATCCGCCAGGTCACGCAGCGCTATTGGGTGACATACATCGGCATCGATACCACGGGCTTGGGTACCGGCGTGGCCCAGCTGGTGAAGTCGTTCTTCCCGAACGTGACACTGTTCAGCTATTCGCCAGAAGTGAAAACCCGCCTGGTGCTCAAGGCCTACGACGTGATCAAGAACGGCCGCCTGGAGTTCGACGCGAGCTGGACCGACCTGGCCCAGTCCCTGATGGCCATCCGCAAAACAATCACCGCCTCGGGGCGGCAAATCACTTACACGGCAGGGCGCAACGACGAGACCGGTCATGCCGACTTGGCCTGGGCGACGTTCCACGCCCTGCACAACGAGCCCCTCGAAGGGCAGACCACGGCGAATACCGGATTTATGGAGTCCTACTGATGAGCAGACGCACGCGCGGAAAAAACCTGGTACCGGCCAACAATTCGGCGGCAGTGGAAGGGGAACTCCTGCAGGCCCAGGCCGGCCCGGTCGAGGCGTTCACCTTCGGCGACCCGACGCCAGTGCTGGATGGCCGCGAGATCCTCGACTACCTGGAGTGCTGGTTCAACGGCCGCTGGTACGAAACGCCCATGTCGATGGATGGCTTGGCAAAGACCACCCGGGCCAGCGTCTACCTGCAGTCCGGGCTGACCTTCAAGCGCAACATGCTCGCCCGGACCTTCATCCCACACAAGCTGTTCAGCCGCCAGGCCTTCGAACAGTTCTCCCTGGACTGGCTCTGGAGTGGCAACTGCTACCTTGAGAAGCGCAACAACATGCTGCGCAACACCCTGGGCCTGGTACCGCCGCTGGCGAAGTACATGCGCCGCGGTGAGGACCTGGTGACCTATTACATGGTGCGAGGCTGGAAAGACGAGCACAAATTCGAGGCAGGATCGATCTGCCACCTGCGCGAGGCCGATATCAACCAGGAGATCTACGGGCTGCCGGAGTGGCTGGCGGCGCTGCAAAGCGCGCTGCTGAACGAGAGCGCCACCCTGTTTCGGCGCAAGTACTACAACAACGGCAGCCACGCCGGTTTCATCCTCTACATGACCGACGCAGCGCAGAAGGACGAGGACATCGATTCGCTGCGCACCGCGTTGAAGAGCTCGAAGGGGCCGGGCAACTTTCGCAACCTGTTCGTCTACGCGCCGGCCGGCAAGAAGGACGGTATCCAGTTGATTCCGGTCAGCGAGGTGGCGGCCAAGGACGAATTCAGCTCGATCAAGAACATCAGCCGCGACGACCTGCTCGCGGCCTTGCGGGTTCCGCCCCAACTGATGGGCATCGTGCCGCAGAACGCGGGTGGTTTCGGGTCGCTGCGAGAGGCTGCCCAGGTCTGGGCGGTGAACGAGCTGGAGCCGCTGCAGGCGCGGTTGGCTCAGGTCAATGAGTGGCTTGGCGAGGAGGTCGTCAAGTTCAAGCCGTTTGAGCTGGCGGCGGGGGAGAAGTAGAGCCCCCGCGCAGTAAACGAGGCGACGAGCTGGTGCGTCAACACCAGCCCGACGCTGAATCACTCGAACGCGCCGAGTGCTCCAACCAAGGCCTCGCCCCACTGCGCAGGGGGTGCGAAGCCTAAGCGAATCCCCATGTTGAGACAAGGATCACTTATGAGCACACCAATTTTTCCATGGATGGGCGGCAAGCGCCGTATGGCAAAACACATCATCCCGGAGTTTCCCGATCACGACTGCTACGTCGAACCGTTCTGCGGCGGTGCGGCGTTGTTCTTTATGAAGGACCCGAGCCGGGTCGAAGTGATCAACGACGTTGATGGCGAGGTCGTGAACCTCTATCGCGTGGTGGCCAACCACCTGGAGGAGTTTGTCCGCCAGTTCCGCTGGTCGCTGGTAAGCCGCAAGATGTTCGAATGGGCCAACATGCAAGCGGTACCGACGTTAACCGATATTCAGCGGGCGGCCCGTTTCTTCTACCTACAGCAGCTGTGTTTCGGCGCGAAGCCCACGAGTAGAACCTTCGGCACTGCCACAACCGCTCCACCCAAGCTGAATCTCTTGCGGATCGAGGAGAAGCTCAGCGAAGCGCACCTGCGTCTGGCCCGCACGACCATAGAACACCTGGACTGGAAGGGCTGCATCCAACGGTATGACCGTAAGCACACCTTGTTTTATCTCGACCCACCCTATTGGGAGACGGCAGGGTATTCGGCGGGGGCGTTCGGCTTCGACCAGTACCAGGCTATGGCCGATCTGGCTGGGACAATCAACGGGCGTATGGTGATCTCGATCAACGACCACCCGCAGATTCGAAAGGTGTTCGCAGGCCTGCGGCTGAAGGTCGTGCCGTTCCGGCATGAGGTCGGCGGCAAGGGCGGCAAGGCAGTAAACGAGCTTGTCTACTTCAACTACTAAACTCGCGATTCCTGATGCACCCGAAAGCCGCCTCAGGGCGGCTTTCCTTTGTCCCCCCTGACAACGAACCCTTGGCCAGCGCAAGCCAGGCATTCCTCGCGAGCGGCGAACCGGTCAAGGCATTCGGGGCACTTCTTGAATGCTGCAGCTAGAAGCAGCGGGCGTGCGCACCGGTACGTTTCAAAGTCGTGATTCTCCAGCGCCAGGCCGGCGCAGTCGGAAAGCACTCTATATGTGTCTGGGTCATCGATGTTCGTGTACTCGATACCGTTGATTCGCTGCCCTGTGATCACCAAGTCATGCTCCCGACCGTCTGGGGTCGTGATCGTCATGCCGTTCATTTTCCATGCTGCACCGGTCATGCGAAATACAAGACGGCGATCTCCTTTCTCCCCCAATACCTGCGCGGCATAGCCCTCTCTGCCCGCAGGATAATAGAGGCCGCTCGAAAGCCGGCCGATGCTTGGCCCTCCGTCGCGCGCAACGAGGTCATAAAAGGCTGACGGCATGAAGCCGGGCTCACAGTCGATCAACGTTTCGACTGCGTGCCAGTACGCCGAGTCTGCTAACTCGTCGAGTTCGAATTTTTCTGCGGTGCTGATGATCTGCTCGTTGAGCATGTCTTTCGAGATGAGGCGGCACATTGAGCGGTGCACTTCTGGATTGTTGAAACGGCTTTCCTGGTCGTCGAGATATCGGCGCCATTGCGCCATCCGCTCGGCTTTCGTGCCTGGTGGGGGTAAGGGTTGATTCTTCATCTGATCAGACTGCTTTAACTGATGCTGTATGTGCATACAGTAATCCGGGAGTCCAGACCCGGCGAATTGAAGCGACGAAATGCGGTGTCAGTGACGTGCTACAAATTCGGGGGATTGGCGTGCCACAACGGGGCACTGGCGTGCTTCACAACCTGGCGCGCGCCGTCGTCCCCCCACCTCGCCTGCGGGCTAAATGGGTCGCTTTTTCTGCACCCCTGCAACCTACTCAGAACGGCGCCGGTCTGGGGGCTCTGGCGCCTTCCTGGGGCGGCAAAAGCCTGCGGAACCCTGCGAAGGTCGGCACGTTTTCAGTACCTACCGAATGGGGCATCACCTGCCAAATCTGAGAGGAGCCTCGGGAAAAGGGTTAGTTTTTTTCTGAGCGCGTCGGGAGGGGGTGAAAGGCCCGGTTTTACTAGGCTTCGGACCTAACTTTGAGGGGTTAGTTTAGGTTAGGTTCAAGGTTAGGATTTTTTAACTTGTTGAATTTAAAGGAATTTATAAACCTTCAAATTAACATCTCAAAAGGTTAGGAAATAACCTAGAACTGACCAAAAACTAACTTTGCCTGATCAGCCGCAAGCCGCATATCACAAGGCTTTCAACGGTGTTAGTGAAAAGCTAACCGTCCTAACCGTTTTCCGATGGGTCAACATGAAACGCCGAAGGCACCTAGGGGGCGGTGCTGGCAGAGGCCTACCTGCTGTATGCGCATGCATTCACACAAACGGCCTCCGAAAGATTGGTGGCTTGCATGGTGGATGCGCAGCTTGGTACGTGCGTTGGTACGTGGAGGATGAAAAACAAGGGCCTGCATCGCTGCAAGCCCTTGATATATCTGGTGCCGGCACCAGGAATCGAACCCGGGACCTACTGATTACAAGTCAGTTGCTCTACCAACTGAGCTATACCGGCGTGTCAGGGCGACGATTATAGCGATTGGCGGGGTTCTGTAAACCCCTGAAAACTGACTATTTTTGCCCGGGCCTCGGCGCCGGGTGGCCCCGCAACCTTTGGTGGTTGCGGGCTAAGCGCCTGGTGTGGCGACTCAGATCGCCAGGCTGTCCACTACGCCGCCGTCCACGCGCAGGGCCGCGCCAGTGGTGGCCGAGGAGAATGGCGAGGCGATGTAGGTCACCAGGGAGGCCACTTCCTCGACTTCGGCCACGCGCTGGATGATCGAGCTGGGGCGCTCGCGGCGCACGAAGGCGTCGGCTTCTTCCCGGGCGCTGCGGCCGGACTGGCGCACCGCGTCGGCCACCAGGTTGGCCACGCCTTCGGTGAAGGTCGGGCCCGGCAGGATCGCGTTCACGGTCACGCCGGTGCCGGCCAGGCGCTTGGCCAGGCCATGGGAGACGGCCAGGTTGGCGGCCTTGGTGACCCCGTAGTTGATCATCTGCGCCGGGATGGCGACGCCCGATTCCGAGGACAGGAAGATCACCCGGCCCCAGCCGCGCTCGACCATGCCCGGGGTGTAGTGGCGGGACAGGCGCACGCCGGAGAGCACGTTGATTTCGTAGAAATCCATCCATTGCTGGTCGTCGGTGTCGAAGAAGTCGACATCGTTGTAGATGCCCAGGTTGTTCACCAGGATGTCGGCCTGGGGCTCGGCGGCGAACAGGATATCGGCGCCGGCCGCGGTACCCAGGTCAGCGACCACGCCACGGGCGCTGCCATTGCTGGCGTGGATGCCGGCGACGGCTTCTGCCACCGAGGCCGCGTTGCGGCCGACGATGACCACGCTGGCGCCGGAGGCCGCCAGGCTACGGGCGATGCCCAGGCCGATACCGCCGGTGGAGCCACTGATGATGGCGGTCTTGCCGCCCAGATCGATTTGCATGTTCGGATTCCTCATCTTGGGGGCACAAGACCTGTGCCGGTGATCGATTCGAGATGGCGCCATCCTATTGAACGCCAGTAAGATCGTATATGACTTAATTAGTCACACTTGAGTCCCTGAGGGTCATATGCTGGATCTTAGACAATTGCGTTATTTCGTTGCCGTCGCCGAAGTCGAGCACGTCGGCAAGGCGGCCGAGCAACTGCACATTTCCCAATCGCCGCTGAGCCGGCAGATCGCCCAGCTGGAAGAGCGCCTTGGCCTGCAACTGTTCGAGCGTAGCCAACAACGCCTGCGCCTGACGTCCGACGGTCGCACCTTCCTTCACGAAGCCCGGGCCCTGCTCAAGCATGCCGAGCGCCTGGAGTCCCTGGGCCGGCGCCTGGGGCGTGGCGAGACGGGTGGGTTGTGCATCGGCTACGTCAGCCATGCGATCCATGCCGGGGTGCTGCCAGGTGCCTTGCGCCATGTGCGCGAGGAGCGCCCGGGTATCCATATCGCGCTGTACAACCTGTCGGCCCAGGAGCAGTTCGAAGGGCTGCGCCAACGCAGCCTGGACATCGCCCTGGTCTGCGAACCGCCGGCCACCGACGATCCGGAGCTTTTGGCCGCCCGGGTGTTCGACGACCCGTTGCGCCTGGCCTTGCCCCTGGGGCATCCCTTGGCGGACAAGCCCAGCATCGAGCCGGCCGACCTGCACGAGCAGGACTGGATCATGGTCGAAGGCCAGTTGCAGCCCAGCCGGCGCGAGCGCTTCCTGGCCAGTTGCGTGGCCGCGGGCTTCACCCCGCAGATCCGCCTGGAAGCCGCCGAGCCGCTGAGCGCCCTGGGCCTGGTATCCGCCGGCCTGGGCCTGGCGCTGATCCAGCAGAGCATCAATGGTGAAGGCAACCCGAACGTGGTCTTGCGCGAGCTGCCCTGGTTGCAGCAGAGCACTGGCCTGTGGGCGGCCTGGCACCGTGTCGACCTGCGGCCGATAGTCGGGGATTTCCGCGAGATGGTGCTGGCAGGGGCGGCAAGCTGAACTTGGAGGGGCCTGGCTGGGGGCGGGAAGCGGTTCTAGAGCGATTTGACCTGTTTGGTCTCAAGTCTGTCGAATTATGACTTGGACGGTCTCGGACGGCTGGTTTTAGGATGCGCTCACTGGAGTTCACAAGCGACTCCCCCCAACCAGGAGCAATCCATGAGCCTCAAATCCTTGATCCCCACCCGCCTAGGTTTCGGCAGCGCCCCACTGGGCAACATGTTCCGCGCCGTATCCGCCGAAGAAGTACAGTCCACCGTCGATGCCGCCTGGAACAACGGCGTGCGTTACTTCGACACCGCACCCTTCTACGGTGCCGGCCTCTCCGAAAGCCGCCTGGGTGCCGCACTGGCCAAGCGTCCACGCAACGAATACGTACTGAGCAGCAAGGTCGGCCGCATCATCCTCGACGAACTGGAAGACCCTGCCGCCCGTGAACTGGGTGAGAAGAGCGGCCTGTTCGAACACGGCAACCGCAACCGCATCGTCAACGACTACAGCGCCGATGCCACCCTGCGCTCCATCGAAGACAGCCTCAAGCGCATGGGCACCGACCACCTGGACATCGTCTGGATCCACGACATCGCCCAGGATTTCTACGGCGACGAATGGCTGACCCAGTTCGAAATCGCCCGTACCGGCGCCTTCCGCGTACTTTCCCGCCTGCGTGAAGAAGGCGTGATCAAGGCCTGGGGCCTGGGCGTCAACCGCGTCGAGCCGATCGAACTGACCCTGGACCTGGACGAACCACGTCCCGATGGCTTCCTGCTGGCCGGCCGCTACTCGCTGCTGGACCACGACCGCGCCCTGCAACGGGTCATGCCGCAAGCGCTGGAGCAAGGTGTCGGCATCGTCGTCGGCGGTCCGTACAGCTCGGGTGTCACCGCCGGTGGCGAGCACTTCGAGTACCAGAAGGCCAACCAGCAAGTGCTGGCCAAGCTGGAGCGCATCCGCGCCGTGGCCCGTGCCCACGATGTGGACGTCAAGGCCGCTGCCCTGCAGTTCGCCCTGGCCCATCCGGCGGTGGTCTCGGTGATCCCCGGTTCGACCCGCCCACTGCACGCCAATGAAGACCACGCCGCCATGAGCGCGGTGATCCCGGCCGCCTTCTGGCAGAACCTGCGCGAGCAGGGCCTGATCAACCCAGTGGCGCCTGTTCCAGCCCAGTGATCCTACCCGCGCGGGGCCGCCTGGCGGCCCTGTCGCAAGCGTTTACGACCTTATTGAAGGGGCTGTTGCCCCAGGAGAAATCATCATGGCCCAGGCCAAAGCTTCCATCGAACTGAACATCGACGCTGCGCGCGTCTGGCAACTGATCGGCGGTTTCGACTCGCTGCCCGACTGGCTGCCCTTCATCCCCCAGAGCGCCCTGAGCGAAGGCGGCCGGGTCCGCAGCCTCAAGAGCGCCGAAGGCGACACCATCATCGAGCGCTTGCTGGACTTCAACGAAGCCGGTCGCAGCTACAGCTACACCATCCTCCAGGGGCCAGCCCCCGTGCGCGACTACCAGTCGACCCTGCGCGTGGTAGAGAACGGCAAGGGCTCGCGTGTCGAGTGGTCCGGCTCGTTCGTGCCAGCCGGCATCAGCGACGAACAAGCCATCGAGCTGTTCACCACTATCTACGCCGATGGCCTGGCAGCGCTCAAGCAAGCCCTGCAAGGTTGATCGCGGCACCCAAGGCGCCTTGCCCGGCGGCGATCACTCGTCGCCGGGCAAGGCGCTTTTTTTGGGTTATGGCTTGAGATACCAGCCCCAGGGTTCCTGGCTGCGGTACTCGGTCACCTGCTTGATCTCCAGGTAGTTCTCCAGCCCCCAGCGCCCCAGTTCGCGCCCGATGCCACTCTGCTTCATCCCGCCCCAAGGCGCCTGGGTGAAGGTGGGTTGTGAGCAGTTGACCCAGACGATGCCGGCTCGCAAGCCATTGGCTACCCGGGCGCTGCGCTCCAGGTCGGCGGACATCACTGCCGCGGCCAGGCCGAAGCGGCTGTCGTTGGCCAGTTGCAAGGCTTCGGCCTCGGTCCTGAAGCGCTTCAGGCATAGCACCGGGCCGAAGATCTCGTCACGCCACAGGCTGCTATCGGTGGCGGGTTCGGCAAAGATCGTCGGCTCCACGAAGAAACCTGCGGGCAGGTGCCCCGGGCGCTTGCCTCCGCTGAGCAGACGGGCGTCCCGGGTACCTTGTTCGATCATCGCCATGACCTTGCGATACTGGCCGGCACTGACCAGCGGGCCCAGTTGCACGCCAGGTTGCAGGCCCGGGCCGATGTAGATGTCGCGGGCTGCTTCCACCAGGCGTTCGGTCAGCCGTGCGGCGATGCCCTCCTGGACCAGCAGGCGCGAAGTAGCGCTGCACACCTGGCCCTGGTTCCAGAAGATGCCGAACATGATCCATTCCACCGCGGCTTCCACATCGGCATCGTCGAAGACGATGAATGCCGACTTGCCACCCAGTTCCAGGCTGATGTTCTTGATCTCGGCCGCCGCCGCCGACATGATTTTCGCCCCAGTGGGAACGCTGCCAGTGAAGGCCATCTTGTCCACCTGTGGGTGGGCACTCAGCGCCGCTCCGGCCTGATGGCCAAGACCGGTCACCAAGTTGAGGACGCCGGCGGGCAGGCCAATGTCGTTGGCTGCCACGGCGAGCTCCACGGCGGTCAGCGAGGTCAGCTCCGAGGGCTTGAGTACACAGGTGGCACCGGCCGCCAGGGCCGGGCCGATTTTCCAGGCAGCCATCAGCAACGGATAGTTCCAGGGAATGATCTGTCCGGCCACGCCCACCGGCTCATGGCGGATGCGGCAACTGAAGCGCGGATCGGGCAGCTCCAGAGGCTGGTCCTGGCGCTGGTCCAGTTCCCTGGCCAGGCCGGCGTAGTAGCGCAGGCAATCGATACTGTCGCTGATATCCAGTCGGGCCTCGGGCAATGGCTTGCCGTTGTCGCAGGTTTCGAGAATGGCCAATGCCTCGTGCTTGCGCGCCAACTCGTCCGCCAGGGCCTCGAGCCAAGCGGCGCGTTCGGCGCCGCTGGTCTGGCCCCAGCCTTGGTCGAAGGCGCGGCGCGCGGCCTGCGCCGCCAGGTCGACGTCCTCTGCGGTGGCAGCGGCCACCTGCTGCAGGGTTTCCTCCGTGGCTGGGTCGAAGGCCGGGAAATGGCCACCTTGGGCCGGGGTTACCCACTGCCCGTCGATGTAGAGCTGCTTGAGCATGAAAGACTCCTTGTGTACTGCTGCGGGGAAGTACCCGATGCCAGGGTCTGTTGCCATTTCGCCGCGACCGCGCCGGAGCCAGTTTTAACGCGGGGCTAGGCACGAGACGCGCAGTTTGGCCGTCCAAATGAGCCGTCGAGTAACGCCGCGACGCGCTAAAACCGGCCCGTCCCTTCGGGTTGCGCGGCAAATGGCGCTATGCGTCGTTGCAGGACTTGGCAAGGGAACAACCATTGCCTGCGTCCTACGCCTAGCCTGGCGCCATTTGACGCGGCAACGCGGTTTGCGCCGAAACGGCAACAGACCCTGGGGTTCAGGCGATTTTCAGCACTTTGCGTCCAACCACCGCGCCGCTGCGGATCTGCCCGAACACCTGATTGATTTCCCCCAGGTGCGTCATGGTCACGGTGGCCTTGACCAGGCCGTTGGTGGCGAATTCAACCGCTTCATGCAGGTCCTGGCGGGTGCCGACGTTGGAGCCTCGAATCGTCAGCTCCCAATTGACCACCCGGTCGATGGAGTTGCGTACCTGATCGGCCTTGCCTCCGGGTTGGCCGATGTAGATCGCCGTGCCACCCTGGCGCAGCAGTTCCACCGCCAGCTCGAAAGCCTGGTTGGCCACCGCCGTCACCAGCACCGCGTGCACGCCGCCCAGCTGCGCCTGGATCGCTTCCTGGGGATTGCGACTGGCGTCATACAGGCGCTCGGCGCCCAGGCTGCGGGCCAGTTCGAGTTTCTCCGGTGAGACATCCACCGCCGCGACGCGCAGGCCCATGGCCTTGGCGTATTGCACCGCCACGTGGCCCAGGCCGCCGATGCCGATGATCGCCACCCACTGTCCGGGACGTGCCCCTGAGCGCTTGAGGCCGCGGTAGGTCGTCACCCCGGCACAGAGGATCGGCGCCAGGGCGTAGAGGTCGGCAGCCGGGTCGACCCTGGCGACGAAGGCCGCGGGTGCCACCATGTATTCGGCATAGCCCCCGGGTTTGCTGTAGCCGGTGGCTTCGCCATGCTTGCAGATGGTCTCCATCCCTGCGCGGCAGTATTCGCAGGCGCCGCAGGCGCTGAACATCCAGGGGACGCCCACCGCATCCCCGACCTCCAGGCCCTGCACCGCCTCGCCCAATTGCACCACGTGGCCGGTCACTTCGTGGCCAGGGATCAATGGCAGGACCGGCGGGCTGGGCCAGTCGCCATCGCAGGCGTGCACATCGCTGTGGCAGACGCCGCAGGCGACCACCTTGATCAGCACCTCGCCGGCGCCAGGTTGCGGGATCGCCACCTGTTCAAGGCGCAACTGGCCGCCCAGTTCGCGCAGCACGGCGGCTTGCATGGTTTTGGATTGCAGGTCGTTCATGGTCGTACTCCTGGTTGTCGTAGTGTTGTGCAGGGGCAGCAGGCCGCCTCGGTAGCCGAGGGCCCGACAGCCGGTTGTCATGGATTCATGGAGCGAAGGAGTGAATCAGCCGCCCTCGGCGCAAGGCGGTTCCAGGTGGTGGCGCAACAGGGTCGAGAGCTCATGGATCAGCAGCATGGTGCTGTCGACTTCGGCCCGCGATGGCTGGCGGATGTACTTCAGCGGCGGCATCAGCAGCCAGACGAAGTCGCCGTAGTTTGGCCGCAGCAACACATCGCAACGGCGCTCCTGGGCGCGGTAGTGAATCTCCAGTCCGCCCAGTTCCATGGCCAGGCACAGCGGCAACAGCACCGGACTGCGATTGAGGGCCGCGAGCAACGACGCCGGACAGTCCTTGCCGACAAACGCGGCCTGGCGGTTGCGTTGGCGCCAGCCTCGGTAGTTCAGGCGGATGTGCATGGAACGTCGGCCCAGCTCCATGGGCACGTGCCACTGCCAACTGAGGCTGTAGATGCGTCCGAACAGTTTGCTGGCCAACTGCTGTTGCAGGCTCAGGTCGTCTGCCGCCAGCTTGTGTCCGTGGCTCTCCAGGCAGTAGGGGCGGTTCGAGTCACGAGGCTGGAGATAGGCGGCGAAGCGCTGGGCTGTCCCTTTAAGAGCCAGCTGGGCATGACGGTCGATAGCGGCATACAGGTTCATGACGATGATCCCCGGCTACTGCAGTTTCAGTTGGGCGCAGTTGTTGCCGTGGCTGGCCACGGATGACGACTCGGCGCGTTCTTCGATACGCCGCAGCACCTCTTCCAGGGACGGTGGGGAAAACAAGGCTTGCCCGGTACTTTTCAGGTACAGGACGGCGAACAGGATGATCAGGCTCGCGCACAGGGTGGCGATGAACAGCACCTGTGGATCGCTGGCCAGGGTGGTGATCATGTACAGGCAGGCGCCGATGCCGATCACCTGGGGCAGGGGATAGAACGGTGTCTTGAATGGGCGTCGCGCCTGTGGATAACGCCTGCGCAGCACTAGCACATCGATCTGGGCGATCACGTAGCTGAGCAGCCAGGTCGTGCAGGCCACGCTGATCATCATGGTGATCAGGGCGATGTCCGCATGATTGGCCATGGCATACAGGAGCACGATCATGATCAGCCCCACCACGAAGAAGATACCGAACCATGGCGTGCGCGCCGTCGGATGCAACCAGCAGAAGATCTTCGGCAACAGGCCCTCCCGGGACAGGCCGTAGAGCATCCGTGGCACTGCCACCAGGTAGGTATCGCAGGTGGTGACCGCGGCCAGGATGGAGATCCCGCCCATGATGATCAGGCCCGGGGTGCCGAGCATGGCCGCTGCGCCATCGACGTGGGGAATGGTCGAGGCCGCCAGGGCGTCTAGGCCGATGTAGCGGGTGATGCTCAGGCCGAACAACAGGTCGACGAACCAGATGCTGGCGCAACCGACGATCATCGCCAGGGGAATGGTGCGTCCCGGGTTCTTCACTTCCTCGGCCAGGGGAGCGACGAACTCCATGCCGATGAACAGCCAGATGGCCAGGCTCAAATGGCTGAACTGCTGGCTCACCGGCACCGGGGAAAAGGCCGGTTGCTGCTCCAGCGGTGCCAGGGTGCCGAAGCCCGTCAGGCCCCAGGCACCGACGGCCCCGAGCAGCAGCATCATGGTAATCGCCAGGGTGGTCTGGACACGGCCGAACACCTCGATGCCCTTGAGGTTGATCGCTACCAGCAAGGCCAGGATGCCCAGGGAGAACAGGTACCAGGGAGCGCCGGTCAAGCGCTCCAGGGACTGCCCGCCGATGATCATGTTGGTCCCGCCATCGGTGCCCACCAGGACGATGTAGCCGGCCAGCACCGCGAACAGGGCCGGCAGCTTGCCCAGGGCGGGCAGGGTGTATTCACCGATCATGCCGGCCCCGGGCAGCATGGCCGCCAGCTCCGAATAGGACAGCGCGACGCAGAGGATCACCAGCAGTGCGCCGAGGGCGACGATGCTGAATGCCGGCCCCGAGACGCCGTAGCCGTTGGCCAGCGCCACCATCGCAGTGCCGGAGACCACCAGTCCGACGGAGGTCGAGTAGGCCGCCCAGAAACCCAGGCTGCGGTTCAGTTTCAAGTTGCTCATGTGCCTACCTCAGTGGATGTTTCTTGTTGTTCTTGGTAACGACCCAACTGCAGTTGCAAGCCCGGGGCTACTGGCGCGACGGGATGCAGGGACGCTATCAGCAGGCCTTTCGGGCTGTACATATCCCGATAGGGATAGATTGCCCAGGGCGGCGCGGGAAGCAGGGATCAGCAGGCTGTGAGCTTGTCGAGGAAGAGTCCCAGCAGCTCCGACTGGCTGCCGATCTCGAGCTTGGTGTAGAGGTTCTTGCGATGGATCTTCACCGTACCGCTGCTGATGAACAGCTGCTGGGCGATGGAGTCGTTGGAGTGGCCGCGCAGCAAGAGCCTGGCGATTTCACATTCGCGCAGGGTGAGCAGGCCTTCGCCGAAGCGTTCGAAGGCCTGGCGAATGGCATGGTCCATTTCCAGGGCCGGACGTGGATTGGACAACCGATGCTGGCTCCAGGCGCTGCGCACCACCAGCCTCACCACCTGCTCGGCGCATTCGAGCAACTGGCGCTCCTGATCGTTGAAGTCGCTGTGCTCGCTGCTGCGCATCAGCGACAGCACCCCGGTGCTGCTGTCATCCAGGTCGACGAAGAAGGCTATCTCTTCGGTCAGTCCCAGGCGGTGGTAGTAGCTCAGGAAATATTCGCTGAGATAGAAGTGGTCCGGCGCCAGCTCCTTGAGGCTGTGCAGGCCCTGATGCAGCTGGTTGCTGCAGGCCAGGTAGAGCGGGTCCAGCAGGTAGGGGCCGGTCTGGTAGTCGTCGACGAAGTACTGTCGCTTGTGCGCGGTGAAGGTGTCGAACAGCGACAGCGGGCGGTAGTTGCCCTGGTAGATGAACAGCACGAAATGGTCCACCTGGCACAGTCGCTGCAACCATTGGCTGGTTGCCAGCAACTGTGCCGGGCCGGGGTTCTGGCCCAGGACCTGGGTGATTTCCTGGGTCCATGCCTTGAGTTCGTCGTACTGCATGGCGCGTACCTGGGGACCTGGCGGTCCTGCCGGGAAGATACCCGGCAGTGTGCACAGGAACTTGGCCCCCGGGTATCGGGTGCGAGCAAAAAAACCTGGCTCCTGCTCAACCCCGATTCGCCACCGACTCGGCCAGGATGCACAGCAGCTCGAACATCAGGGTCGCGCCGGCCAGGGCGGTGGCGCCGCCGAGGTCGAAGGGCGGCGAGACTTCCACCACGTCGGCGCCCACCAGGTTCAGGCCGCGCAGGCCGCGGATCAGCTGCTGGGCCTGCAGGGTGGTCATGCCGCCGATCTCCGGGGTACCGGTGCCGGGGGCGAAGGCCGGGTCGAGCACATCGATGTCGAAGCTGATGTAGGTCGGCCCGGCACCCACCACGCGCCGGGCTTCGGCCAGGGTCGCTTCGACGCCCAGGTCGGCGAATTCCTCCATGTGGATCACGCGGATCCCGCAGTCCTTGGCGAAGTCTTCGTCGTCGGCCGAGTAGATCGAGCCGCGGATGCCGATCTGCACCGTGCGCCTGGGGTCCAGCAGGCCCTCTTCGATGGCCCGGCGAAAGGGCGTGCCGTGGGTGTAGAGGTTGTCGCCGAAGTAGCGGTCGTTGGTATCGGAATGGGCATCGAAGTGCACCATGCCGATTGGCCGCTGGCGGGCCAGGGCCCGGAAGATCGGCAGGGTCACCAGGTGATCGCCGCCCACCGACAGCGGCACCGCGCCGGCCTGGTGCAGCTGGCTGAAGAACCCCTCGATCTGCTTCAACGAGTCCAACAGGTCGATGGGGTTGACCGGGGCATCGCCCAGGTCGCCGACCCGCACCAGGTCATAGGGGGCGATGCGGCTGACGTGGTGCACCTTGCGCATCAGGCTCGACTGGTTGCGCACCTCCCGCGGGCCATGGCGAGCCCCGGCGCGGTTGGTGGTGCCGCCATCCCAGGGCACCCCCACCAGGGCGATCTGCACCTGCGCCGGGTCGTCGAACAGCGGCAGGCGCATGAAACTTGGAATACCGGCGAAGCGCGGGACCAGGGCAGCGTCTATCGGCTGCGGGAAAGACTGGGACATGGGCGATTCCTCGTTGTGGATTCAGGGATCAATCGGCGCTGCTGCGCAGGGCCGGTGCCGGCTGGCTCACCAGGCTGACGGCGACGAAGGTCAGCAGGCTGACGCCCAGGCCGTAGTAGATCGGGGTGTTGGCCAGGATGCCGTCGCGGGCCATGCAGGCGATCACCGTCAGGCTACCGCTGACCATGCAGGCGATGGCCCCGGCAGCCGAGGCCCGGCGCCACAGCAAGGCGCCGATGATCGGCACCAGCAGGCTGCCCACCAGCAGGTTGTAGGCGATGCTCAGGCCGGCGATCACGTCGTTGACCAGGCAGGCCATCAGCAGCATCGCCACCCCCAGGCCGAGGGTGATCCAGCGGCTGCTGGCCAGGTGGTTTTCCCGGCCGCGGGTCAGGAAGCGGCTGTAGATGTCTTCCTTGAGCACCGTGGCCGAGGCCAGCAGGCAGGCACTGGCGGTGGACATGATGGCGGCCAGGGCCGCCGCCACCACCAGCCCGCGCAGTCCGGCCGGCAATACGTTGCGGGTGACTTCGGCGAAGGCGTTCTCGGCCACCGCCAGGTCCGGTAGCAGCAGCTTGGCAGCGGCCCCCACCAGGGCACAGGCGGCGCCATAGAACATGCAGTAGAACCCGGCGCCGAGGCCGGCGTAGCGCACCACCCGTTCGCTGCGGGCGGTGAACAATCGCTGCCAGATGTCCTGGCCGATCAGCGCGCCGAAGAAGTACAGCAGGAAGTAGGCGAGGAGGGTGTCCAGGCCGATGTTGCCCCACTCGAAGAATCCCGCCGGCAACCTCGCCTGCATGGCTTCGAGGCCGCCGGCCTGGCCGACGCTCATGGGCAGCAGGACGCAGAAGATGCCCAGGGTCATGATCACGAACTGGATGATGTCGGTGAGGGTCAGCGACCACATGCCGCCGATCACCGAGTAGAAGATCACCAGCGTGCCGCCGCAGAGAATCGCCGGGATGCGCGGGATGTCGAACACCACCTCGGTGATCGAGCCGATGGCGATGGTCGCGGTGACCGCCACCATCAGGTCGTAGGCCACCATCACGCAGCCGCCGATCAGGCGCGACGACGCCTGGTACCTTTGTTCGAGGATCTGGGTCACGGTGAACACCCGCAACTGGGCGATCTGCCGGGACAGCACCAGGCTCAGGACAATGATCCCCAGGCCCAGCATGAACACCAGCCACAACCCGGAGATTCCGTAGCTGTAGCCCAGGCGTACCGAGCCGATGGTGGAGGCGCCGCCGAGCATCACCGCCGACAGGGTGCCCAGGTACAGCGCCGGGCCCAGGCGCCGCCCGGCCACCAGGAAATCGTCCTGGTTGCGCACTTTGCGCATGCCCCACCAGCCAAGGCCGGCCATCAGCAGGACGTAGACCAACATGACCGCATAATCGAGTGCCATAACGGGTGCTCCCTGGTTGTTCTTGTTGTGCAGGCAGGTGAGCGCAGGGTAGATCGTGGATTGGCTGGGATACATCCCGGCAGGCGCAAGCTGGCTTGTGTTTTCACGCAAGTGGTCCAATGCCTGGACAGCGATGAAGTCTGCGCCATTCCTGCCGATAGCCTGCCCGGGCCACGAGGCGCAATCAGTCAAAGGAAGCAGTAGCGATGAATGTCAGAAGTCTGGCCCTGGTGGCGTTGTTGGGCTCGCTTGGCGCGTGCAGCGTCAAGCCGGTGGAGCCCTATTCGGAGCCGCCCCTGGGCGCATCGGTGGCGCAGTTGCGGGTGATCACCAACGGTGAAGTGCGCGGTGGGGCCTATGCCGGTTGCATCGGCGACAACCAGCGCCTGGCCAAGGCCGGGCGCTTTGGCAGCGAGCACCGGGCGAACGTCAACTATCCACAGTTTCCCGAGGCCCCGCGGCAGATCGACATGCTGCCGCGATTCGCCCCGAAGCTGCCGGACTACCCCGGAGCCATTCGCCGCGGTGAAGGCGAATACTCCGAGATCGCCACCGAATACCGGGTACCCGCCGGACGCCCGTTCCTGCTGGAGGGCGGCGGGGTGGCGGCCGGGGGAACCGGCAACGCCTACCGCACCTGCCCGCAGGTACAGAAGGTGGTGGTGTTCGAACCGGGCAAGAGCTACGAGGCCTATGCCGGCCTGAACTACATTCCGGTGGCCGGCGGCGAGGTGGAGGCGCTGTGCGTATTCACCGTGTACCAGCTGCTGCCCCTGAGCAAGCCGGGGGCCAGCATGCCTTTGGCGTTGCAGACCAGCGCGCCGGCGCAGCAGCGCTGTTCCGGCCGGTGAAGGGATGACGCCCGGGCCTGCCGCGATGGCAGGCCCGGGCGCGGCTGGACTAGGTGGCCTTGCCGGGGGCGTCGATGGCTTGGCACACCAAGGGATGCAGCTCGCTTTGCCGTTGCTGCTGGTGCCAGGCCAATAGCTCCTGGCGCATGGCTGGGGTCCAGAACAGCTGCATGTGGTTGCGCACGCTGCTTGCCGCCTGGGCCTGGTCTGGCTCGTTGGCGAAGTACGAAGCGATCTGGTTGGCCATCTTGACCAGGTTGGCGGTGCTCATCGGCGCACCTCCGCCTTGTGGCCCCGGGACCGGTCGCGGGCTTGCAGCAGGCGCTGCTGCTCGTCACTGAAGGCCTGGTAGCGCTTCTGCCACTCGGACGGATGGTAGACCCGGCTGACCTCCACCGCCGTGACCTTGTACTCCGGACAGTTGGTGGCCCAGTCGGAGTTGTCGGTGGTGATCACGTTGGCGCCCGACTCGGGGAAGTGGAAGGTGGTGTAGACCACCCCCGGCGCCACCCGCTCGGTCACTCGGGCACGTAGCACGGTCTGCCCGGCGCGGCTGCCGATGCCGACCCAGTCGCCTTCGCTGATGCCCCGGCTCTCGGCATCGGTGGGGTGGATCTCCAGGCGGTCCTCGGCGTGCCAGGCGACGTTGTCGGTGCGTCGGGTCTGGGCGCCGACGTTGTACTGGCTGAGGATGCGCCCGGTGGTCAGCAGCAGCGGATAGCGACTGTTGACCTTCTCGTCGGTGGGCACGTAGCCGGTGAGCATGAAGCGCCCCTTGCCGCGCACGAATTCATCGATGTGCATGGTCGGCGTACCGTCCGGGGCCTGGGCGTTGCACGGCCATTGCAGGCTGCCGTGACGGTCCAGGCTGGCATAGCTGACGCCGGTGAAGGTCGGGGTCAGGCGGGCGATCTCGTCCATGATCTGCGACGGATGCTCGTAGTGCATCGGATACCCCAGCGCCGCTGCCAGGGCCAGGGTGCCTTCCCAGTCGGCCTTGCCGCCCAGCGGCTCCATGACCTTGCGCACCCGCGAGATGCGGCGCTCGGCGTTGGTGAAGGTGCCGTCCTTTTCCAGGAACGAGGCCCCGGGCAGGAACACATGGGCGAACTTGGCGGTTTCGTTGAGGAAGATGTCCTGCACCACCACGCATTCCATGGCCGACAGGGCGGCGGTCACGTGCTGGGTGTTGGGGTCGCTCTGGGCGATGTCCTCGCCCTGGCAGTACAGGCCCTTGAAGCTGCCGCCCAGGGCCGCCTCGAACATGTTGGGAATGCGCAGCCCCGGATCGGGTTGCAGGCTGACGTTCCACGCCTGCTCGAACTCCTGGCGCACGGCCTGGTTGGAGATGTGCCGGTAGCCCGGCAGCTCGTGGGGGAAGGAGCCCATGTCGCAGGAACCCTGGACGTTGTTCTGGCCCCGCAGCGGGTTGACCCCGACCCCTTCGCGGCCGATGTTGCCGGTGGCCATGGCCAGGTTGGCGATGCCCATCACCGAGGTGCTGCCCTGGCTGTGCTCGGTGACGCCCAGGCCGTAGTAGATCGCCGCGTTGCCGCCAGTGGCGTAGATCCGGGCAGCGGCACGGATGTCGGCCGCCGGGACCCCGCAGATGGCGCCCAGTACCTCCGGCGAGTTGTCCGCACGGCTGACGAAGGCGCTCCACAGGGCGAAAGCCTCGGGCTCGCAGCGGGCCTCGACGAACGCCTGGTCCACCAGGCCCTCGGTGACGATCACGTGGGCCAGGGCGTTGAGCATGGCCACGTTGGTTCCCGGGCGCAGGGCCAGGTGCAGCTCGGCGCGGGCGTGGACCGCGTCCACCAGGTCGATGCGCCGAGGATCGATGACGATCAGCCGCGCCCCTTCACGCAGGCGGCGCTTGAGCTGGGAGCCGAACACCGGGTGGGCATCGCTGGGGTTGGCGCCCATCACCAAAATCACGTCGGCCTGCATCACCGAATCGAAGCTCTGGGTCCCGGCGGATTCTCCCAGGGTCTGCTTGAGGCCGTAGCCGGTGGGCGAATGGCAGACCCGGGCGCAGGTGTCGACGTTGTTGTTGCCGAAGGCCGCCCGCACCAGTTTCTGCACCAGGTAGGTTTCCTCGTTGGTGCAGCGGCTGGACGTGATGCCGCCGATGGAGTCGCGACCGTACTTGAGCTGGATGCGCCGCAGCTCGCTGGCGGCGTACTGCACGGCTTCATCCCAGCTGACCTCCTGCCACGGGTCGCTGATGTGCTTGCGGATCATCGGCTTGGTGATGCGGTCCGGGTGGGTGGCGTAGCCCCAGGCGAAGCGGCCCTTGACGCAGGAGTGGCCATGGTTGGCCTGGCCGTTCTTGTCCGGGACCATGCGCACCAGTTGCTCGCCCTTCATCTCGGCGCGGAACGAACAGCCCACGCCGCAGTAGGCGCAGGTGGTGATCACCGCCCGCTCGGGCTGGCCCATTTCCACCACGCTCTTTTCCATCAGGGTCGCGGTGGGGCAGGCCTGTACGCAGGCGCCGCAGGACACGCATTCGGAGTCCAGGAAGTTGTCGCCGCCGGCCGCCGCCACCCGGGATTCGAAGCCCCGGCCGCTGATGGTCAGGGCGAAGGTGCCCTGGGTTTCCTCACAGGCGCGCACGCAGCGGTTGCAGACGATGCACTTGCTCGGGTCGTAGTCGAAGTAGGGGTTGGAGCTGTCCTTCTGGTCGCTCAAGTGGTTGGCGCCGTCATAGCCATAGCGCACTTCGCGCAGGCCCACCTGGCCGGCTACGGTCTGCAGCTCGCAGTTGCCGTTGGCCGAGCAGGTCAGGCAGTCCAGCGGGTGGTCGGAGATGTACAGCTCCATCACATTGCGGCGCAGGCTCGAGAGTTTCGGCGTCTGGGTATGCACCACCATGCCCTCGCTGACCGGGGTGGTGCAGGAGGCCGGGTAGCCGCGCATGCCGTCGATTTCCACCAGGCACATGCGGCAGGAACCGAAGGCCTCCAGGCTGTCGGTGGCGCATAGCTTGGGAATGCTGGTGCCCAGCAGCGCGGCGGCGCGCATCACCGAGGTGCCCTGGGGCACGCTGATGCTGCGGCCGTCGATGCTCAGGCTGACCTGTACCTGGCTGTCGCGGGCCGGGGTACCCAGGTCCACGGCGTTGAGGTCGATGTCCTTGGCGGGGTCGAAGAGCGTGATCATTGGTCGGCCTCCGTGGTGTGCAGACCGAAGTCGGCAGGGAAGTGCTTGAGGGCGCTGGCCACCGGGTAGGACGTCATGCCGCCCAGGGCGCACAGCGAGCCGTATTGCAGGGTGTCGCACAGGTCCTTGAGGATCAGCGCCTGGTGCTGGCGCTCCTCGGGGCCGGGAGCCGCCAGCAGGCGGTCGATGACTTCCACGCCACGGGTCGAGCCGATGCGGCACGGGGTGCACTTGCCGCAGGATTCCTCGGCGCAGAACTGCATGGCGAAGCGCGCCATGTGGGCCAGGTCGAGGCTGTCGTCGGCCACCACCACGCCGCCGTGGCCGAGCATCGCGCCCATGGCGGCGAAGGCCTCGTAGTCCAGCGGTGTGTCGAATTGCGTGGGCGGGACCCAGGCACCGAGGGGGCCGCCGACCTGGGCCGCCTTCAGTGGCCGGCCACTGGCGGTACCGCCACCGTAGTCATGCAGCAGCTCGCCCAGGGTCAGGCCGAAGGCCCGTTCCACCAGGCCGCCATGGCGGACATTGCCCGCCAGTTGGAAGGGCATGGTGCCCAGGGAGCGGCCCATGCCGTAGTCGCGATAGAAGGGCGCGCCCTTGGCCAGGATCAGCGGCACCGAGGCCAGGGTCAGCACGTTGTGCACCAGGGTCGGCTGGCCGAACAGGCCTTGCAGGGCCGGGATCGGCGGCTTGGCGCGGACGATCCCGCGCTTGCCTTCCAGGGAGTCGAGCAGCGCGGTTTCCTCGCCGCAGATGTAGGCCCCGGCGCCGACCCGCACTTCCAGGTCGAAGGGCTGGCCGCTCCCGCCGGCATCGGCCCCCAGGTAGCCGGCGTCCCGGGCCAGGTCCAGGGCCGCGCGCAGGGTGGCCACTGCCTGGGGATATTCCGAGCGCACATAGATATAGCCCTGGCTGGCACCGACGGCGATGCCGGCGATGGCCATGCCCTCGATCAGCAGGAAGGGGTCGCCCTCCATCAGCATGCGGTCGGCGAAGGTCCCGGAGTCGCCCTCGTCGGCGTTGCACACCACGTACTTCTGCTGCGCCGAGGTCTCGCGCACCGTGCGCCACTTGATCCCCGCGGGGAAGGCCGCGCCGCCCCGGCCACGCAGGCCGGAGTCGAGCACCGCGGCTACGGTCTGCTCGCCGCCCAGGGCGATGGCGCGCTCCAGGCCGGCGAAACCGCCGTGGGCCCGATAGTCCTCCAGGGACAGCGGCCGGGTGATGCCGGCGCGGGCGAACAGCAGGCGCTGCTGGCTCTTGAGGTAGGGAATCTGCTCCACCAGGCCCAGGGCCAAGGGGTGGCTGGCCGGATCGGCTTGCAGGGCGTCCAGCAGCGCCGGCACGTCGGCCACGTTCAGCGGACCGAAGCCCAGGCGGCCCTCTGGGGTATCGACTTCCAGCAGCGGTTCCAGCCAGTACAGGCCACGGGAACTGGTGCGTTGCAGTTGCAGCGGCAGTTGGCGCTGGCCGGCCCGGGCCAGCAGGGCGTCGGCCACCTGGTCGGCGCCCACGGCGCGGGCCAGGGAGTCACAGGACAGGTAGAGGTTCATCACGCATCCTCCCGGCAGCTGTCGAGCAGTGCATCCAGGCGTTCGGCGCTGAGCCGGGCATGCAGCTGGCCGTCCAGCTCCAGGGCCGGCGAGCAGGCGCAGGCCCCCAGGCAGTACACCGGCCGCAGGCTGATGCGGCCATCGGCGCTACTGCCATGGTCGTCCAGTTGCAGGCGCTCGCGCAGTTGCGCCGCCAGTTGCTCGGCGCCCCGGCTCTGGCAGGATTCGGCGCGGCACAGGCGCAGGATGTGCCGCGCGGGCGGCGCGGTGCGAAAGTCGTGGTAGAAGCTGATCACGCCGCGCACTTCGGCCTGGCTCTGGTTGAGCCCATGGGCGATGGCGGGGATGGCCACGTCGGGGATGTAGCCCAGCTCTTCCTGGATCTGGTGGAGCAGTGGCAGCAGCGCCCCGGGAACATCCTTGTAGCGCTCCAGCAGGGTGTGGATCACAGGCAGGTGCAGCGATTCATCAGGCATACAGCATTCCTCACGGTCACGGACACACCTGGTGGTTGTCGGTTGTCCGAAAGTCTCGGCTGCGGCCCTGATTGCTGCGTCACGGTAGCGCGGCGATCCGGCCGGTAGCCATGCACCCTGAATGGGTATCTTGTCGTACCCGGTGCGGTCGTCGCCGCACCTGTTCAGGGCATAAAGGGCAGCTTGACACGCTGCCTCTGATTGCTCCGCACCAAAGCGACTTGCTCAGTTCCGAAAGCGACTCTCCATTGAGTCTAGAAGAGACGGCGCAAGCCCGTGGGACGAGCCGCGCACTATGGAACCAAACCCATGGGTCCAGAAGTGACTTCGGTCAGTTCCTGGCCGAATAATCCGGTTGATCGGAGGCGGTTGTAGCGAGGGAGCTTGCTTGCGCTCGGGCGCGCAGCGACCGTAGAACCTGGCTCCACGGCGCGTCGTTGGGAGCCGGGAATCAGGTATCGGGCCGGCGCTGCCAGCCAGCGCGCGCAAGCGCCCCCGCCACCAGAAGGTGGGTCAGGAACGCGCGCGGCGCTGGGCGTAGTACTGCAGCACCAGGCGGCCGACGAGCACCAGCAGGGTCAGGCTGATCAGCAGCACGGAAATGGCCGCCACGCTGGGGTCGACGTTGTCCCGCAAGCCGCTCCAGATCCGCCGGGGCAGGGTGTTGACGTCGACGCTGGTGATGAACAGGGTCACTGCCACCTCTTCCCAGGACAGGGCGAAGCTCAGCAGCGCGGTGGAGAAGATCCCCAGCTTCAGGTTCGGCAGGATCACCAGGAAGGTGGTCTGCATCAGGCTGGCCCCCAGGTTGCGCGAGGCCAGCTCGATGCGCCGGTCCACCTGGCTCAGCGCCACCAGCATGGTCACCACGCCGTAAGGCACCACCATCACCACGTGGGCGATCACCACCCCGGGCAGGCTGTCGTAGCCCCACCCCGGGGCGATGCTGCCCAGCTTGGTTTCCATGAAGTACAGGACCAGGGCCGAGATCACCGGCGGGATCGCCATGGGCAGCAGCACCAGGCCGATCAGCAGGGTCGCCAGGCGCGAGCGCAGGTACCAGATGCCCAGGCTGAAGCTCACCGCCAGCAAGGTGGCGATCAGGCTGGTGGCCGTGGCGATGACCAGGCTCTGGCCGATGCTCGACAGCCAGTCGGGATTGCTCAGCAAGGCTTCGTAGTGGCGCAGCGACCAGTTGCCCTCGGGCATCGACAGGTAGCGCTTGGCGGTGAAGGACACCGGGATCACCGTCAGCAACGGGAACAGCATGAAGGCCATGGCGACCACGGCGATCAGCCGGGTGCTCAGGGCAGTGCGATGTGTATTCATAGTGACCTCAACCCACCAGTCGATTGACACGGGTGATGCGCATCAGCAGCCAGATCAGCGCGCTGACCAGGGCCAGCAGCACCAGGCTCAGGGCCGCGCCCAGCCCCCAGTTGCTGGTCTGGAACATCTGCAGGAATACGTACTCGGCGATCATCACGGTTTGCCCGCCACCCAGCAGCACCGGGGTGATGAAGAAGCCCAGGCAGAACACGAAGACCATGATGAAGGCCCCCAGCAGCCCCGGCAGGGTCTGTGGCAACAGCACTTGCCAGAACGTGCGCAAGGCCCCGGCGCCCAGCCCGCGGGAAGCCAGCAGCACGCGCTGGTCCAGCTGGCGCATGCTCGACAGCAGCGGGAACAAGGCATAGGGGATCATGAAGTGGAGCATGCCGATCACCACCCCCAGTTCGTTGCGGGTCAGTTGCAGTGGATGCTCGATCCAGCCCAGGGACAGCAGGCTGTCGTTGATCACGCCATTGCTGCGCAGGGCGATCAGCCAGCCGAAGGCCCGCACCAGCACCGAGATCCAGAACGGGATGAACACGCAGATCTCCACCATGCGCTGCCAGAACGGCGGGCTGAAGACCCAGCAGTAGGCCAGCAGATAGCCGATGACCAGGGCCAGCAGGCTGACGGTCAGGCACAGGCGCAGGGTGCGCAGCAGCATGTCGTGGATCGCCGGGTCGCTGGCGATGCGCTGGTACTGCTCGATGCCGGGTTCGGGCAGGGTGAAGCTCCAGCTCACCACGCCGATGAAGGGCAGCAGGTAGAACAGCACCAGCAACAGCGGCAGCGGTACCAGCAGCAGGCTGCGTTCCAGGCGCGCGGTTTGGGTCGCACTCATGGTCGGCGCCTCACTTGGACAGGTGGGTCAGGTACTGCTCCAGGGTGCTGGAGTAGTGATCGGCGTACCACTGGGTATCCAGCAGGATCTGCTTCTTCATGTTGGCTTCGGACGCACAGCTGAGCTCCAGCTGCTCGGGGCTCATCAGTTTCTGGGTGGCAGGGTTGGATGGGCCGTTGCCGAGGATCTCGAACAGCTTGAGCTGGCCTTCCGGCTGCAGGGCATGCTGGATGAACTGCATGGCCGGGGCGGTACCCGCCGGGTTGTTGCTGAGCACGGCCCAGCTGCTGTTGGTGAGGAAGGCGTTGTCGTAGCCCCATTTGATCCGGCCCCCGCTGTCCTCGCGCAGCAAGGTGGCGCGGGTGTGCCAGAGCACGCCCATGGAGGCTTCGCCTTCGATCATCAGTTGCTGGCTTTCCGCGCCCGAGCCCCAGAACGACAGGACGTGGGGCTTGAGTTCGTCGATCTTGCGCAGGGCCCGTGGCACGTCCAGTGGATACAACTTGTCGACGCTTACGCCGTCGGCCAGCAGGGCGGCCTCGAGCATGCCGTTCATCCACTTGTAGAGGGTGCGCTTGCCGGGGAATTTCTCCACGTTCCAGAAATCCGCCCAGTCCCTGGGGCCGTTGTCGCCGTATTTCTCGCTGTCCCAGGCCAGCACGTAGCTGAGCATGTAGCCGGCGATCCCGTAGTCATGGCTCATCCCCGGGGCTACCTGGTCGCGCTGCACCACGCTGTAGTCCAGGGGTTGCAGGATCTTCTCGCGGCCCAGGTTCAGGGCGCTGTAGCCTTCCATGTCCACCACGTCCCAGCTGGGCTGACCGCTGGCCAGTTGCGAGCGTACCGCGCCTTCGGTGGGGCCGGCGCCGTCGATGCGCACCGGGATGCCGGTGTTCTTGGTGAAGCTGTCGGACCAGGCCGCGCGAAAGGCGTTCAATGCATCGCCGCCCCAGTTGACCAGCACCAGGGGTTTGCCCGCCGACCAACTGATCCCGCTGCGCAGGGCCAGGGGCACGGCGGCCAGCAGGCCCATGGCCTGGACGAAGGTGCGGCGGCTGATCTGCCCGCCACGGGCTTTTTCGATGAGGATTTCGATGCAGTCGCGCTGGTGGTGCTGGCTCATGGGGGCAAGTCCTCGCCAGGCCGGTGCCCGAGGCGCCAGCCGTTGATTGTTGTTGTTCTGTACGAAACCGGGGTGGTGGTCCTCTGTAGGAGCAGCCGGTCGACGCTCGAGTGCTCGCGATGGTCGTGAACGTTACGGGGTCAACCCAGCGCTCTGCAGTCCATCGCGGGCAAGCCTCGCTCCTGCAATTGCCTGACTGATCGCGGGGCTCAGGCTTCCAGCAGGAAGCTGTGGCGTACCGGCCAGCTCAGCCACACCGGGGTGCCGCTGGGCAATCGGGCGCCGGGGTGATCGCCGGGTACCGAGAGGTTCACCGGTGCCAGCTCCGGGGCGATGTTCAGTGCCAGGTGGGTGCTGGAGCCCTGGTAGACCCGTTCGCCCAGGTGCGCCGGCAGCACGTTGTGCTCACCTGCTTGCGGTCGTTCGGTGTGCAGCGTCATGTGCTCGGGGCGTACCGCCAGCAACTGTGGCTGGCTGCTCAGCTCACCGGGGAGCGCGGCATGCAGGGCGACGTCGCCGCAGCGGCCGCTGGCGTGGCCGCCATTGCGGGCAATGTCGCGCAGCGGGAACAGGTTCATCTTGCCCAGGAACTCGGCGACGAAGCGGTTGCTGGGGCGGTCGTAGATGTCCTGGGGCGAGTCGATCTGCGCCAGGCGCCCCTGGTTGAAGATGGCGATGCGGGTTGACAGGGCCAGCGCTTCGCCCTGGTCGTGGGTGACGAACACGAAGCTGGTGCCCACCTGGCGATGGATGCGTTGCAGCTCGGCTTGCAGTTGTTCGCGCAGGTTCTTGTCCAGGGCCGAGAGCGGCTCGTCGAGCAGCAGCATGTCCGGCTCGAACACCAGGGCCCGGGCGATGGCCACCCGTTGCTGCTGGCCACCGGAAAGCTCGGAAGGCTTCTTGTGCAGGTGGGCGCCCAGGCCCACCACTTCGAGGATGTGCTTGACCCGGCGCTGGCGCTCCTCGGCCTTGACCCCGCGGATGCGCAATGGGTAGGCGACGTTGTCGGCGACGCTCATGTGCGGGAACAGCGCGTAACCCTGGAACACCATGCCGTAGTTGCGTTTTTCCGCCGGGCGCCGGCTGATGTCGACACCACGCTCCATGAGCTTGCCGGCGCTGGGGGATAGGAAGCCTGCGAGGATCATCAGCAGGGTGGTCTTGCCTGAGCCGGAGGGGCCCAGGAGGGTGAGGAATTCGCCTTGGCGAACGTCGAGGTCAATGCCGTCCAGGGCTGTGAAGTTGCCGTAATACTGGCTGATTCCCTGGGCGCTGAGTTGGGTCGAAGGACTGCTGGACACTACAGAGTTCTCCTGCGGAAACCGACCTGCGCTGTGGAGTTTTTATTGTTGGAACAGCAGGCGGTTGGCTCATTATTGGCAAAAGCAACGGCACATCAATGGAATAATTTTTGCCTCATTGGTGAGTGAAATTATCCATTGGCCAGGGGCCGTTGCCGCCTTCGCCCAGGTTCAAGGCTTGATCAGCAAGCTGTCGGTAATGCCTTGGGTGGTGTTTTGCAGCTGGTATTTCAGCCACGTCGAGAAGGCCCGCACCGCCGGCCGCTCGGCCTTGGCCGGATCGATCGCCAGGAAGTAGCCGCGCCGGGCGCTGATGGCGATATTGAACGGCCGCACCAGCAGTCCCCGGGCCAGGGCGTTGCCGCTGAGCAGGCTGTCGCCGATGGCCACGCCCTGGGCGGCGATGCACGCCGACTGCGCGCAGTGGGCGTCGGAGAAGGTGATGCCACTGTCCGCATCGACCTGGTCGACCCCGGCAGCGGCCAGCCAGGCGCGCCAGTCGCTGGTGTCGTTCATGTGGATCAGGGGCAGGCCGGCCAGGTCCTGTGGCGTTTTCAAGCCGCCGATGGCGTTGACCAGGCGCGGGCTGCATACCGGCGAGAAATGCAGGGTGAAGATCGGCTCCACCAGCAGCCCGGGCCAGTCGCCGATGCCGTAGGTGATGAACAGGTCGGCCTCGGGATCGCTGGTATCGTCCCAGGAGCGCGGGTTGACCACATGCAGCCGTACCTCGGGGTATTGGCGCTGGAAGCTGTTGATGTGGTTGCACAACCAGAAGCTGGTGAACCCCGGGTTGCAACTGATGCGCAACTTGCCGGACACCGCCGGCCCATCGAACAGCCGGCCGGCGTCCTGGATGTCGGCGAGGATGCGCCGTACCTCGCGGGCATAGCACTGGCCCTGGTGAGTCAGGCCGATGCCGCGCCCGACCCGTTCGGTCAGGGCGAACCCCAGGCTCTGTTCCAGGCTGATGATCTGGTGGCTGATGGCGCTGCGGGTCAGGCTCAACTGCTGGGCGGCGGCGGTCACGCTGCCCAGCCGGGCGACCGCGTCGAGGGCGCGCAAGGCGCTGATCGTGGGAAAACGCATACAACCTCCGGGACGGGGGGAACGGGTCTTCGAATGCGTCCGGCCTGGTGTGTCCAGGCGCTTGCGGCGCATCAGGTCGCGCCGAAGTATGGGTCGCGCCAGCGTGGCATTGGTTAGTTTTTTTGCCCATTGCTGGCGAAATAATTTGATTGATGTAGCCAGCGCTTCACCAATACTGGCCCTCGATCCGGGCTGAGCCGACCGGACCATTCCCATGACAACAACAGGTCCGGCCGGCCCGGGTGGATGCCGATGTGCCCAGTTCGTGACTGGCCGGGACCTGGATAACCAGGAGTGCCGAGGATGTCGCGCTACAAAGAATTCGCGCTGGATTGGGTCGAACGCCACCGCCAGCAATTGTCGGACTGGCACCAGCTGATCTGGCACTACGCTGAGCCGGCGTTTCGCGAGTACAAGTCCAGTGCCTGGTACGTGGCGTTGCTGGAGGCCGAGGGCTTCACCGTCGAACGCGCCAGCGGTGGCATGCCCACGGCCTTCTGCGCCACCTTCACCCAAGGTCAGGGGCCGTTGCTGGCCACCTATGGCGAGTACGATGCGGTACCGGGCAACTGCCAGGCCGCCACCACCTGCAAGCAGCCCCGCGATGGCCTTTCGCGTTTTGCCCCGGGGCATACCGATCCGCACTCGGCCCTGGGCATCAGTGCCTTGGGCGGGGCTCTGGCGGCCAAGGCGACCATGCAGGAATTCGGCTTGCAGGGCAGCATCCGCTTCTTCGGCGAGCCGGCGGAAAAACTCCGCGCCTCCAAGCCGGTACACGCGGCCAAGGGTTATTACGACGACCTGGATGCGGCCATCAGCTTCCACCCCACCTACATGCTGCCACTGAACAACACCACCACCTGGGACACTCACTGCGGCATTGCCTACGCCTACATCTACAGCTTCACCTGCGAAGAGCCGGAGCAGTGGATCGCCGCCGATCGCTACAGCCCGATCCCGCAGAACCACCTGGCGGCCCGGGCCCCGGGGGCCAACGATGCCCTGGTGCATTTCTATACCCTGAACGAAAGCCTGCGCCGCTCGACCCTGCCGTTCACCGGGCTGTGGAGCTACAACGAGGCGATCCTCACCGCAGGCCAAGCCACGGCCGACAACCTGCCGCCGCACTTGTCGCAGATCCAGTACCTGCTGCGCTGCGATTCCATCGAGCAGGCCGAGACTATTTCCCAGGTCATGGACAACAACGCCGCCGCGGCGGCCATGGCCACCGGCTGCCGCTGGAAGAAGACCTGGGTGTGCAAGTCCCGCGGTGGCCTGCCCAACCATGTCATGGCCCAGGCCACCTACGCCAACCTGGCGGCGGTGGGCGCCCCGCAGTGGGACGAAGAAGCCCGGGAGATCGCCCGCCAGATCCAGCGCAATCTGGGCCTTGAGGCCATGGAACGGCCCTTCCTGCCGGCCACCGAGGCGCTGATCGAACCCCAGGAATGCGAGCGCCAGCTGCGCCTGCAAATGCCGGCCTGGCAGAACTACCTGACCTCCGACGACTACCCGGAATACACCTGGCACTGCCCGACCGTGCGCTTGCTGGTGGCCCGGCCGATGCTCAGCGCGCCACCGGGGACGGTCTATCCGGATTGGGTCTCCAACGCCCTGGGCGGGATTCGCCAGACCATCGACCCGATGATCGAGGTGGCAGCCAAGACTATCGCCGCGACTCTGGTGGACTTGCTCACCGACGAGGCATTGCTGGCGGCGGCCAAGGCCGAGTTCGTCGAGCGCACGGGTGGCGGGATCGGTGGCAGTCACTGGCAGGCACCGCTGCTGCCCAAGGACTTCCAGGTGCCCCACGACTTCCGCTGGCCGGAATACATCAGCACGGCGCGGGGCGAGGAATGGTGGATTCCGGCGCGGGCCGACGAGTAGCCGCCGCAGCCTGGGCGAGGGGGCGTTATGCCGCTTCGCTCAGGCGCTTATGCACAATGGATGGGTTTTTCGGCCAGGCAGATGACGAATCTGTGGAGTCATTCTCATCTTTTTGCAACTGGCTGTTTTTTCGATGGTTTATTTTTATGAATAAAAAATGACCAGTTATGTGTCGGGAGTCCACGCCCTGTTTTTAGGGGACTTGCCAGGATTTGATCAACAGACTTATCCACAGGTCGCGACGGGCTGTCGCAGGGCTTCAGCGCTGGGCCAGGAGCAGCAGATTGCGCGGGGTCAGGTGCGCAGGGCAGAAGGTCCCCAGGCGTACCTGATAGCCCTGCTGTTGCAGAAACAATGCCCGGTCCAGCACCAGCCACAGTTCCAATGGCCGGCGGAACAGGCCGCGCAGCAGTTCCAGGTTGCGCACCTGGGCCAGGCGTTGCCAGCCGGCGGCTTCCAGTGCCGGCCAGTCTTGCGCGCCGATTGTGGGTAACTCCTTGAGGGCCGCCAGGTCGCGGCAGTATTCGGCGAACGGCTTGTCCAGCCAGTGACTGGGCAGCGAGGGGGTGGGCAGGTAGTCATCGACGCCTCGCAACTGGCGTTGCAGCAGGTCGAAGCCCAGGCGCCAGGCCATGGACTGGTCGCGCTGGCGCCGGACCCGGGCCCCGGCGGTCACGGTCTCGCTCATGGGCAGGCCCAGGTCGTCCAGGGACAGCCGCAGGACGGACGCCTGGCCGGCTGTGGATAAACCCTGGTACTGGCTGGCGCTGGTGCGGTTGTAGCAGCACGGGGCGATGGCCAGCTGGCGGCAGCCGGCCTGGCTGGCGAGCTGCATCAGGCGCACGTGCAAGTCGCCGCAGGCATGCAGCGCCACCGGGCTGTGTCCGGCAGCCAGCTGCGCGGCGACCGTATCGGCCAGTACATCCTGCTGCACATGGCTGGCGGCCAGGCCATGGTGGCGGCTCAGTTGTTCGCCGCTGGCCACCAGCGCCGGGTCGTATTCGAGGCAGGTCAGGCATTGCCCCGGTTGCAGCAGGCGCCGTCCCAGGTGGCCCTTGCCGGAACACCAGTCGAGCCAGTGGGCGGGAGCCTGGTCGAATTGCAGGCGGGCGGCGAAGGCTTCGATCTGCTGCCATTTGCGTCCAGGCACATCGACATTCAGCCGCGCTCGCATGGCCGGCAGATCGCTGGCGGGCAGCTCCGTCAGCTCGGCCAGGGCCCGCGACTGGGCCGCCAACTGGGCGAAGGGGGCGGGCGCGTCCAGCTGTTCCGGGTGATTGTGGGCGGTTTCGGCGTCTGCCAGGGAACGCTGGCGCAGCCACTGGGCGAGTTCGCGGTAGCGGGCTTCCCAGGGCAGTTGCAGATACTGGAACGGGCGTGGGCGCCAGAGCCCCTGGTGCTCCAGGAGGAAGGCATCCAAGGCCTGGAAGCGGGTAAGTAGTGCAGGGCCTTGGAGGATGGCGGGCATGGTGACGAATCCGGGGCAGGCCCGCTCCCTGGCGGGAGCGGGAGGGCTCAACGGCCCTGGCAGGCGTCGACCCGTAGCCAGCGTTCCAGTTGGCGGAAGGCCTGGACCAGGATGAACGACATCAACAGGTAGAACACCCCAGCGGTAAAGAACATATCCACCGTCAGGTAGTTGCGGGCAATGATGGTCCGCGCCATACCGGTCAGTTCCAGCAGGGTCACGGTGCTGGCCAGGGAGCTGGCCTTGAGCATCAGGATCACTTCGTTGCTGTAGGCCGGCAGGCCGATGCGCGCAGCACGCGGCAGGATGATGTAGAACAGCGCCTTGGGCTTGGACATGCCCAGGGCCCGCGCCGCTTCGATTTCACCGGGCGGAATGGCCTGGATCGCGCCCCGCAGGATCTCGGCGATATAGGCCGCGGTGTGCAGGGTCATGGTGGCGGTGGCGCACCAGAACGGATCGCGCAGGTAGGGCCACATGAAGCTTTCGCGCACCGCATCGAACTGCGCCAGGCCGTAATACACCAGGAACAGCTGCACCAGCAGCGGCGTGCCACGAAAGAAGAAGATGTAGGCGTAGGGCAGGGCGCGCACGTACCAGAGCCTGGACGAGCGGGCAATGCCCAGCGGGATGGCCAGCAGCAGACCGAGAATCACCGCGAAGCCCACCAGCTCCAGGGTCAGCGTTGCACCCTGGATGAACTTCGGCAGCCATTTGTAGATGACTTCCCATTCCATTACGTCGTCCTCACAAAGCCGCGGGCGGCGCGTTTTTCCAGGAAGTGCATGCCGATCATGGCCAGCACGGTCAGGCCCAGGTACATGACGGCCGCGACCATATAGAAGGTGAACGGGTGCTTGGCGAAGGTTACGGCGTTCTGCGCGTTGCGCATGATTTCTTCAAGGCCGATCACCGACACCAGCGCGGTGTCCTTCATCAGGATCATGAACAGGTTGCCCAGGCCCGGCAGGGCGATGCGCCACATCTGCGGCAGGATCAGGCGGTTGAAAATCCGCCACTTGGAGAGGCCTAGCGCGGTACCGGCCTCGCGGTGACCCTTGGGGATGGCCAGGATCGCGCCGCGGAACACTTCCGTGGCATAGGCGCCGAAACACAGCCCGAGGGCTATCACCCCGGCTACGAACGGGCTGAGAGCCAGGTCTGGGTTACCGAAATGCTCCCCCAGCGCGTTCATCGTCTTCACCGTGCCCAGGTAGATCAGGAGCACCCAGAGCAATTCCGGAACGCCGCGCACGATGGTCGAATAGGTTTCGCCAAGCCAACGCAGGGGCTTGAACGGGGAGGTCTTGGCCAAGGCGCCGAGCAGTCCGAGCACCAGCCCCAGGCATAACGCCGAGAGGGCCAGCTTGACGGTCATCAGCGCGCCGGCGGCGAGCGCCGGGCCGAATCCGAAGAGATCGATATTCATGGGGTCTGGATGGCTTTGCTAAGGACCGGCGCCCCGAGGGTGAGCGCCGGTCAGGCAAGTCAGTATCAATAGATGCTGAACGGGAAGTACTTGTCGTTGATCTTCTTGTAAGTGCCGTCGGCCACGATTTCCTTCAAGGCGGTGTTCAGCTTCTCGCGCAGGGGATCTTTCTTGCGCACGGCAATCCCGATCTTGTCGCTTTCCACCATAGGCTCGCCCTTGAACTCAAAAAGCTTGCCCGCATCGCTCTTGAGCCACTCGTAGTTGACGTACTTGTCGGCCAGGATCGCGTCCAGTCGGCCGGAAGTCAGGTCCAGGTAAGCGTTCTCCTGGGTGTCGTAGAGCTTGATGGTGATGTCGTCACCCAGGTTGTCTTCCAACCAGGTGCCGGCCAGGGTCGCGCGTTGTGCCCCGATGATCTTGCCCTTGAGCGAGGCCTTGTCCGTCTTGAAGTCGGTCTTGGCCTTGGGGGCAATGAACTGCAGCTTGTTGGAGTAGTACGGATCGGTGAAGTCCACCGCCTGCTTGCGCTCGTCGGTGATCGACAGCGAGGAGATCAGGAAGTCGAACTTCTTGGCGTTCAGGGCCGGGATGATGCCGTCCCAGTCGGAGGTGACCACGGTGCATTCGACTTTCATCTTGGCGCACAGGGCGTCGCCGATGTCCTTGTCGAAACCGACGACCTGGCCACTGGCGTCCTTGTTGTTGAAGGGAGGGTAGGCTGCCTCTATGCCCATCTTCAGGGTCTCGGCGGCGGCGCTGGCGCTGAAGGCCAGGGTGACGGCAGCGGCCAGGAGGACTTTCTTATAGCTCTGCATGCGTTTAGCTCCGTTAGCGGTTGCTGGACATGAATTGTTTGCAGCGTGCCGAAAGCGGGTTCTCGAAGACCTGCTCGGGCGAACCTTGCTCTTCTACCAGACCCTGGTGCAGGAACACCACTTCGCTGGAGACCTGGCGGGCAAAACTCATTTCATGGGTGACCAGCAACATGGTGCGGCCTTCTTCGGCCAGGGCGCGGATCACGTTGAGGACTTCCTGGACCATTTCCGGGTCCAGGGCCGAGGTCGGCTCGTCGAACAGGATGACCTTGGGTTGCATCGCCAGGGTCCGGGCGATGGCGGCGCGTTGTTGCTGGCCGCCGGAGAGCTGGGCCGGGTAGGCGTGGCGCTTGTCGGCGATGCCGACCTTGGCCAGCAGGGCCTCGGCCACCTCGATGGCCTCGGCCTTGCTCTGGCCCAGCACGCGACGCGGTGCCTCGATGATGTTGTCGAGCACGCTCATGTGCGGCCAGAGATTGAAGTTCTGGAATACGAAACCGATTTCGCTGCGCAGGCGGTTGATCTGCTTGCTGTCGGCGGCAATCAGCTCGCCGTTCTTCGCGGCCTTGAGCTTGAGCTCTTCGCCGGCTACCAGGATCTGGCCCTGGTGCGGGTTTTCCAGCAGGTTGATGCAGCGTAGGAAAGTGGACTTGCCTGAACCGGAGGAACCCAGGATCGATATCACGTCACCGTCGCGAGCGGTCAGCGAGATACCCTTGAGTACCTCCTGGGAGCCGTAGCGTTTGTGCAAGTTGCGGATTTCAAGCGCGGGCGTGGCCTCAGCCATGTGCGGTCCTCATAGAGTTCAATGTGCTCCTGCTGTTGGGCTGCCTTCCTGGCGAGGCGCCAAGCTAGCATAGGGTTCGAATCGCAGCCAACAGCGCTGCCGGAGGTAAACGAGCGACGTGTGGCAGGTTGTCGCATCGGCACAGCTGACTGTCGCCCCATCAACAACCGAACGCCCGTTTGAACCCTGGATCCGGCGGGTGTCGCGTAAAAAAAGGCGCGATGGTGCCAGCTTTGGCCGGGTGTTGGAAGGGTTAACGGGCCAAAGGTCATGGATCTGTCGGTTAATTGGGTATCCCACGCTTTTTGACCGTGTTTTTGCCGGACGAGGTCGTCTGATGGCGGCGATGTCGAGCAATGACCTGGAAAAAAGCCATCGAGTTCAATGAGTTGCCGATCTTTATCGGAAAGGTTCGGCAATCCCGGGCCGCGGCTCTGTACTTGCCTTCATGGCCTGGGTGATCAAGGCGTGCTGCGAGACTGCCCTTTTGCGAGAACGAACCCGGGCCGGGTGGAGTTAGTCTTTTTTGTTCCGGCAGGTCATGGGTGTCCAGCTTCTGATCCGGCGTGGGGCTGCCGGCGCCGATGTGGCGGTATCCGGGGACGTGTCGGTCGCACTTGCGTGTGGGGGGTGGGGCGGATCAATTGATCGCCTGGAATTCAAAAAGACCGTTGCCGACATAGACAGAGGGCGTTTTTATTGGATTTGTGACTTGTTACATGAGGTTTCGTGGACAGCATGCAGGCGAAATAGTAGCCTGCGCGCTCTTCGATAAGAGCTCTTGCGTGCCAGCGTGAGAGGAGCTATGGAATAGCGCTTTTGTACAAGGGATTGAACGCTTGTCGGAACCTGCGGGTCCGCCGCTTTCCCTTGAAACGCCTCGCCTTTCCAGCTCTTGACCGGTTTGCACTCGCCCTTGGCGTGGTCGATGGTCCCTGCCCGAAGAACCTAGCACTGGTTCCAATGGTGATCGCCCGGTCATTGGTTCCTCATAACGGGGCGGCAAGGAGACGCACATGGCGTTCACCAAAATCATCTTCAAAAACCCGAACACCGGAGCCATCAAGGAAGCGCCAGTCGGTTTCTCCTGGACCGTGTTCTTCTTCGGTTTCATCCCGGCCCTGTTCCGCGCCGACTGGAAATGGGCAGCCATCATGTTCCTGCTGTCCATGTTCACTTTCGGCCTGAGCAACCTGGTGTTCATGTTCATCTACAACAAGCTGTTCGTCCGTGACCTGATCGGCGCCGGCTTCAAGGCCCAATCCATCGCCAGCGGCGACCTGAGCTTCGCCAGCTCGCGCATCGGCATGGAAATCCCGCGGCTGGAAGCGGCCTGAGTATCGGGCGGTTCTAGTAGCTGAAATGCAAAAGGGCGCATCCACAGGATGCGCCCTTTTTTCTTGCCGCTCGTTCAGCCTTCGGTGCTGAACAGGGCCTGGGAGGCGGCGAGGTAATCGGCCTGGAAGGCCTCGGATTCGATCCAGGCCAGCGCCGTGGCTTCGTCGGCCTCGGTGGACCAGTTACGGTATTCGATCAGTGCCGCGAGGATGAAGTCGGTGGCGCCTTGTTCGCCCTCCTGCTCATACACCAGTTCCAGCAACGGGGCCGCCAGGAACGCCGCGCACATGGCCTGCTGGCTGGTTTTCTCGGCGTCGCGCATTTTCACGAACAGCTCGGTCAGGTCTACCGATTCGAAGTCGATGCGGCTGTCGTTGGGGTCCAGGTCCAGTTCCGAGGTCGGTGCAGTGCGCTTGACGCGGTTTTGCTTGGCCTTGGTTTTCGCCCGCTGGGCCCTTTTGTGTTGCTTGTTCGCAGATGCCATGGGCGTGTTACCTGGTTGCCTGAAGATGTATCGCATGGGCCGCCGTGCAGTGGCGGCCGGTGAGGCGGGCAAGGATGCCAGTAAATCGGCGGTGGGGCACCTGCCTTCGGCCGGGAGGTGGTGTCGGTCGCGGCTCAGTTCCTGGGGATCAGGCGCCCCGGGCTGCGGCTATCCAGTTCGCCGTGGCGCAGCCAGCCGAGGATGATCGGCCACAACCGGGTCTCGAAACGGCTGTGGAAGAATGCGAAGTGGCCGACGGCGGTCTCGCCGATGTCCTGCGGACGGATACGCAAATGGGTGCGCGGGCTGTTGTGGAAATAGCCCAGCAGGCGTTCGATGGCGGCCACGGTGCCGAACGGATCGTCGCTGAGGCTGATGGCCAGGATCGGTGCCGTGACATGGGCGAAAGGCTGGCCATTGCGCTCGGTGGCGATCTTGCGGCCACTGGGGCGCCCTTCGTAGCGCGGGTGCGGGGTGCTCCAGTCGCGGACCACCCCGGCCGGGGTGTCTTCCATCCACCCCAGGCGCTTGCCGGGGAAGTAACCATAGAGGCGGGTCAGCAGGGGCATCGCCAGGTGCCATTTGCCCAGCATCCGCCAGCGTTCTGCCGGGGCGTAGTCACGCCAGTAGGCGAATTGCGCGCCCATGGTCGCCATGCGCCGGATCACCCCCGCCGAGTTGCCCAGGCCTGCCGCGCAACCGCCGAAGCTGTGGCCGACGACGTCGATCGGCTGGCCGGGAAATTCGCGCTGGGCACGTTGCAGCATCGCTTCGAAATCCAGGGCGCCCCAGTCCGACCAGGAGGCCTTGAAGCCCTTGAGGGATGCCGGCCGCGATTCGCCGATGCCACGGTAGTCGTAGGTCATGACATCCAAGCCGTGGGCAAACAGGTAGTCGGCGAAGCGAAAGTAGTAGCGGCAGCGCACCGAGGTGGCGGCGCTGATGATCACCACCGGGCGTTGTGGATCCGGCTGGGCATGGCGCCAGGCAAAGCCGCCGAGCATGACGCCGTCGGCCGCGGGCTCCTTGAAGCTTTCGCTGGGGCCACTGGCCGGTTCGACGGTGGCGTGGCGGGTGGCTGGCTGTTCGGGAGGGGATAACAGGGACATGGGAACGTGTTCCTGAATGGCTGAAGTGGGGTCCTGGCTCAGCGGCGGGGTCTATCGGCGACCATCAATGACCGTCCGATCCACAGGGCGGCAGCGGCCAGTGCGCCCAGGAGCAGGGTAGTGAGGCCCTGCCACAGCAGCTCGCCATAGAACTGGGTGGGCTGCAGCGCCAGGCTGTAGACGTGCCTGGGGCCGGCGCGGTTGCCGGTGACGATCTGCCCGTCGACCAGCGCGCCGGCCAGGGTCCAGGCCAGCAGCCCGCTGAGCAACAGCAGCACGGTCCCGACTACCAGCAGCAGCCAGGCGCCGCTACGGTTGTCGACGGGCTTGGGGTGGGGCAGGGGGATGCGGGTTCGTTTCTGGTTCACTGCGGGCCGTTCCTTTGCGAGGCGATGGTCACTTTACTCTGCGAGAGGCCCTTGGTGATAACGCCGTGGCCTGTCATTGGCGGCGCAAAGGTATGCTGGCGCTCTTTTTTTGCAAGGATCGGGAATGACGATGATGCGGTGGTGCTCATGGAAGGGGCTGGTGCTGGCGGTGCTCATGGCCGCTGGCGCACAGGTGCGGGCGAACGAGCCGTCTTCGGTCTATCTGCGCTGCAACATGACGCCGGAAGACTATGCCAAGGCCATGGCGGCGACGCCGCGCCCGGCACTGGCCTATGGCGACTGGCAGCAATGGTTCAACAGCAAGCAGATGTACGGCCCGGGCCTGGTGGACGCCGAGTCGTTGCGCGACTCCGGGGCGCGCAGCCTGCAGGAAACGGTGGAGATCTGGATGGGCCCCGGTGCGTATTCACGTTATGACCCCAAGGCTGGTCGCTGGCAGTTCGCCTTGCTGGAGTTCACCGACAACTACGGCGAGATGATCCAGTTGCTGGCGCCCTTGCGCGGCGTCGCCGCCTTCTGCCAGCCCGAATCCGACAGCTTCCTGTTCATCTACTCCTACATCTGGGGCGATGGCGACAATGCCTACCTGGCCCTGGACCAGGGGCGTAGCCGGTTCGCCACCGGGCCGACCCCGGCGCAGCGGGCCGAGGCCGACGCCGCGCTCGAGGGGCTGATGGAGGCAGGCGCGGACTGAGGCGCCTTAGGCGTCTTCGCTCAAGCCCTGGTGCCGAATCGGTCTAAAACCGCCGGTATCGAGGCGTACACTGAAGTTTGGGAGCTTGAGGCGGGCCAGTTGTGCAGGGCTGCCGTGGCTTGGCCATTCGCGATGCAATAGGGGAGGCCCGGGCGCTACCGATCCTGGGGCTGGAGGCTTGATGGTGGCGCCCCATTGCAGGGGTTCGAAACGAACCCGGGAGTGGTCATCATGAAATGCTCTTCCATCAGTGTCATGTCGGCGCTCGCCGTGCTGCTGCTTGCGTTGGCATCACCCAGCGTACTGGGCGCCGTCGCCAGCAGCGAGCCGATCGATCCGGCCGGCGTCCAGTTGGTGCCGCAGCAGCAAAACGGAATCGCCTACCTCAGCGGCGGGATCGGCCTGGATGAGTCGCGGGCCATCCAGCAGGTAACGGGCTACAACCTGCACCTGACGTTTTCCGTCGGCCCGCAGAACCAGTACACCTCGGATGTGGACGTGGCCATCGAGAATGCCCAGGGGCATTCCCTGTTGAGCCTGGCCGGGGTGGGGCCGATCGTCTATGTGCAGCTGCCCCCCGGCAAGTTCCAGGTCGTCACTACCCGCAAGGGCCTGGAGCGGCGTAGCACTATCGATGTCGCCGCTAGCGCCCGGCGCGATCTCAACGTCCATTGGGATAACTTTTGAGCGCAGCCCTGGGGGCTTGAACCTGACGTAGCGTGAGGATCTATCCTGTCTTCAACCATTGCTCGGCGTAGGGAGGCAGATGAGGAATGTTGAAGATCGGTGAACTGGCTCTCAGGGCTGGCGTTACAGTGCGCACCTTGCATCATTACGATGGGCTGGGACTGCTTTCTCCCTCCACACGCTCCAATGGCGGCAATCGGCTGTATTCAGAGGCCGACGCCGCTCGTCTGGGGCGTATCCAGGTGCTCAAGCAGGGCGGGCATTCGCTGGAGCAGATCAAGCAGATGCTGCAAGCGGACAGCCTGTCTCCCGCAGAGCTCATTTCCCGGCAACTTGAATCCCTGGCTGCGCAGCAACGCCATATCGAGAAGCTGCGTGTGCGCCTGCTGAGGCTGAACCAGAAGATAGGCAAGGGCACCGTGCTTCTCGGCATCGACTGGATCGACATGCTGGAGATGCTGGCCCTGCAAGAGGAAGTCTTGTCCGCAAGCGAGATCGCGGCCTTGCTGGCCGTCGAAGAGCGGCTGGATGATGTCGAGCGGGACTGGGAACTGCTGGTGGCCGACGTCCAGTCAGCCATCGCGGCGCAGACGCCAGGGCACAGTCCGCACGCGCAAGCATTGGCCTGGCGCTGGATGCGCCTGGTGCATTTGACCGTCGCCGAGGATGCCGAGCTGGCCTTCAAGCTGACGGCGCTCCAGCGAAATTCCCGGCGAGCGCAGCAACTCAACGGGATTCATGACGCCATGCTGGATTGGGTCATGGTGGCCTTCGTCCATGCTCGAGCAGCGCTAATGGTCAACTACCTGACCCCCGCCGAGCAGCAAGACCTGACGCAGCGCCAACTCGAGCATCTTTGGCAGTGGCAGCCCTTGATCGCACAGGCCCGCGAGCATCAGCGCAACGGCCTCGAAGCCGCATCCCCTGGTATGCAGGAGCTGGCCCGGCAGTGGCTGGGGTTGTTTCGTGCCTCCCATTACGGTGACGACCCGGAGCTTGAGCGCAAGGTGCGCCATGCCTACGCACAAGAAGCTGGCTTGAGTGCATACACCGGCCTGAACGACTCGCTGGTGCATTTCATCCACCGCGCCCTGGCGCTGATCTAAATCGTGCCGCTGAACTTTCAATAAGGAATCGATCATGGAACACAGCGCTGTCCACCTGGTTTGCGGGCCCGTGGGGGCGGGCAAGTCCACTTATGCCCATGAACTCTCGAGCGGCGGTAGCGCCGTGGTTTTCTCCATGGATGCCTGGATGGCCAAGTTGTTTGCGCCTGACATCGCATCGGGCACCACTGTCCAGGCAATGAACCCGGCATGGTTCGCCGAGCGAGTGGATCGTTGCGAGGCAGTCATCTACTCGGTGGCTGCCGAGGTATTGCGCTGTGGCGGCTCCGTCATCCTCGACCTGGGCTTTCTTCGTCGCCAGCGACGCGAGACGGCGTACGCCTTTGCCGCCCGGCACGGCAGCCCGGCCGTACTCCACTACGTCACCGCGGAAGCGCAAGCTCGGCGCAATCGGGTAGCGCGCCGCAATGAGCAGCGGGGGCAAACGTACGCCATGGAGGTCACTCCGCAGATGTTCGATTTCGCTGAAAGCGTATTCGAAGCCCCGCAGTCGCAGGAGCTGGCAGGTGCGCGGATGGTATTCACCGATCGTGAATAGGCGCAGGTTGTAGCGCGTTATCCATTGAGGCTGGCTATGGAGCGATGCGCTGGCGGATCACAGCGTTGCTGCCGTGCTGCGGGCGGGGCTCCAGGCCGAATCGGCGGGGAAGGGTTGGTAAACCGTAGAAAGCAAAAAGCCCGCACTAGGCGGGCTTTCTGTGTGTCTTCAGGTGTGCTTGGCCACCTGAAAACTGAAGGTGGTGCCCAGAGACGGAATCGAACCGCCGACACGGGGATTTTCAATCCCCTGCTCTACCGACTGAGCTATCTGGGCAACGGGGCGCATTAAACGGGTTTTTCAGGGGGGCGTCAAGCAAGTTTTGAAAAAAAGTTTAATTATTACCGCCGCTTACGATCCGCCCCCCGGATTTGCAGCGGTTTCACTCCGCTGGCGGCACGTAACCTTCGGCCTTGGCGTATTCCTCGCCGGAGAAGTACTTGTCCATTTCCGCCTGGATGAACTTGCGATCCTCGGCGTTCATCATGTTCAGGCGCTTTTCGTTGATCAGCAGGGTCTGGTGCTTCTGCCAGTCGCCCCAGGCCTTGGCCGAGACGTGCTCGTAGATATCCTGGCCCTTGGCGCCCGGGTACGGCGGACGGTCCAGGCCTGGCAGTTCTTCTTGGTACTTGCGGCACATTACGGTGCGGGTCATGACGACTCTCCTGCATTCAATACTTCAGCCGCGCGTTTGAGCAGTGTCTTCACCGGGGCGGCAAGGCCCAGGCGCGGCGGGGTGGCGAGGTTATACCAGAGCCAGTCGGCCTCGGCGACGTGCAGGGCCGACTCTTCGACTCGGATCAGCCAGGGCTCGATGGCCAGCTGGAAGTGGCTGAAGGTGTGTACCAGAGCAGGCATCTGCTGTTGTTGACCCAGCTCCAGGGAGTGCTGCATGGCCAGGTGCTGGATGTCGTCCAGTCCATCGAGCTCCGGCAGGCTCCAGAGCCCGCCCCAGAGCCCGCTGGAGGGGCGTCGGTAAAGCAGGATGGCGCCTTCGCGGTTGGCCAGCATGGGCATCAGGGTGCGCTTCTGTGGCACCTCCTTGCGCGGCTTGGGCACCGGGTAGCGGGTCTCAAGGCCGAGCATGTGCGCCTCGCAGTGCCGCTCCAGGGGGCACAGCAGGCAACTGGGCTTGCTACGGGTGCACAGGGTCGCCCCCAGGTCCATCATCGCCTGGGTGTAGTGGTTGACCCGCGAGTGGGGCGTGAAGCGTTCGGCGGCCGCCCATAGCTGCTTGGCCACCTTGGGTTCCCCCGGGTAGCCCTCCTGGGCGGTGAAGCGCGCCAGGACCCGCTTGACGTTGCCATCCAGGATCGGCGCCCGCAGGCCCATGCTGATGCTGGCGATGGCCCCGGCGGTCGAGAGCCCGATACCCGGCAGCTCGGTGAGTTTTTCCACGTCGCGGGGAAACTCGCCGCCATGCTCGGCCATCACGATCTTCGCGGTCTTCTGCAGGTTGCGTGCGCGGGTGTAGTAGCCCAGGCCGGTCCACAGGTGCAGCACTTCGTCTTCCGGTGCCTCGGCCAGGGCCTGCACCGTGGGCAGGGAGGCCATGAAGCGGTCGAAGTAGTTGAGCACGGTACTGACCTGGGTCTGCTGCAGCATGATCTCCGAGACCCAGACCCGATACGGGTTGATGTCCTGTTGCCAGGGCAGGTCGTGGCGCCCGTGACGGTCATACCAATCCAGCACCGCGCTGGAAAAAGCCTCGGCTCTCATCGCTTGAACAGCCCCTTGATCGCGTTCTTCAGTTCCGGGCTGACCTTGTCGCCGAGCTTCTCGTCGATCTTTTCCTTGAGTCGCTCGCCCGCCAGCTTGGCCGCGACCTGGCCCAGGCCGTCCTTGTCCAGGCGGCAGGCCTTGGCGCCCAGCTCCAGCGGGCCACGGCAACGCAGCGGCAGCTCGATGCCACGGAAGCGCTCGCCCACCTGGCAGGCCGGATCCGGGTTATCGCTCAGGTCGCCTTCGACGATGATGCCCACGCGATAATCCAGGCCCAGCACGCGCAGGTCGATGTCGCCGTTGCCGTTGACGGTCATGCCGGGGATGCGCACCTTCAGGTCCGGGTTGCTGGCCACGCCATTACGCAAGGTCAGGTTGCCCTTGAGCTCCTGGAACGGGGTGTCCTTGCCGCGCGGGGTACTGGTCAGGTTCTTGCGGTTGAGCACGGCGATACCCTGGCACAGCTGTTGCTCGATGCTGGCGTTGAGCAGCACACCGTTGTTGATGGCGAAGCTGGCGGTGCCGTTGAGGCTGTCGATCAGCGCCTTCTGGCTGTTGCCATTGCCAGTGAGGTTGCTGCTCAGGGTGACCAGGCCCTTGACCGGAGGATTCTGGCCCTGGTTTTCCAGGATGCGCTCCACCGGCACCCGGTTGATCCGGGTCTGCAGGTTCAGTTTCGGGGTGCTCTGGCGCACGTCCAGGGTGCCGTTGGCCTCGAAGCTGCCGTTGAACAGCTCGCCGCGCAGGTCGGCGAGTTTCAGCAGGCCGCCCTGGCCGGAGGCCTTGAGCGCGGCATTCTGGATCGGCAGCTTGTCCAGGGTCAGTTGGCCGAAGTTCAGGTCGGCGTCGACATCGAGCTGGGCCAGGCGCTCCACCGGCAGCAGGCGGTCGGTGCTCCAGGCGCCCTTGGTCGGTGCGTCGGGCAGCGGCGTGGTGCCGCCCGCGGCAGCCGCCTCGCTACCCTGTACTTCGGCCTTGCGGGCCGCGGCGGCGCTGTTGGCTGCGGCGGACTTGGGCGGCAGGTAGCGGTCGACATTGAAGGTATCGGCCTTGAGCTGGGCGCGCAGGGCTTGCTTGGCGAAGTCCTCGATGGCCAGGCGGCCGCTGAAGCTGCTGTCGTCGAGCTTCAGATTGAGATCTTCCAGGGCCAGGCTGGTGGGCGTGGCTTGCAGGCGGCTGGCCAGCTCGACCTTGCTCAGGCTGCCCTCGGCCATGGCCGGCAGGGTCTGGCCGATGCTGTCGACGAACTTCGCCAGGTCGAACTGGGCGATGGAGATCCCGCCGCTGATCTGTGGCGTCTTGTCCAGGTCATTGACCTTGAGTTCGCCCAGGGCCCGCAGCTGGTTGAGGGAGAGCTTCAGCCCGGTCCACTGGCCGACGTTGGCGGCCTTGTCCAGCAGCAGCTGGCCCTGGGCGGAGAAGGTCAGGGTCTTGCCTTGCAACGGGTCGCCGGCCGCCTCGCCGGACAAGCGCATGTCCTCGAACTGGTAGCGCTGCAGGGCGCGGTCGAAGCGCAGTTCGCCGTTGAGCTCGGTGCGCACGCGCACTGCCGGTTGGCTGCTGGCCAGGAAGGCGGTGAGCTTGACCGGAGTGTTGGTGGCTTCGTGGATCGGCCCGGTGCTGAGCTGGATGCTCTCGGCGGTGAACTGCTTGCCGGTCTGTTCGTCGTTGTATTCGACCCGGGCGTTGTTCACCGTCAGGCTGTCGATATCCAGGCGGATCGGCTGCGCGGGTTTTTCCGCGCTGGCCGCAGCCTCGCCGGTTTCGCCGGTGCTGGTGGCAGGCGTCTCGGCCTGGCGGTCGGCCGGCGCAGCCTTGCCGATGTCCTGCCAGTTGCCGTGACCGTCCTTGTCGCGGTTCAGGCGCAGGTTCAGGCCCTCGACCCGGACGTCGCTCATCTGTACTTCGCGGCGCAGCAATGGCAGCACGCGAACCGACAGGCCCAGCATCTGCAGGTCGGCGAAAGGCTGGGTGGGGTTGGCCAGGGTGGCCACCCCGGCGTCGTGCAGTTCCAGGCCGAGCCAGGGGAACAGGCTCCAGCCGATGTCGCCATTGAGGGTCAGCTCGATGTGGGCCTTGTCCCGGGCGATCTGGCGGATTTCGTCTTTGTAGTCGTTGGGGTCGAACAGGTGGGTCAGGGCGAAGCCCAGAGCCACGATGATCAGTAACAGCCCGAGAATTACCAGACCCAGGATTTTGCCGAGCGCTTTCATGGGCGAGTCCTTGTATGTCGAATTCAAAATTTAGCGGGGCAGTATAACGCCCCGGACCTGGCGACTGTTGACCCAAACCGTCTACGGGTACTTGAGTTCCAGTCGCAGCTTGGCCGCCAGGGCCTGGGCCTCGAGATGCCCGGCCGGTGCCAGCAGGCAGAGGTTCGCCCCCTCGGTCCGGGCCATTTCCCGGGCCTGGCTCACCAGGCGTTCGGCCACGCCGCGGCGCCGGGTGATCTTGCGCACACAAAGGTGGGACAGGGACCAGCCGTCCGAGTGCCGTTGCAGATATCCGGCTCCCAGCAGGCGGTCGTTGAAGCGCGCCACCAGCAGGCTGGTCTCCCCCAGGGCATGGGCGATCAGTTGCGGGGCATCGGCATGGGGGGCGAACAGCCAGTCCGGGGCGTCCTGGTAGATCTTGCGCAGGTCCTGCTGGTCCTGGGGGCTGGCGTCGTGCAGCGCTTGGACAACGATGGGCATTGGGGTTCCTGGAGCGAGGGTGGGCGGCGACCACCAGAGCAGTCGCGGTAAAAAAGGAGATAGCAGTTTGCTTTCTTAATGTTTTGCAAATGGTAACCTCTGGCGGTTCGTCCGTCCTTCTGCGACTTAATGTCGCGCCTGCCCAAAGGAAGCTTTACTCAATCAGAACGACCGTGCCCTCGTGCCAAGGTCGTCGCAGGGGAGTGGCCGATGAACAATTCCAATAATTGGGGGAACATCCATGAGCTCTAGCAACGTGGCGGCCAGCGTGCCCGCCCAGCCGGCGTTCTTGTCCAAAGAACGCATCATCGCCAAGCCCGGTTTCAACCGCTGGCTGGTACCACCGGCCGCCCTGGCCATCCACCTGTGCATCGGCATGGCCTATGGCTTCTCGGTGTTCTGGCTGCCGCTGTCCAAGGCGCTGGGTATCAGCGCGCCCGTGGCTTGCGAGCCGGGCATGGGCTTCATCGCCCAGGTCTTCTCGTCCCAGTGTGACTGGCCGATCTCCATGCTCGGCTGGATCTACACCCTGTTCTTCATCTTCCTGGGCTGCTCGGCGGCGATCTGGGGCGGCTGGCTGGAGCACGCCGGTCCACGCAAGGCTGGGGTGGTCTCCGCCCTGTGCTGGTGCGGCGGCCTGCTGATTTCCGCCCTGGGGGTCTATACCCACCAGATCTGGCTGATGTGGATCGGCTCCGGGGTGATCGGCGGGATCGGCCTGGGCCTGGGCTACATCTCCCCGGTGTCGACCCTGATCAAGTGGTTCCCGGACAAGCGCGGCATGGCCACCGGCATGGCGATCATGGGCTTCGGCGGCGGTGCGATGGTCGGTGCGCCCCTGGCGGCCGCGTTGATGAGCCACTTCGCTACTCCCACCAGCGTCGGCGTCTGGCAGAGCTTCCTGGTGATGGCCGCGATCTACTTCGTGTTCATGATCGGCGGCGCCCTGGCGTATCGCGTACCGCCCACCGGCTGGAAGCCCGAGGGTTGGAACGCGCCGGCGAAAAAAGCCGGTAACGCGATGATCACCCACCGCCACGTGCATGTGAACGTGGCCTGGAAGACCCCGCAGTTCCGCCTGGTGTGGCTGGTGCTGTGCCTTAACGTGTCGGCCGGTATCGGCATCCTCGGCATGGCCTCGCCACTGCTGCAGGAAGTGTTCGCCGGCAAACTGCTGGGCAACGGCCTGAGCTTCAGCCAGCTGGACGCCGGGCAACTGGCGCAGATCGCCGCCATCGCCGCCGGCTTCACCGGCCTGCTGAGCCTGTTCAACATCGGTGGCCGGTTCTTCTGGGCGTCGTTCTCCGACTACCTGGGCCGCAAGAACACCTACTTCGTGTTCTTCGCCCTCGGGTTTGCCCTGTATGCGCTGATCCCGAACCTCGGCCACCTGGGCAACATCGCCCTGTTCGTGGCGGCGTTCTGCATCATCCTGTCGATGTACGGCGGCGGTTTCGCCACGGTCCCGGCCTACCTGGCGGACCTGTTCGGCACCCAGATGGTGGGCGCGATCCACGGCCGCTTGCTGACGGCCTGGGCGGCCGCCGGCGTGCTGGGCCCGGTGCTGGTGAACTACCTGCGCGAATACCAGCTGAGCATCGGCGTCGAGCGCGCCGCGGCCTACGACATCACCCTGTACATCCTCGCCGGCCTGCTGGTGCTGGGCTTCCTGTGCAACCTGATGGTGCGCCCGGTGGCCGACAAGTACTTCATGACCGACGAGCAACTGGCGGCCGAGCAGGCCCTGGGCCACGACAAGGGCGCCGACAGCAGCGTCGTCCTGGAGTGGAAGGCTTCGCCTGGCAGCAAGCCGCTGGTGATCGCCGCCTGGCTGGTGGTGGGCATCCCCCTGGCATGGGGCGTGTGGATAACCCTGCAGAAGACCGCAGTGCTGTTCCACTAGGATCCTGCCTGGCGCGGGAGCGAGGTCGCTCGCTTTCGCGCCCGGGGTTGCTTGTCATGACAGGTACAACCCCGCAGCCATTGGTTCGCGCCCGTCAGGATGTCGTTCGACGTGTTCCTGTTTGGCCCTCCCCGGGCCTATACTGCTCGCCTTTTTCGCCCAATGATTTTGCGGAGCTGGTGATGGCCGAACGTAAGGCATCTGTCGAGCGCGACACTCTGGAAACCCAGATCAAAGCCTCGATCAACCTGGATGGCACCGGAAAGGCCCGATTCGATATCGGCGTACCTTTCCTCGAGCACATGCTGGACCAGATCGCCCGGCATGGGCTGATCGACCTGGATATCGAAAGCAAGGGCGACCTGCATATCGACGACCACCACACCGTGGAAGACGTCGGCATCACCCTGGGCCAGGCGTTCAGCAAGGCCATCGGCGACAAGAAAGGCATCCGCCGCTATGGCCATGCCTATGTGCCGCTGGATGAAGCCCTGTCCCGCGTGGTGATCGATTTCTCCGGCCGCCCCGGCCTGCAGATGCACGTGCCCTTCACCCGTGCCACCGTCGGCGGCTTCGATGTCGACCTGTTCCAGGAGTTCTTCCAGGGTTTCGTCAACCACGCCAACGTGACCCTGCACATCGACACCCTGCGCGGCCACAACACTCACCACCAGATCGAGACCGTGTTCAAGGCCTTCGGCCGTGCGCTGCGCATGGCGGTGGAGCTGGACGAGCGCATGGCCGGGCAGATGCCTTCCACCAAGGGCGTGCTGTAATGCAGACGGTAGCCGTCATCGACTACGGCATGGGCAACCTGCACTCCGTGGCCAAGGCCCTGGAGCACGTGGGCGCCGGCAAGGTGCTGATCACCAGCGACGCCAGCGTGATCCGCGAAGCCGATCGGGTGGTGTTTCCCGGCGTGGGCGCAATCCGCGACTGCATGGCCGAGATCCGCCGCCTGGGCTTCGACGCCCTGGTGCGTGAAGTCAGCCAGGACCGTCCGTTCCTGGGGATCTGCGTGGGCATGCAAGCCCTGCTGGAGCACAGCGAAGAGAACGACGGCGTGGACTGCATCGGGCTGTTTCCCGGCCAGGTGAAGTTCTTCGGCAAGGGCCTGGTGGAAGAGGGCGAGCACCTCAAGGTGCCGCACATGGGCTGGAACGAAGTGAAGCAGGCGGTGGACCATCCGCTGTGGCACAGCATCCCGGACCTGGCGCGCTTCTACTTCGTGCACAGCTACTACATCACCGCCGGCAATGCCCGGCAGGTGGTGGGCAGCGGCCACTACGGCGTGGACTTCGCCGCGGCGCTGGCCGAGGGCTCGCGCTTTGCCGTGCAGTTCCACCCGGAGAAGAGCCATACCCATGGCCTGCAGCTGCTGCAGAACTTCGCGGCCTGGGACGGTCGCTGGTAAATGAACAGGTCGCGGACCAAGGCGCCGATACTGACGCTGACCCCCGAGCAGGAGCGCGAGGCGCTCGACAAGCTCAAGCGCTTGCTCGAAGACCGCTTCGACCTGCAGCTGGGGTCGTTCGAGGTGGCCGAGGTCCTCGAGTTGTTCAGCAAGGAAATTGCCCCCCACTACTACAACAGGGCGATTGCCGATGTTCAGCTGCACCTCAAGGAGCGGTTTGAGAGCATCGAAAGCGACCTGTGGGCGCTCGAGAAGAATTAAGGCAGCGGCCAGCTTCCAGGCTGCAAGCTGCAAGAAATACCAATGCGTGCCTGCTTGCAGCTAACAGCTTGCAGCTTGCAGCTCTTTTGACGAAGGAAAAAGCATGCTGATCATTCCCGCAATCGACCTCAAAGACGGCGCCTGCGTGCGCCTGCGCCAGGGTCGCATGGAAGACTCCACCGTATTCTCCGACGACCCGGTGAGCATGGCCGCCAAATGGGTCGAGGGTGGCTGCCGCCGCCTGCACCTGGTTGACCTCAACGGTGCCTTCGAGGGCCAGCCGGTCAACGGTGAGGTGGTTACCGCCATCGCCAAGCGCTACCCGAACCTGCCGATCCAGATCGGCGGTGGCATCCGTTCGCTGGAAACCATCGAGCACTACGTCAAGGCTGGCGTCAGCTACGTGATCATCGGCACCAAGGCGGTGAAGGAGCCGGAGTTCGTCGCCGAGGCCTGCCGCGCCTTCCCGGGCAAGGTCATCGTCGGCCTGGACGCCAAGGACGGTTTCGTCGCCACCGACGGCTGGGCCGAAGTCAGCTCGGTACAGGTCATCGACCTGGCCAAGCGCTTCGAGGCCGATGGCGTCTCGGCGATCGTCTACACCGACATCGCCAAGGACGGCATGATGCAGGGCTGCAACGTGCCCTTCACCAAGGCCCTGGCCGAAGCCACCTCGATCCCGGTGATCGCCTCCGGCGGCATCCATAACCTGGGTGACATCCAGGCCCTGCTGGACGCCAAGGCTCCCGGCATCATCGGCGCCATCACGGGCCGGGCGATCTACGAGGGCACGCTGGATGTGGCAGAGGCTCAGGCGTTCTGCGACAGCTACAAGCCGTAAGCCGCAAGCTGCAAGTTAAAAAGCTTGGTCTCGGCCTGCTCTTACTTGCAGCTTGAAGCTTGAAGCTTCTTAATCGGAGATTAAGTCTATGGCGCTAGCCAAGCGCATCATCCCTTGCCTGGACGTGGACAACGGTCGGGTAGTGAAGGGCGTCAAGTTCGAAAACATCCGCGATGCCGGCGATCCGGTGGAGATCGCCCGGCGCTACGATGAACAGGGTGCCGACGAGATCACTTTCCTGGACATCACCGCCAGCGTCGATGGTCGTGATACCACCTTGCATACCGTCGAGCGCATGGCCAGCCAGGTGTTCATCCCGCTGACCGTGGGCGGTGGCGTGCGTACCGTGCAAGACATCCGCAACCTGCTCAATGCCGGTGCGGACAAGGTCTCGATCAACACCGCCGCGGTGTTCAACCCGGAGTTCGTGGGCGAGGCTGCACAGCATTTCGGTTCCCAGTGCATCGTGGTCGCCATCGATGCCAAGAAGGTATCCGGCCCGGGCGAAGAGCCGCGCTGGGAAATCTTCACCCATGGCGGGCGCAAGCCCACCGGGCTGGACGCGGTGGAGTGGGCGAAGAAGATGGAGGGCCTGGGGGCCGGCGAGATCCTGCTGACTAGCATGGACCAGGACGGCATGAAGAACGGCTTCGACCTGGGCGTCACCCGAGCCATCAGCGATGCCCTGGGTATCCCGGTGATCGCCTCCGGCGGTGTCGGCAACCTGCAGCATTTGGCCGATGGCATCATCGAGGGCCACGCCAGCGCTGTGCTGGCGGCCAGCATCTTCCACTTCGGCGAGTACACCGTTCCCGAGGCCAAGGCCTACATGGCCCAGCGCGGGATCGTGGTGCGATAGCCACTGGACAGCATGGCGGGCTCGCGGCACTCTTGAGTTCGCCATGGTTCCCGGTAACCCGTCATGCTCAAACGTCTTCTTGTGGTTGTCGCCAGCGCCGGTTTTCTGCTCGGTGGCCTCGCCCGCGCCGCCGAACCCGCCGACACCTCCCTGGTGTTGCTGACGGAAAACTTCCCTCCCTACAACATGGCCATCAACGGCAAGAACTTCGCCCAGGGCGAGAATATCAACGGTATCGCCGTGGATATCGTCCGTGAGATGTGCAGGCGCGCCGGCATCAACTACAGCCTGACCCTGCGCTTTCCCTGGGAACGCATCTACAAGATGGCCCTGGAACAGCCGGGTTATGGCGTGTTCGTCATGGCCCGGCTGCCGGACCGCGAGCCGTTGTTCAAGTGGGTCGGCCCCATCGGCCCGGACGACTGGATCATGCTGGCCAAGGCCGGCAGCAAGATCACCCTCGAATCCCTGGAGCAGGCGCGCAAGTACAAGATCGGCGCCTACAAGGGCGATGCCATCGCCGAGACCCTGGCCAAGCAGGGCCTGGCCCCGCAAGTGGTACTGCGTGACCAGGACAACGCCAGGAAGCTGGTGACGGGGCAGATCGATCTCTGGGCCACCGGTGATCCCGCCGGGCGCTACCTGGCCAAGCAGGAAGGCATCACCGGCCTCAAGACGGTGCTGCGCTTCAACAGCGCCGAGCTGTACCTGGCCTTGAACAAGGACGTATCCGACGAGGTGGTAGCCAAGCTCCAGGCGGCCCTGGACGAGATGCGCAAGGAAGGCCTGGTGGAAGAGATCATGGGCCGCTACCTCTAGATCAGCGGCAAGCTACAGGTAACAGCAGATCGGTGGCGCTTTGGCTTGTAGCTTGAGGCTTGCCGCTTCGCGCTGCCCTATCTGTACTTGCCGTTCTTGCCATGCCCGCTCATGGCCTGGTTGCTGCGCAGGCTGATCATCGACTTGATATCGATCCACTCGATGCCCTGGGCCTTGAGCTTGGGCAGTTCGCGCTCCAGCACCGCCAGGGTCTGCGGATACGGGTGGCCGATCATCACCGCCGAGCCCTGCTTGTGTGCCAGCTTGATTGCCGTCTGCAACTGCTGGGCAATCGCCGGCTCGGTACGTTCATCGTCGAGGAACACATCCCGGGAAACGCTGGCCAGGCCGATCTTCTGTGCCTCGGCGGCGGCCACGGTCTGGGCGCTGGTGCGGCTGTCGACGAAGAACTTGTTGCGCCGTTGCAGCTCGCCCATGAGCCAGGCCATGGCCGGTCGCTGGGACGTCATGCGGCTGCCCATGTGGTTGTTGATACCACTGGTGTAGGGCACGGCCTGGAACGCCGCTTCCAGCCGCTTCTGCAGTTCTTCCTGCGGCAGCTCCGGGTGCCAGGCGAAGGGCCCGGTGGCCGGGTCCATGGGCATGTGCAGGATGACGATCTTGCCCGCGCGGTGGGCTTCCCGGGCGAATTCGGCGGCGTGGGGCGTATCGGGCATGATCGCCGTGGTTACCGGACCGGGTAGTCCCAGCACGCGGCGATCGCGGGGCAGGTTCTGGCCCAGGTCGTCGATGATCAGGCTCAGGTAGGCCTTGGGCGCCTGTGGGGCGGCGGCCTGGGCCGGGAGGCAGCAGAGCAGGGCCAGCAGCAGGCCGCCGAGCAGCCTGGAGAGCGGCTGGCGGCTGTGCGTCGAAGGAAAGTGCAGCATGGGAATCAGCAATGGCCTTGGCAGTGGGACGCCCTGGCGGACGCTTCGCCGGCTAGCCGGCTCCCTGCTTGGGAGTCGGCCGGCCGGCGAGGGTTCAATCATTTTCCGCGGGTGATGCTCAAGCCCTTGAGCAGGCTCAGGGCCTGGGCCAGCTGGTAGTCGTCGTCCTGCGGCATCGGCTTGGCCTTGCCGCTCGAGCCGCTTGGCTTGTCGGCGCCGCCGTTGCCGTTGCCCAGGTGGCCCTGGAGGTCGGCTTCCTTGAAGTACTCGCCGTCCTGGGACTCGCTGGTGATCTTGGCGCGGCGCACCTCGATGTCCGGGACGATGCCCTGGGCCTGGATCGAGCGGCCATTGGGGGTGAAGTACAGCGCGGTGGTGATCTTCAGGGCGCGATCGTTGTTCAGCGGCAGCACGGTCTGTACCGAACCCTTGCCGAAGCTGGTGGTGCCCATCAGCACGGCGCGCTTCTGGTCCTGCAGGGCGCCGGCGACGATCTCCGAGGCCGAGGCGCTGCCGCCGTTGATCAGCACCACCATGGGCACGGCTTCGCTCTCGTCCTTGCCGGTGGCGGAGAAGCGCAGCTCGGAATTGGCGATCCGGCCCTTGGTGTAGACGATCAGGCCCTTGGTGATGAAGTGGTCGACCACTTCCACCGCCGCCTGCAGCACGCCGCCCGGGTTGTTGCGCAGGTCGAGGATGATGCCGTTGAGCTTCTTGCCGTTGTCCTTGCGCAGCTTGGCCAGGGCCTTGGAGACTTCCTCGCCGGTCTTGACCTGGAACTGGGTGATGCGGATGTAGCCATAGCCGGACTCCAGCAACTGGCTCTTCACGCTCTTGACCTGGATGGTGGCGCGGGCCAGGGTCACGTCGAATGGCGTGCCACCGTCGCGGACCAGGGTCAGGGTGATCTTCTGGCCGATCTTGCCGCGCATCTTGTCCACGGCCTCGGTCATGGTCTGGCCGCGGGTCGGCTGGCCGTTGATCTTGACGATCAGGTCACCGGCCTGGATTCCGGCCTTGGAGGCCGGGGTATCGTCGATCGGCGACACCACCTTGATGAAGCCGTCTTCGGCGCCGACCTCGATGCCCAGGCCGCCGAATTCGCCGCTGGTGCTTTCCTGCAGTTCGGCGAAGTCTTCCGGCCCCAGGTAGGACGAGTGCGGGTCGAGGTTGCTGAGCATGCCCTTGATGGCGTTTTCCAGCAGGGTCTTGTCATCGACAGGTTCGACATACGCGGCCTTGATGCGGTCCATCACCTCGGCGAAGGTGCGCAGCTCTTCCAGCGGCAAGGGCGCCTTGGTGGTCGCGGCGCTGGTCGCCTGGGCGGTTTCGGCGGCGAACGCCAGGGGCGCGCCGATCACCAGGGCGATCGTCAGGGCCAGCGAGGTAAGGCGGGACAAATGCAGCATGTCGAACGAACTCCTAATTTAGATGCAGCGCTTATCCTTGCGCGTGGCACCACTGTGCCGGGTCGCTGGGGCGGCCCTGCTGACGAATTGCAAAGTACAGCGCAGGAGTGTCCTGTCCGCCACTATTACCCACTGTGGAGATGGACTCTCCGGCCTTGACCACGTCGCCAGCTTCCTTGAGCAGCGTCTGGTTGTGTCCGTAGAGGCTCAGGTAGCCGTTGCCGTGGTCGAGGATCACCAGCAGCCCGGCACCGCGCAGCCAGTCGGCGAATACCACCCGGCCCCCATGCACGGCATGGACCTGGCTGCCGGCGGCAGCGCTGATCATCACCCCATCCCACTTGGAGCGGGCATCGTCGCCACGAGTTTCACCAAAGCGTGCCAGCAATCGACCATCGACTGGCCATGGAAGTTTGCCCCGTGCCGAAGCGAATGCTCCGCCATAGGACGGCCCACCGCTGGAAACCAGTGCCCCAGGGGTGGAGTGGACCGGCTTGCGCGGCGCATCGCTGGTGTCGGCCTGGGCTTCACGCAAGCGCTTTTTTTCGGCTTCCTGCTGGGCAATCAGCGCTTTCTGACGCGCCTCTTCCGCCTCGCGAGCCTGGCGTGCCAGGGTTTCCTCGATGGTCTTGAGAACCTTGCCCAGGTCGGCCTGGTCCTGTTCGCGCTGCTGCAGCTTCTGGTCCCGAGCCTTGACGTCGTCGTTGAGCTTGGCCAGGGCCAGCTGGCGCTCCTTGCGGACCTTGGCCAGTTCTTCGCGCTGGGTGTCGAGGCTGCTTTTCTGCACCAGCAACTGGGCCTGCTGCAGGGAAATTTCCTTTTCCACGTTGGCCAGCTGGCGCAGGGTCTCGTTGAAGTTCTTCAACTGCTCCAGGCGGGCCTGGCTCAGGTAGTCGTAATAGGTGAGGGTACGGGCGAATTTTTCCGGATTCTGCTGGTTCAGCAGCAGCTTGAGGTATTCCTGGCGCCCGTTCTGATAGGCCGCGCGGGCCTGGATGGCGATCAGTCGCTGCTGTTCAGTGCGCGCGCTCTGGAGTTTTTTTTTCTCCTCATCGAGTCGCTGCAGCTCGGATTCGCTTTTCTTCAGCTCTTTCTGCAGGGCCTCGACCTGCTTCTCCAGCTTGCCCATCTCGGTCTCGGTACCGCGCAGCTCCTTCTGTACTCCGGACTTTTCTTCCTGCAGCTTGCCCAGCAGTTTCTTCAGCTCGGCAATGTCCTGACGCGTGGCGTCCAACTGTTGTTGGGTTTGCGCGCGCTCATCGGCGAAAGCCGGTTGGAGCAGGCAGGTCAGGGCAAGGGCAATCAAGGCGCGAAGCATAGAGGCGGGCGACACCAGGGAAAGGGACGGCCTAGTATGCCCGCCCATCGCCGCAAAAAAAACGCCTCAAAGCCAACTGCTTTGAGGCGTTCGTCATAAAAGGCCGTTTGCGGCCAATTATTGGGCCATTTGCTATCAGACCAGGATCGATTTACCGGTCATTTCCGCAGGTTGCGGCAGGCCCAGCAGCTTGAGCATGGTTGGCGCCACATCCGCCAGGACGCCGCCTTCACGGACCTTCAGCGGCCGCTTGCCGACATAGATGAAGGGCACCGGCTCGGTGGTGTGGGCGGTGTGGGCCTGGCCGGTGGTTTCATCGGACATCTGCTCGACATTGCCGTGGTCGGCGGTGATCAGCGCTTCGCCACCGACCTTCTCCAGGGCGTCGACGATGCGCCCGACGCACAGGTCCAGGCACTCGACGGCTTTCACTGCGGCGTCGAACACGCCGCTATGGCCGACCATGTCGCCGTTGGCGTAGTTGACGATGATCACGTCATAGCGCTGGTGCTCGATGGCGTCGACGATCTTGTCGGTGACTTCCGGGGCGCTCATTTCCGGCTGCAGGTCGTAGGTGGCGACCTTCGGCGACGGGATCAGGATGCGTTCTTCACCCGGGAACGGCTCTTCGCGGCCGCCGGAGAAGAAGAAGGTCACGTGGGCGTACTTCTCGGTCTCGGCGATGCGCAGCTGGGTCTTGCCGTTCTTGGCCAGGTAGTCGCCCAGCACGTTTTCCAGGCTGCTGGGGGCGAAGGCCGCCGGGGCCGGGATGCTCGCCGCGTACTGGGTGAGCATGACGAAACCGGCCAGTTTCGGCTGGCGCGCACGCTCGAACTCCTGGAAGTCGTCCTCGACGAAGACCCGGCTCAGCTCGCGGGCCCGGTCGGCGCGGAAGTTCATGAACACCACGGCATCGCCGTCCTCGACCTTGACCGGCTCGCCGATGGTGGTGGCCTTGACGAATTCGTCGCTCTCATCGCGCGCGTAGGCCGCTTGCAGGCCTTCCTGGGCGCTGGCGGCGCTGAACTGGCCCTGGCCCTCGACGATCAGGTTGTAGGCCTGGGCCACGCGGTCCCAGCGGTTGTCGCGGTCCATGGCGAAGTAGCGGCCGATCAGGCTGGCGATACGGCCCTTGCCCAGGGTCTTGAAGGTTTCGTCCAGCAGTTCGATGGACGACTGGGCGCTCTTGGGCGGGGTGTCGCGACCGTCGAGGAAGGCGTGCAGGTAGATTTTCTCGGCGCCACGCTTGAAGGCCAGCTCGGCCATGGCCACCAGGTGGTCCTGGTGGCTGTGCACGCCGCCGTCCGACAGCAGGCCGAGGATATGGACCGCCTTGCCGGCAGCCACGGCCTTGTCCACGGCGGCGCAGATGGTCGGATTCTCGAAGAATTCGCCGTCGCGGATGGCCTTGGTCACCCGGGTGAAGTCCTGGTACACCACGCGGCCGGCCCCGAGGTTCATGTGGCCGACCTCGGAGTTGCCCATCTGGCCGTCCGGCAGGCCGACATCCATGCCCGAACCCGAGATCAGGCCGTTGGGCACGCTGGCGCACAGGCGATCCAGGACAGGCTTGTTGGCGGCATAGACGGCGTTGGATTCGTGGCTCTCGCTGTGACCGAAGCCATCCAGAATCATCAGGACCAAAGGTTTAGGCGTGGTAGTCATGGCGTCCACTCGTGGCTGGAATAGGAGGTGTTGAAAAAGGGAGTGGCAGTTTAAAGGCAAGTTCCATCGGCGTCACCGCCGGGCGGGGTTTGGCCGGCCTTGAGGGCTGTGTATACTGGCCGGCATTTTCACGCCCTGGAACCTCCTTAGATGGTTGCTCACCTGATTCAATTCGCTACTGAACACTACTTGCTCGTCGGCGCCTTCGTCATTCTCCTGGCCCTGCTGATCGCTCACGAACTGAGCCGCGGTGGTCGCAGCCTCAGCACCGGTGAGCTGACTGCGCTGGTCAATAGCGAGCAGGGCGTGGTGATCGATATCCGTCCATCCAAGGAATACGCCGCGGGCCATATCGTCGGCGCGCTGAACATTCCCCAGGACAAGCTCACCGCTCGCATCGGCGAGCTGGAGAAGCACAAGGCCAAGACCATCATCCTGGTGGATGCCCAGGGCCAGCACGCCGGCACCCACGCCCGCGAGCTGATGAAGTCCGGCTTCACCGCGGCCAAGCTGTCCGGCGGTGTCGCCAGCTGGAAGGCCGATAACCTGCCATTGGTGAAGTAATGTCCCAGGTCATCGTCTACTCCAGTGATTACTGCCCTTATTGCTCGCGGGCCAAGCATCTGCTCGCAAGCAAAGGCGTAGCCTTCGAAGAGATCAAGGTCGATGGCAAGCCGCAGGTGCGCGCCGAAATGACCCAGAAGGCCGGGCGTACGTCCGTGCCACAGATCTGGATCGGCGCCACCCACGTAGGTGGTTGTGATGATTTGTTTGCCCTGGAGCGCGCCGGCAAGCTCGACGCGCTGCTGGCAGCCTGAAACTTCCCTTATAGACCCCGAGATCAAGAAGGATCTGAGATGACTGACCAACAGAACACTGCTGCTGCCGAAGACGAAAGCGCACCGCAATTCTCCCTGCAGCGCATCTACGTGCGTGACCTGTCCTTCGAAGCGCCGAAAAGCCCGGCGATCTTCCGTCAGCAGTGGGAACCCAGCGTCTCCCTGGACCTGAACACTCGCCAGAAAGCCCTGGAAACCGACTTCCACGAAGTGGTGCTGACCTTGTCCGTGACCGTGAAGAACGGCGACGAAGTGGCCTTCATCGCTGAAGTGCAGCAGGCCGGTATCTTCCTGATCAAGAACCTGGACGAGGCTTCCATGAGCCACACCCTGGGTGCCTTCTGCCCGAACATCCTGTTCCCGTACGCTCGCGAAGCGCTGGACAGCCTGGTGACCCGTGGTTCGTTCCCGGCCCTGATGCTGGCTCCGGTGAACTTCGACGCGCTGTATGCCCAAGAGCTGCAACGCATACAGGCCGGCGAGAACACCGTTCAATAAGAGCTTCGCCAAGCCATGAAAAAAGCGCCTTTGACGGCGCTTTTTTCATGGCTCGGCGAAACCTCCAGGTAGGAGCGAGGCTTGCCCGCGACAAGGGCGACGCGAAATGCCTGAGCACCGCGTACCGTTCATCGCTGGCACGCTTGGCTCCGGCACGAGCAGGCGCTTATTTGAAGCCCAGTTGGCGCCAGCCTTCATAGACCGCCACCGCCACGGTGTTGGACAGGTTCAGGCTGCGGCAGCCTTCGCGCATGGGCAGGCGCAGGCGCTGTTCGCCGGGCAGGGCGTCCAGCACTTCGGCCGGCAAGCCACGGCTTTCCGGGCCGAACAAGAAGGCGTCGCCTTCCTGGAAGCTGGCGTCGTGGAAAGGCCGCGAGCCCTTGGTGGTGAAGGCGAACAGGCGCGGGTGGCCGAGGCTCTGCAGGCAGCTGGCGAGGTCGGGGTGGCGTTGCAGGGTGGCGTATTCGTGATAGTCGAGGCCGGCGCGACGCAGGCGCTTGTCGTCCATTTCGAAACCCAGCGGCTCGATCAAGTGCAGGTGGCAGCCGCTGTTGGCGCATAGCCTGATAACGTTGCCGGTATTCGGCGGAATTTCTGGTTGGAAGAGGATGACGTGAAACATGCACGGCTCCGAAGAGAAAGACAGGCAGCATTCTACGCCTGAAGAAGACCCGCGGCCGAAGCTAATGCTGCGGGTGTTCGGCTCCCTGGCCATAGTCGGGTTGATGGTTGGCTTGATGATCGGGCGCCTGACCCAGACCGAGCCGGTGCAGTTGCTCAAGGTCGAAGGCGTGGCCGAGGGCCTGGTGGTGTGGTTCGACCGTGAGCCCAAGGTCCATGGCGAGCATATCGAGGGGGCGGTGGCGCTGCTGTTCGATGCCACGGGCCAGGCACAACAGGGTCAATTGCAGGTCAACCAGCGGACCGCGAACTGGCGGATACGCCTGGCGGACCAGGGCTTGTTGCTGAACCTGGTGGCTGCTCGCCCGCTGCGGGGCGAATGGAGCGCAAGCGAGGTGGACGGGCGTTGGCGCCTGGAAGTCCGCCTGCGCGAGCAATAAAAGAGGGAAACCCCGGCCTGCCTGTACCAAGGCCCCCAAAAGGGAAGGGCTGGTCGTTTTGTCGGCGACGAGCCCTGGTGTAAAGAAGGGGATTCCCGGCCTGCCTGTACCAGGGTCCCCAAAACTCTGGCCTGCTCGCTTGGCGCGGGCGGACCGGGTGTTAAAGAGGGGAGTCCTGGCCTGCCTGTACCAAGGTCCCCGAAACGGGTGAGCGGTGGTGCTCGTGATCTTGTTATTGCAGGGGGCGTGCCAATTCGGGATTAAACGGTTCAGTTAATTGCAGGCTCAAGCTGAGGGCCCCGTTTCTCGGGGCTTTCGCCGTTTTGTTGAGTTTTTCTTGCCTGGCCTGGTGCGGCCGTTCGCAAGCAGATCCTGCGTCTGGCTGAGCCTTTTGCTGGTGCAGGCTCACCATTTCGGTGCACGAAAAGCATCGCGGGCAAGCCTCGCGCCTACGCAACACAAGATCCGTAGGGGCGAGGCTTGCCCGCGATAGAGGTTACAGAACGGCAGCTCAAGCCTCGTCGCTGTCCTCCTCGTCGCCACCGTCGACCTTCATGCCCAGTTCCTTGATCTTGCGGGTCAGCGTATTGCGCCCCCAGCCCAGCAGTACTGCGGCGTCGCGGCGCCGGCCCGCGGTGTGCTTGAGGGCGGTCTCGATCATGATCCGCTCGAAGCTCGGTACCGCGCTGTCCAGCAGGTTGGACTGGCCGCGGGCCAGGGCCTGGTCGGCCCACTGGCGCAATGCCTGCTCCCAGTTGGTCACCGGCGCCGAGTCCTGGGGCAGGCTCAGCAGTTCCGGTGGCAGGTCGCCAATATGCACCTCGCGCCCGGAAGCCATCACGGTGATCCAGCGGCAGGTGTTCTCCAGCTGGCGCACGTTGCCCGGCCAGGGCAGGTTCTTCAGGTATTCCTCGGTCTCGTGCTTGAGCAGCTTGGGTTCCACCGCCAGCTCCTGGGCCGCGCGGCCGAGGAAGTGCCTGGCCAGGGTCGGGATGTCCTCGCGACGATCCGACAGGCGGGGAATGTGGATGCGGATCACGTTGAGGCGGTGGAACAGGTCTTCGCGAAACTTGCCGGCATGGACCAGGGTTTCCAGGTTCTGGTGGGTGGCGGCGATGATCCGCACGTCGACCTTGACCGGGGTATGGCCTCCGACTCGGTAGAACTCGCCGTCGGCCAGCACCCGCAGCAGCCGGGTCTGGGTGTCGGCCGGCATGTCGCCGATCTCGTCCAGGAACAGGGTGCCGCCGTCGGCCTGCTCGAAGCGCCCGCGCCGCAGGTTGGCCGCGCCGGTGAACGCGCCTTTTTCATGGCCGAACAGCTCGGACTCCATCAGGTCCTTGGGGATGGCCGCCATGTTCAAGGCGATGAACGGCGAACTCGCCCGGGGGCTGTGGCGATGCAGGGCATGGGCCACCAGTTCCTTGCCGGTGCCGGATTCGCCATTGATCAGCACGGTGATGTTGGAGTGGCTCAGCCGGCCGATGGCGCGGAATACCTCCTGCATCGCCGGCGCCTCGCCGATGATCTCCGGGGTGCGGGCCAGGCTCGGGGCCACTTCCAGGCCTTGCTGTTCCTGGGCGTGCTGGTTGGCGCGCTTGACCAGGGACACCGCCTCGTCGACGTCGAATGGCTTGGGCAGGTACTCGAAGGCGCCGCCCTGGTAGGAGGCGACGGCGCTGTCCAGGTCGGAGTGGGCGGTCATGATGATCACCGGCAGGCGCGGATGCTGCTCGCGAATCCGTGCCAGCAGGTCGAGGCCGCTGGCCCCGGGCATGCGGATGTCGGAGATGATCACGTCCGGGGTCTGGCGTGCCAGGCGGCTCATCACCCCGTCGGCGCTGTCGAAGCTCTGGGTGGTCATCCCTTCCTGCTGCAAGGCTTTTTCCAGGACCCAGCGGATTGAACGGTCGTCATCGACGATCCACACGGTTTCACTTCGGCTCATGTCGATGGGGCTCCTTGTTCCAGTGGCAGAAAGATCGAGAACGTGGTGTGGCCTGGGTGGCTGTCGCACTCGATCAAGCCCTGGTGCTGGCTGATGATGTTCTGGGTGATGGCCAGGCCCAGCCCGGTACCATCCGGACGGCCGCTGACCATGGGGAAGAAGAGGGTGTCCTGCAGTTCGGCGGGAATCCCCGGGCCGTTGTCGATGATCTCGATCTTGGTCACCAGGCGGTGGCGTACGTGGCCGATGGTGAACTGGCGCATGGTGCGGCTGCGCAAGGTGATGCGGCCCAGGCGCAATTCGTTCTGGGTGCTGATGGCCTGCATGGCGTTGCGCACGATGTTCAGGACTGCCTGGATCATCTGCTCGCGGTCGACCAGCACGTCGGGAATGCTCGGGTCGTAGTCCCGGACCAGGGTGATGCAGCCCTGGCTCTCGGCCTCCACCAGGCTGCAGACCCGCTCCAGCACCTCGTGGATATTGGTCGGCGCCAGGACCGGCAGCTTGTTCGAGCCGAGCATGCGGTCCACCAGGTTCCGCAGGCGATCGGCCTCTTCGATGATGACGTTGGTGTAATCCCTGAGGCCTTCTTCAGGCAGCTGGCGGGCCAGCAACTGGGCCGCGCCACGGATTCCCCCCAGGGGATTCTTGATTTCGTGGGCCAGGCCGCGCACCAGCATCTTGCTGGTTTCCTGTTTGGACAGCTGGGCCTCTTCCTTGGTGATGCGCAGCAAGCGATCCCGGGGATGGACTTCCAGCAGCAGCAAGGTGTCACCGTTGCTGAGGATCGGCGTCACTGCATAGTCCACGGTCAGGGTCTGGCCGGTCAGGGCGGTGAGCATCGCCTCGCGCTTGGTGAAGGGGTGGGCCTGCTCCACCGCCTGGCGCAGGGAGCTCAAGGCTTCGGCCGACTCGGTGAATAGCTCGCTGATGAACTGCCCATGGCTGCGCTGGCCGCTGATGGCCAGGAGCATTTCCGCCGCCGGGTTCATGTACTCAAGGCGCAGGTCGGCGTTGAGCAGGATGGTGGCGGTGGTCAGGTTGTCCAGTAACAGGCGATGCAGTGGGTCGCTGATGGTCATTCGGACCTCTTTTGGAGCAGGGCGATCTGCGGCCGGTCGCGGATCGTGCACGGGTTGAAGCACTGTCATGGGGAAAATGCAAAAACCAAACCAAGGCTCCGAAAAGAAGCGTCCGAGCCCCTGAAGCAGGCGTTTGAACGACGCTTGCCTGGCGGGCTGCCAGCCCTGGCGAAGGTTTTCGACCCAAAATGGGTGGCCGATGAGCCATGGGTGCAAGGTTGTGCACCAATATAGTGCATGATCTGCCTCCGTGCATGATCCTTCGGCTGGATGGTGAATCGACGCCCGTTTTTCAGCGGCAACCATCCGGGCGCGGGTTTAGAGTGCCGGACCCGATGCTCGAAGAACCAGGATGCACCATGGACCACGCCCCCCTGCTGTTTCGCCTCCCTGACGACGACACCCTGTACCAGGCACTGCTGGATCGCGATCCGGCCTATGAAGGTTTTGCCTATGTCGGGGTGAAAAGCACCGGAGTGTTCTGCCGCCTGACCTGTGCCGCCCGCAAGCCCAAGCGCCATAACACGGTGTTCTTCGGCTCGATCAAGGGGTGTGTCGAAGCGGGTTTTCGCCCCTGCTTGCGTTGCCGCCCACTGGCCGAGGCGGGAGTCCAGGAGCCCTGGGTCAAGGTCTTGCTCGAGCAACTGCACGCGGATGCCGAGCGCCGCTGGTACGAGGATGACCTGGTGCGCCTGGGTTTGGACCCGTCCACCGTGCGGCGTGCCTTCAAGCGCTACTTCGGCGTGACCTTCCTGGAGATGGCCCGCTTGCGGCGCATGGGCCGGGGCATGCAGCAACTGGCATCGGGCGAGCCGGTGATCGAGGCCCAGATCAGTGCCGGCTTCGACTCCGACAGCGGCTTTCGCAAGACCTTCGGCCGGCTGGTCGGCCAGCCACCCTCGAACTTGCGGGGGCGCGAGCTGCTCAAGGCGGATTGGTTGCAGACCCCCATCGGCGTGATGCTGGCCGTGGCCGATGCCCAGGTCCTGCATCTGCTGGAGTTCTTCGACCGCCCGGCCCTGGCGGGGGAGCTGCGCAAGTTGCAGGACAGCAGTGGTTCGAGCATCGGCTTCGGGCGTTTTGCCCCCATCGACCAGATCGAGGCCGAACTGCGCCGTTATTTCGCCGGTGAGCCGGTGTCTTTCCAGACACCATTGGCGATGCAGGCCTCGGCCTTCACCCGTACGGTATGGCAGGCGCTGCGGGCCATTCCCCTGGGCAGCACCTGCAGTTACGCCGGGTTGGCGCGGGATATCGGCTCGCCGACGGCGGTGCGCGCCGTGGCCCGGGCCAATGGCGCCAACCAGATCGCCATCGTCATCGCCTGCCATCGGGTGATCGGCGCCGATGGCTCGCACACCGGTTATGGCGGTGGCCTATGGCGCAAACGCTGGCTGCTGGAGCATGAGCGACGCATGCACCTGGCTGGACGGGAACAACCGGTGCAGGCCCAGGAGTCGTTCAGCGGTGGGCGCGCAGCAGGAAGAAACTGATTTCCGCGCTTTGCTGCAGGACTTGCTCGCCCTCAAGGACTTGCACCGCCAGGCGATGAAGGCCGCGGTCGAGGTTCGACAAATGCAACTGCGGGCCACGGCCAGGGGCGCCGTGGGGATCGCCATCCAGCAGCAGGCGCAGGCGATGGGACGGCTGTAGCGGCGGGTGCAGGTCTACCTGGACGCTGAAGCTGCCGTTGTTGGCCCGCAGCGCGCCCTGCTCCGGCACTCCGTTGAGCTGCAGGCGGCGGTAGGCCTGCCTTTGGCTGGTCTGGCAGGCGGCCGGTGCCCTGTTCGAAGGCGGCCAGTCGCTGGGTCCTCGGTCGCTGCCGGTGCAATGGCCGGCGGCGGGGTGATAGGGGGCCGCATCAGCCGGCAGCAGGGTTATCCACAGCAGCCATAAAGCAGCGATACGCATGGTCCGGATCCTCCTGGCGAGCCCTCAGCATAGGGGTGCACCGGGCAGGGGCGGGCGTGGTTAACCTTTGAATACACATAATTCGGCGGTGGCCCGGATCATCGCCAGCTGGCGCAGCGGTTCGCCGGCGCTGGCCTGGTTGGCCCGGGCCAGCCACTGCGGGCAGTGCGGGTCGCTGCGCCGGGGAGCGAAGCTGGCCAGTTGTTGCAGCAGGCGCTTTTGCAACTGGTCCAGTTGCGGGCGGATCTGTCCTGCCAGGTCCTGGCGGGGAGTGTCCGGAGCCCGGCCTTGCAGGTTCCAGGCCGAGAGCCTGGCGTATTGCACCAGCTTGTTGGCCTCGATCTGCGCGGCGAAGAACTGCTCCACCATGGCCTCATCCAGGCCATGGCTGGCAGCCTGGGCCGTGGCTGCGGCGATCACCTGTTGCTCCCGGGGCCGGTCTTCCACGGCCTTGTGGCTGTCCCATTTGCTCAAGGCCACCTGCTCGGCGAGTGTCAGGCGTTCAGCGATGCTGCCCAGTAGTGGGGCGAGGCTGGCCGGGGTGTCATCGGCCCGGGCCAGGCTGGCGGACAGGGCGCAGGCCAGGGCGAGAAACAGGCTCAGGGAAGATTTCATCGGCGGGCTTCCGGGTGGGTAATGGGCTGGCCATGATGCCTGCAAGCTGGCGGGACGCCCACGGAAAATCCCCGGGGCGTTTGTGCCGGGAATGAAAAAGGCCTCCCGAAGGAGGCCTTTCGATCACGCCGCTTGCGCGAGCGCTACCGGATCAGCAGCTGTAGTACAGCTCGTATTCCAGTGGGTGCACGAAGGTGCGGACCTTGATCTCTTCTTCGCTTTTCAGGGCGATGTAGGCGTCGATGAAGTCGTCGCTGAAAACGCCGCCTTTGGTCAGGAACGCACGGCCCTTGTCCAGCTCTTCCAGGGCTTCCTTCAGGCTGCCGCAAACTTGCGGGATCTCTTTGGCCTCTTCAGGCGGCAGGTCGTACAGGTTCTTGTCCGCGGCATCGCCTGGGTGGATCTTGTTCTGGATACCGTCCAGGCCGGCCATCAGCAGTGCGGCGAAGCACAGGTACGGGTTGGCGGCCGGGTCCGGGAAGCGTGCTTCGATACGGCGGGCTTTGGGGCTCGACACGTAAGGGATGCGGATCGAAGCGGAGCGGTTACGGGCCGAGTAGGCCAGCATCACTGGAGCTTCGAAGCCTGGCACCAGGCGCTTGTAGGAGTTGGTGGCCGGGTTGGTGAAGCCGTTCAGGGCCTTGCCGTGCTTGATGATGCCGCCGATGAAGTACAGGGCGGTATCGGACAGGCCGGCATAACCTTCACCTGCGAAGGTGTTCTTGCCGTCTTTCCAGATCGACATGTGTACGTGCATGCCCGAGCCGTTGTCGCCGTACAGCGGTTTTGGCATGAAGGTGGCGGTGCGGCCATAGGCGTCGGCCACGTTGTGCACCACGTACTTCAGGGTCTGGGTTTCGTCGGCCTTCTTCACCAGGGTGTTGAACTTGACGCCGATTTCGTTCTGGCCGGCAGTCGCCACTTCGTGGTGGTGGACTTCGACGGTCAGGCCCATTTCTTCCAGTGCGTTGCACATGGAGGTACGGATTTCGTGGTCATGGTCGAACGGTGGCACGGGGAAGTAGCCGCCCTTGATGCCTGGACGGTGGCCCTTGTTGCCGCCTTCCACGTCCTGGTCGGACATCCACGAGCCTTGCTCGGAGTAGATCTTGAACATCGAGCCGGAGATGTCGGACTTGAACTTCACCTGGTCGAAGATGAAGAACTCAGGCTCTGGACCTGCGAATACGGTGTCGCCGATACCGGTGGCCTTCAGGTGCTCTTCGGCGCGCTTGGCGATCGCCCTTGGGTCACGGTCGTAGCCCTGCATGCTCGAAGGCTCGATGATGTCGCACACCAGGATCAGGGTCGGCTCTTCGGTGAACGGGTCGAGCACGGCGGTCTCGTCGTCCGGCATCAGGATCATGTCGGAGGCTTCGATGCCTTTCCAGCCAGCGATGGAGGAACCATCGAACATCTTGCCCGCTTCGAAGAAGTCCTCATCCAGCGCATCACGAGCCGGCATGGTCACGTGATGTTGAGTGCCCTTGGTGTCCGTGAAGCGCAGATCAATCCACTTGACGTCATGATCTTTGATGAGTTGAACCGACTTCGACATAGTGTCCTCCGGGGTGGCTTCGGGCTTGATGTTGGAGTGCCCTTAGAATGTGGGTGATGCCGGCGCGAATACTCTGCCATGGCAACCTGCCTCACAAGGGAGCAAATTGCATGCCAGTGCCCTGGGATGGGTTTTGTGCTCCAAAACCACGCTTTGTACGACCCATGGCAACGAACGCCGGCTTTTTGCGCACTGCAATGTAGCGCTTATTCGAACGAATGACCCGTTTTGGTGCATTGAAAACCTTCTGCACATTAACTGGTTAAACCTTGAGCAATTTCCGCTATAATCCGCGCCCCCCTTTTTCGGCTGGCCCAGCGCGCGCTGTTTTCATGAAACTAATCGTTAAAGTTTTCCCGGAAATCACCATCAAGAGCCGCCCGGTACGGACGCGTTTCATCCGTCAGCTGGCCAAGAACATCCGTGCCGTGCTCCGCGACCTGGACCCGGCCGTGGTGGTCAATGGTGTGTGGGACAACCTCGAGCTGGAAACCGCCGTCAGCGAGCCCAAGGCCCTGAAGGAGATGACCGAGCGCCTGCGCTGCATGCCCGGCATCGCGCATTTCCTGCAGGTCGATGAATACCCCCTGGGGGATTTCGACGACATCGTCGCCAAGTGCAAGCAGCACTTCGGCCACGCCCTGGAAGGGAAGATCTTCGCCGTGCGCTGCAAGCGTGCCGGCAAGCATGAATTCAGCTCCATGGATGTGGAAAAGTACGTCGGCAGCCAGTTGCGCCGGCAGTGTGGTGCGGCGGGAATTTCCCTGAAAGAGCCGCAAATCGAAGTGCGGATGGAAATTCGCGACCAACGGTTGTTCGTGATCCACAGCCAGCACAACGGCATCGGCGGCTACCCGCTGGGCGCCCTGGAACAGACCCTGGTGCTGATGTCCGGCGGCTTCGACTCCACCGTGGCGGCCTACCAGATCATGCGCCGCGGCCTGATGGGGCACTTCTGCTTCTTCAACCTGGGCGGTCGTGCCCATGAATTGGGCGTGATGGAAGTCGCGCACTATATTTGGAAGAAGTACGGCAGCTCCCAGCGCGTGCTGTTCGTCAGCGTGCCGTTCGAGGAAGTGCTCGGCGAGATCCTCGGCAAGGTCGACGACAGTCATATGGGCGTCATCTTGAAGCGTATGATGTTGCGTGCCGCCTCGAGCATCGCCGAGCGCCTGCACATCGACGCGCTGGTTACCGGCGAGGCGATCTCCCAGGTTTCCAGCCAGACCCTGCCGAACCTGTCGGTGATCGACTGCGTGACCGACAAGCTGGTGCTGCGGCCGCTGATCGCCAGCCACAAGCAGGACATCATCGACCTGGCCAACCAGATCGGCACCGCCGATTTCGCCAGGCACATGCCGGAATACTGCGGGGTCATCTCGGTGAACCCCAAGACCAATGCCAAGCGCCATCGCGTCGAGCATGAAGAGAAAGAATTCGACATGGCCGTGCTCGAGCGAGCGATCGAGCGGGCCAAGCTGGTGCCGATCGATCGCGTGATCGACGAGCTGGGCCAGGACCTCAAGGTCGAGGAAGTCGACGAAGCCCTGGCCGGCCAGATCGTCATCGACATCCGCCATCCGGATGCCCAGGAAGACGATCCGCTGGAACTGCCGGGGATCGAAGTGCAAGCGCTGCCGTTCTATGCGGTGAACGCTCGTTTCAAGGAGCTGGACCCCAACCGCCAGTACCTGCTGTATTGCGACAAAGGCGTCATGAGTCGCCTGCATGCTCACCATCTGCTCAGCGAGGGACATGCCAATGTGCGCGTTTATAGACCGAGCTAAATGCCCGGGGCTGTTCGCCTGTGGCTTGCGTCACCGGCCCCCCGACGCCGCCGTCAAGCTGTAACGGCAAGGCCTGAATCTACTGTCCATCGCTGCCCGCACTGGTCAGCACACCGAATCCTCTGATCGAGATACACAAGTGATCGAAAATCTACGCAACATCGCCATCATCGCCCACGTTGACCATGGTAAGACCACCCTGGTAGACAAACTCCTGCGCCAGTCCGGCACCCTGGAGCGCAACGAGCTCAACGACGAGCGCGTGATGGACTCCAACGACCAGGAAAAAGAGCGCGGCATTACCATCCTGGCCAAAAACACCGCCATCAACTGGAACGGCTACCACATCAACATCGTGGACACCCCCGGCCACGCCGACTTCGGCGGCGAAGTTGAGCGCGTAATGTCCATGGTCGATTCCGTTCTGCTGCTGGTCGACGCTCAAGACGGCCCTATGCCGCAAACCCGTTTCGTGACCAAGAAGGCTTTCGAAGCCGGCCTGCGTCCGATCGTGGTGATCAACAAGGTCGACCGTCCGGGCGCGCGTCCTGACTGGGTTCTGGACCAGATCTTCGACCTGTTCGACAACCTGGGCGCTACCGAAGAACAGCTGGACTTCAAAGTGGTCTACGCCTCGGCCCTGAACGGCATCGCCGGTCTGGACCACACCGACATGGCCGAAGACATGACCCCGCTGTACCAGTCGATCGTCGACAACGTGCCTGCGCCAAGCGTCGACCGTGACGGTCCGTTCCAGATGCAGATCTCTGCCCTGGACTACAACAGCTTCCTGGGTGTGATCGGTGTTGGCCGTATCGCCCGTGGTCGCATCAAGCCGAACACCCCGGTTGTGGCCATCGACACCGAAGGCAAGAAGCGCAACGGCCGTATCCTCAAGCTGATGGGCCACCACGGCCTGCACCGCGTCGACGTCGAAGAAGCCCAGGCTGGCGACATCGTCTGCATCAGCGGTTTCGATGAGCTGTTCATCTCCGACACCCTGTGCGCCCCGGATACGGTCGAAGCGATGAAGCCGCTGACCGTTGACGAGCCAACCGTTTCCATGACCTTCCAGGTCAACGACTCGCCGTTCTGCGGCAAGGAAGGCAAGTTCGTCACCAGCCGTAACATCAAGGACCGTCTGGACAAAGAGCTGCTGTACAACGTTGCCCTGCGCGTCCAGGAAACCGATTCCCCTGACAAGTTCAAGGTATCGGGCCGTGGTGAGCTGCACCTGTCGGTACTGATCGAAACCATGCGTCGCGAAGGCTTCGAGATGGCTGTAGGCCGTCCGGAGGTGATCATCCGCGAAGTGAACGGCACCAAGCAGGAACCGTTCGAAAACGTGACCATCGACATCCCTGAAGAATCCCAGGGCAAGGTCATGGAAGAGATGGGCCTGCGTAAAGGCGACCTGACCAACATGGTGCCGGATGGCAAGGGCCGTGTTCGTCTGGAATACAACATCCCTGCTCGCGGTCTGATCGGTTTCCGTAACCAGTTCCTGACCCTGACCAACGGTGCGGGCATCCTGACTTCGATCTTCGATCGCTACGACACCATGAAGTCCGGCCAGATGTCCGGCCGCCTGAACGGTGTTCTGGTTTCGGTCGAGACCGGCAAGGCCCTGACCTACTCCCTGGAAACCCTGCAGGCTCGCGGCAAGCTGTTCGTCGAGCACGGCCAGGAGATCTACAACGGTCAGATCATCGGCCTGAACAGCCGTGACAACGACCTGGGCGTGAACCCGACCAAAGGCAAGAAGCTCGACAACATGCGTGCTTCGGGCAAGGACGAAGTCATCGCCCTGGTACCACCGGTTCGCCACACCCTCGAGCAGGCCCTGGAATTCATCCAGGACGACGAGCTGTGCGAAGTGACTCCTAAGTCGATCCGTCTGCGCAAGAAGATCCTCGACGAAGGCGAGCGTACCCGCGCTGCCAAGAAAGCCAAGTCCAACTAAGACTGGCTGAATGAAAAACGCCCCCGGTCGCAAGGCCGGGGGCGTTTTTTTGTGCCTGGAGAAAACCTGTAGGGACCGTCTTGCCCATTACCGGCCAAGACGCTGTCTACACCGGCGATGGCGGCAGAGTTGCAGAGGGTGGGCGGGGGTCAGAAGCGTTCCAGGGTCCGTCGGCTGGTGTTGCTCGGGCGTTCCAGGGGCTTGGGCTTGTAGGCGCAGTAGCCTGGGCGCGGGCCGATCTTGGGATGGTTGCGGCAGGTATCGGGGCGCTTGTCGTAAATGGTGCACAGGCGGCTCTTGCGGTCCAGATACAGGCAGTCGTTGTTGCTCATGCGCTGCAAGGTGAAGATTTCCGACTTCTGGTTGTAGCGCTCGACGATGCCTTCCTTCTGCAGGCGCTTGGCGATGTTCTTCGCCGGCTCGCCCCGCTCGAACTCGTCGACGATGCCGATGCGGATCAGGTCCTTGATCTTCACTTCCACTGGCAGTGTGCAGCAACTGGACATGCAGGAACCGCACATGGGCGCGGAGTACTTGGCCCAGGTATCGAGGCGATCGATTTCCGCGGCGGCAATCAGGTTGGAGTTCATCAAGGTGGGTTCCGGCATGTTTTCGGGGCGCGCGATCATACCGGGACTGCTGGATTTTTGAACAACTTTGCGTCGGATTTTTCGCACTGATGTGCCGGTTATTTCGTGCTGGTACGACCTCTGCTTGTTTTTTCCCCGCTGGAGCGGGGGACGGCGCTTTTTGCCCGGTCATTTGAATCAAGGCCGAACCAGAGCCTTCACCTCGTGTCAGACCGACTAGGCTCAGTCAATTCCATGCTCACTGTGTATCTCGTCAGAGGTCTTAACGATGACTCAGGAATCCCCTGTTCGCGACACGGAGGTAGCGGCTTTTCGTGAAGCCGTCTTGACCAAACTCACCTATGCGGTCGGCAAGGACCCGGACCACGCCTTCGACCATGACTGGTTCGAAGCCATCGCCCTGGCGGCCCGGGACCACATGGTCGATCACTGGATGGATCACACCCGGCAGATCTATCGCCGGGGCCAGAAGCGGGTGTACTACCTGTCCCTGGAGTTCCTGATCGGCCGCTTGCTGATCGACAGCCTGAGCAACCTCGGGCTGCTGGACGTGGCTCGTGAAGCCCTGTCGGACCTGGGCGTGGACCTGGAGCGCATTCGCCTGCTGGAGCCCGACGCGGCCCTGGGCAATGGCGGCCTCGGGCGCCTGGCGGCCTGTTTCATGGAGAGCATGTCGACCCTGGGGATTGCCGGCCATGGCTATGGCATCCGTTATGAACACGGGTTGTTCCGCCAGGCCATAGTCGACGGCTGGCAGCAGGAGCAGACCGAGCACTGGCTGGACTTCGGCAACCCCTGGGAGTTCGAGCGTCCCGAGGTGATCTACTCCATAGGTTTCGGCGGCGGTGTCGAGACCGTGGTCGACGAGAGCGGCGCGCCCCGCCAGGTCTGGTGGCCGGCGGAAACCGTGCGGGCGGTGGCCTACGACACCCCGGTGGTGGGTTGGCGCGGTGCCAGCGTCAACACCCTGCGCCTGTGGCGGGCACGGGCCATGGAGGAGTTGCACCTGGAGCGCTTCAACGCCGGCGACCACCTGGGCGCCGTGGCCGAAGTGGCGCGGGCCGAGAGCATCTCGCGGGTGCTGTACCCGGCCGACAGCACCGAGGCTGGCCAGGAGCTGCGCCTGCGCCAGGAATACTTCTTCGTCTCGGCGTCCCTGCAGGATCTGCTGCGCCGGCACAAGAACATGCACGATTCGGTGCTCAGCCTCGGCGAGCATGCGGCCATCCAGCTCAACGATACCCACCCGTCGATCGCCGTGGCCGAGCTGATGCGCCAACTGGTGGACCTGCACGGCATCGCCTGGGATGCGGCCTGGCAGGTCACCGTGGAAACCCTGGCCTACACCAACCACACCTTGCTGCCCGAGGCCCTGGAGACCTGGCCGGTGGGCCTGATGGAGCGCCTGCTGCCACGGCACATGCAGATCATCTACCTGATCAACGCCCAGCACATCGATTCGCTCAGGGCCAAGGGCCTGCATGATTTCGACGTGCTGCGGGCGGTATCGCTGATCGAAGAGGACAACGGCCGCCGGGTACGCATGGGCAACCTGGCGTTCCTCGGCTCCCACAGCGTCAATGGCGTTTCCGGCCTGCATACCCAGCTGATGCGCAGCACGGTGTTCTCCGAACTGCACAAGCTGTACCCCGAAAGGATCAACAACAAGACCAACGGCATCACCTTCCGCCGCTGGCTGTACCAGGCCAACCCGCAACTGACCCAGATGCTGGTGGACGCCCTGGGCCCCGAGCTGCTCGACAGCCCCGAGGACCGGCTGCCGGCGCTCGAGCCCCTGGCCGACAAGCCGGCGTTTCGCAAGCAGTTCGCCGAGCAGCGCCTGCACAGCAAGCGGGCCCTGGCGGCGATCATCCATGAGCGCCTGGGAATCGCGGTCAACCCGGCGGCGATGTTCGATGTGCAGGTCAAGCGTATCCACGAGTACAAGCGCCAGTTGCTCAACCTGCTGCATACCGTGGCGCTCTACCAGGCGATCCGCGCCGAGCCGGAAACCGACTGGGTGCCCCGGGTGAAGATCTTCGCCGGCAAGGCCGCCGCCAGCTATCACCAGGCCAAGCTGATCATCAAGCTGGCCAACGATATCGCCCGCACGGTGAACAACGACCCTACGGTGCGTGGCTTGCTCAAGGTGGTGTTCCTGCCCAACTACAACGTCAGCCTGGCGGAGAGCATCATTCCCGCCGCCGACCTGTCGGAGCAGATCTCCACCGCCGGTTTCGAGGCCTCGGGCACCAGCAACATGAAGTTCGGCCTCAACGGCGCCTTGACCATCGGCACCCTGGACGGCGCCAACGTCGAGATGTGCGAGCGGGTCGGGGCCGAGCACATGTTCATCTTCGGTCTCACCGCCCAGCAGGTGGAGGCACGCAAGAGCAACGGCGAGTTCAGCGCGGCGCCGGATATCGCCGCGTCCCACCGGCTCAACGATGTCCTGCAGGCGATCCGTGGCGGGGTGTTCTCCCCGGACGATCCGTCGCGCTACACCGGCTTGGTGGATTCGCTGGTGGACTATGACCGGTTCCTGGTCTGCGCCGACTTCGATGCCTACTGGAGCGCCCAGGCCCGAGTCGAGGAGCGCTGGCACGATTCCAAGGAATGGTGGCGCTCGGCGGTGCTCAACAGTGCGCGAATGGGCTGGTTCTCTTCGGACCGGACCATTCGCGAGTACGCCACGGACATTTGGAAGGCCCTGGAGTAAGCCCGCCGGCCAGGCGCTGGAACTGTGAGCAAGGCCCGGCGTTCGCCGGGCCTTGTCGATATACTGGGCGGCGTTTTTGTCCCGGCCCGTGCCTCGTCGCTCGTGCCCGGCTTCCAATGGCAATGGCGGCCCCGCACAGGCAGGGCCGCGGCCGAAGCGGTAAAACAACAGCTGGACCTGTCCGTTACCGGACTGTTTAGGGATGTCGACACATGCAATGGATGTTCATGCTGCTGGGCGCGGTGCTGGGGTGGATCGTCGATGAGTCTTTGGGCGATGCACTGATTGGCGCTTTCCTCGGCCTGGCGGTTGGCCTGGCCTTTCGTCTTGGCCTGTTGCACAAGCAGCTGGCTGGCCAGCAGCTTGAGCTGCAGCAAGCCAGGCAGGACTTGTCCCGGCTGGGCCAGCGTCTGGAGCTGCTGGAGGCCGGCAGCGGCTCGCCGGCCGAACCTGTGGCCCAGCCCGAGGCCCGCAGCGCACCGGCTCCCGAGGTCCAGGTCGCCAGTGCTCCGGTTCCCGAGCCGGCCGCACCGCCGCAGTTCGTCCTCGACGAGATCCTCCCCGTGCAGCCGGTGCCCGCCGCCTCTGACCTGGTCTGGGAACTGCCTCCCGCCGCCACCCCGGCTGCCGTCAGCGAGCCGCTGCCGGACTCGGCCTGGCGTTCGCAGCCGCAGCGGCAAGCCGAACCGCAGCCGGCACCTTCGCCGGCAGCACCCGTGGAGTACGAGCCGAACCTGATCGAGCGCGCCATCAGCGGTGCGCGCAATTGGCTGTTCGGTGGCAACACCGTGCTGCGGGTCGGGGTGGTGCTGTTGTTCCTCGGCTTGGCATTCCTCCTGCGCTACGCCACCGAAGGCGTGGTGGTGCCCATCGAGTTGCGCTATGCCGGGGTCGCGGCCTGTTCCCTGGGCCTGCTGGGCCTGGGCTGGTGGTTGCGCCGACGTAACGGTGCCTATGCGCTGATGCTCCAGGGCACGGGGATCGCGGTGCTGTACCTGACCGTGTTCGCAGCCATGCGCCTGCACCCGCTGCTCGATCCTTCCGCGGCCCTGGGCCTGCTGGTGGCGGTGACGCTGTTCTCGGCGATCCTGGCCATCACCCAGGATGCCCTGGGCCTGGCCGCCGCGGCGGCACTAGGCGGGTTCGCGGCGCCGATCCTCACCTCCACCGGCGCAGGCAGCCACGTGGCGTTGTTCAGCTACTTCGCCCTGCTCAACGCCGGCATCCTCGCCATTGCCTGGTTCAAGGCCTGGCGCCTGCTCAACCTGATCGGTTTCGTCGGTACCTTCGGCATCGGTTTCGCCTGGGGCATGCGTTCCTACACCCCTGAACTGTTGTGGAGCACCGAACCGTTCCTGGTCCTGTTCTTCCTCATGTACCTGGCCATCGGCCTGCTGTTCACCCGGCGCAAGCTGCTGGACCTGAACGATGCCCCCGCCGATGGTGACCGCCAGGCGCTGTTGCAATGGTCGGCGCGCAAGGGCGACTACGTCGACGGCAGCATGCTCTTCGGTCCGCCGCTGGTGGGCTTCGGCCTGCAACTGGCGCTGGTCCAGCACCTGGAGCTGGCCGCGTCCTTCAGCGCCCTGGCCCTGGGCCTGGTGTACATGCTGCTGGCCCGCTTGCTGATGGGGGGCCGGGCCCTGCTGCTGGGCGAGACCTGCCTGGCCCTGGGCGTGATCTTCGCCAGCCTGGCCATTCCCCTGGGCCTGGATGCGCGCTGGACCGCCGCCGCCTGGGCGGTGGAGGGCGCCGGGATCTTCTGGCTCGGCATGCGCCAGCGGCGCTCGTTGGCCCAGGCCTTCGCCCTGCTGCTGCAGGCAGGTTCTGCCGCGGCCTTCCTCAATGAATTGCGCTTTGCCAGTACCAGCCTGCTGTCCGGTGCGCCCCTGGGGGCGTTGCTGCTCGGTGGCGCCCTGCTGTTCAGCTTCGACCAGTTGCGCCGCACGCCGCAGGAGCAACTGCCGAACTGGCTGAAAGAAGGCATCCGCCCACTGTTGGCGGTGGCTGGCCTGGGCTTCCTGTATCTGCTGGCGCCGCTGTTCTTCGCCGCCCAGGGCACGGCCATCAGCTGGGCCCTGGCAGGGCTGGCGACGCTGTTCGTCGGCTTGCGCCTGCAATCGCGGACGTTCCTGTTCAGCGCGTTCGCCATCCAGTTGCTCGGTGGTGCGTTGTTCCTGTTGCACCTGAAGGGCGCTGACGGCGATGCCGGTGGGGTCTTGAGCAGTGGCTGGAGCGGGTTGATGAGCGCCTCGCTGATCGGCCTGGCGCTGATCGGCGGCATGCTGGTGGCCTCGCGCGATGCCATGGTGCGCGACGATCCGCGCTTGCTGCGTGGCCTGTCGGTGGTGCTGCTGGCGGGCTTGGTGCTGATCAACCTGGCGGTGCTGTTCGTCCTGCCGTGGCGCACCGCCAGTGGCGTCTGGGCTGCCTGTGGCTTGTTGATCATCTGGTTGAGCCTGTACCTGCAGCAGCGGGTGAGTTTCTTCTTCGGCCTGGCGTTGCAGGTGATCGGCGGCAGCGCCTTCCTGCTGGTCGGTTCGGACTGGTTCTACGCGGCGCTGGCCGAGGGCGTGCGGCCCCTGGCCAATGGCGACTTCTGGACGCCGATGGTGCTGGCCCTGGCGGCGCTGGTGGGTGCCTGGCGCCTACAGCGGGGCAACCATGGCTCGGCGTTCGACGCCCTGGCCCTGGGCCGCCTGGCCGATTTGCTGCTGGCCTGGGGCGCCTGTTGGTGGGCGTTCACCTGGATCAAGGAAGTATTGCGTTTCGCTCCCGCGCATTGGCAGCCGGCGCTGCTGTTGGCGCTGGCTACGGCCAGTGTGTTGCTCGCCACGCTGCTGGCGGTACGTTTGCAATGGAAGTCCCTGGGCTTGCTGGGCAGCCTGTTGATCCCGGCTGGCGGGCTGGTGCTGATGGCTTGCTGGACCAGCCGCTACAACCCGGCGGCAGATTTCGGCTGGCTGGCCTGGACGGCGCTGTTCGCCGTGCATTTCTTCAGCCTGCGGCGCCTGGCTGCGCTGCTGCCGGCGCGGGTGGCAAGCGTCGCCCATGTGCTGGGTTGCTGGTTGTTGATTGGCGTGTTGGCGCTGCAGCTGCGTTATGGCCTGCTGCTGTTGTCCGAGCAGTACAACGCTTGGCGCTGGCTGGGTTGGGCGATCCTGCCGAGCCTGTACCTGGTGGCGATGGCCGCGCCGCGCAACTGGCCGTGGCCGGTGGCCGGCCACTCCCGGGAGTATCGCCTGTATGCCGCGCTACCCCTGGCGGCGCTGATGCTTGGCTGGTTCTGGCTGGCCAACCTGTTCAGCGACGGACGCGCCGATCCGCTGCCCTACCTGCCGTTGCTCAACCCGCTGGAGCTGGGGCTGCTGTTCGCCCTGTTCGGGGTCTATGTCTGGTCCCGTAGCGCGGCGCTGGAGCTGGCGATTCGCAGTGGCTACGCCGAGCGTGGCACGCAGTTGGTGGCCGGGGTCTCGCTGTTCGCCTTCTTCACCGTAATGGTGATGCGCGCTGCCCATCACTGGAGCGGGGTGCCGTTCCATCCCGATGCCCTGCTGGCCTCGATGATGGTCCAGGCCGGGCTGTCCATCGTCTGGACCTTGATCGCCCTGGGCCTGATGATCGGCGGGCACCTGCGCCATCGCCGCGAGATCTGGCTGATCGGCGCGGCGTTGATCGCGGTGGTGGTGGCCAAGCTGTTCCTGGTGGAGCTGAGCAACCGTGGCGGCCTGGCGCGGATCGTCTCGTTCATCGGGGTCGGGGCGTTGCTGCTGGTGGTGGGTTATTTCGCCCCATTGCCGCCCAAGCGGGCGGAGGCCGAGCCTGAGGCCGGCAAGTCGTTGAATGAAGGAGTGTCGCCTTGAGTCAGAAGCTGAACCTGCGCTGGTGGGGGGCCATGGGCCTGTGTGTGGCGCTGTCCGCCGTGGCCCAGGAACAACCGGGGGACTTCAGGTCCCGGGTGCCGTTGAGCCTGAGCGGCGAGGGCCCCTGGTACCGCCTGGAGCTGCCCCTGGCGGTGCAGATGCGCGCCAGCCAGACCGACCTGCGCGACATCCGGGTATTCAATGCCGCCGGCGAGCCCCAGGCTTATGCCCTGGCCCGCCAACAGGCCCAGGCCAGCGAGCAGCGCAGCCTCAGCGCGGTGAAGTGGTTCCCGCTGTACAGCTCCGCCCAGGCCGGCGACAGCCCGGCCAGCGTGCGGGTGCAGTCGGGCACCAACGGTACCCTGGTGGAGGTGCAACCCGAGGCGCGGGCGCAAGCGGAGCAGCAGGTACTGCGCGGCTGGTTGCTCGATGCCAGCGCGATCAAGGCACCGCTTCAGCAGCTGGTCCTGGATTGGAGCAGCGAGCATGACGGTTTCCAGCGTTTCAGCATCGAGGCCAGCGACGACCTGCGGCACTGGCAGGCCTGGGGCGAAGGGCAGGTCGCGCGTTTGTCGTTCGCCGACGAGCGGGTCGAGCAGCATGAAGTGGCGTTGCCCGGGCAGTCGGCGCGTTACCTGCGCTTGTTGTGGAAATCTGCGCAGGTGGCGCCGGCGCTGACTGCCGCACAGTTGCAGAGCAGCACCACCAGCAACCAGCCATCGCCATTGGTGTGGTCGCAGCCGCTGGCCGGCACTGCGGCCAAGGCGGGCGAGTACAGCTGGCAATTGCCCATGGGCCTGAACGTCGAGCGGGTACGGGTCGAACTCAAGCAGGCCAACAGCCTGGCCCCGGCCCGGCTCTACGGGCGCCGCGACAGCAGCCTGCCCTGGCAGCCGCTGGGCAACGGCCTGTTGTATCGCCTGACCCAGAATGGCCAGGACGTGCAGCAGAACGAACTGCAATTGCCCGGGCAGACCGTACAGCAACTCAAGCTGGTGGTGGATGAGCGTGGCGGTGGCCTGGGAGCGGCGGCGCCGGCCCTGGAGTTCGCCGTGCGTGGCGCGCAGCTGGTGTTCCTGGCGCGTGGGGATGGGCCTTACACCCTGGCGCTGGGCAACCCCGGGGTGAGCGCGGCCAACCTGCCGTTGTCCACCCTGATTCCCGACTACAGCCCGCAGCGCCTCAAGCAGTTGGGCCAGGCCCGGATCGAGGGTGATGTGCAACTGAGCGCATCCGCTCCTGGCGATGCCGCGACGCCCGCAGCCCCCGGGCCGGACTGGAAGAAGATCGGCCTGTGGGCGGTACTGCTGCTGGGCGTGCTGGCCCTGGGCGCGATGGCCTTCAGTCTCCTGCGCAAGCCTCAAGCCAAGGCTTGAGCCCGGCGCGAGGGGGGTCGCTCCCTCGCCACCCGTGCCCGTGGTTTTGCGACTACGCTGAACCCGGCGCCTGAACTCTATCTGCCCGTTCCCTGTCTCAGAGGAGGAAATGCGCCTCGACTCGCGTTAAACTGCGCGGGTTTTTCAAGCCCCCCATCCTTCCGGAGCCTTCCATGTCCCGCGTTACCCTGAGTCGCTATTTGATTGAGCAGACCCGCAGCAACAACACTCCTGCCGATCTGCGCTTCCTGATCGAAGTGGTGGCGCGTGCTTGCAAGGAAATCAGCCATGCCGTTTCCAAGGGCGCCCTGGGCGGCGTGCTGGGCAGCATGGGCACGGAAAACGTGCAGGGCGAAGTGCAGAAGAAACTCGACGTGATCTCCAACGAGATCCTGCTCGAGGCCAACGAGTGGGGCGGCCACCTGGCCGGCATGGCGTCCGAGGAAATGGACAACGCCTACCAGATCCCCGGCAAATACCCCAAGGGTGCCTACCTGCTGGTATTCGACCCGCTGGATGGCTCGTCGAACATCGACATCAACGCCCCGGTCGGCACCATCTTCTCGGTACAGCGTTGCCCCAACGAGTACCTGAGCCAGAACGAAGCGCTGAATGAAAAGGCCTTCCTGCAGCCTGGTTCCAAGCAAGTGGCCGCCGGCTATGCGATCTACGGCCCGCAGACCATGCTGGTGCTGACCCTGGGCGACGGCGTCAAGGGTTTCACCCTGGACCGCGAGATGGGCAGCTTCGTCCTGACCCACGAGAACATCACCATTCCTGAAAGCACCCAGGAGTTCGCCATCAACATGTCCAACGAGCGTCACTGGGAAGCACCGGTCAAGCGCTACGTGGACGAGCTGCTGGCCGGCGATACCGGTCCGCTGCAGAAGAACTACAACATGCGCTGGGTCGCCGCGATGGTGGCCGACGTGCACCGCATCCTGACCCGTGGTGGCCTGTTCATGTACCCACGCGACAGCCGCGAGCCGGAAAAACCCGGCAAGCTGCGCCTGATGTACGAAGCCAATCCGATGTCGTTCCTGGTGGAGCAGGCGGGCGGCGCGTCGACCAACGGCCACCAGCGCATCCTCGACATCCAGCCTGAAGGCCTGCACCAGCGCGTAGCGGTGTTCCTCGGCTCGAAGGAAGAAGTGGCCCGGGTTACCGCCTACCACCAGGAGTAAGTTCATGAGCGCACCCTGGCAGCCCCTGCTCGACTGGTGGTTCGGCGACGCCGAGACGCCGGCACAGATCGTCGCTGCCAAGGGTGGCTTGTGGTTCGGCAAGCGCGACAGCCAGGATCGCCAGGCGCAAGAGCGTTTCGGTGACCTGGTGGAGCAGGCCCTGGCCGGCGGCCTGGTCGAGTGGACGCAAAGTCCCCAAGGCTGGCTGGCCCTGGTGCTGTTGCTGGACCAGCTGCCGCGCATGATCCACCGCGATACCCCCGGGGCATTCTCCGGCGACGCCCGGGCCCAGGCCCTGGTGGCCCAGGGTATTGCCGCAGACTTCGATCGGCGCCTGACGCCCATGCAGCGCTGCTTCATCTACCTGGTGTTCGAGCATTGCGAACACCTGGCGGTGCAGAATGAAGCCGTATCGCGCTTGGCTGCCTTGCACGACGAGCAGCCGGAGCAAGACCGCCCGGTCTTCGCCAGCCAATTGGACTATGCCGAACGGCACCAGAAGATCATCGCTCGCTTCGGGCGCTTTCCCCACCGCAACGCCATTCTCGGACGTGAATCCAGCGCCGAGGAACTGGCCTTCCTGAGCCAGCCCGGCTCAAGCTTCTAATCCTTTTCCTGTAACCGCTGCCGAGCGGGTGAGGCTGCGCCAAGGCCCCCAGGGCTTGCGGCGCTTTTGCCGATGCGACTCCCGCGTCCTTGCGGGCCGTGTACCGCCTCTAGTAGCGGCTGCACGAGGCTATCCCTGTTGCCCGACGTCAGATCCGGAAGCTGCCCACCAGGTGTTGCAGGCGCTGGGCCTGCTGTTCCAGGTCGGCGCAGGCGCGCAGGGTGGCTTGCAGGTTTTCCACGCCTTCCTGGTTGAGGGTGTTGATCTCGTTGATGTCGACATTGATCGACTCCACCACGGCGGTCTGTTCTTCCGTCGCGGTCGCCACCGACTGGTTCATGCCATCGATCTCGCCGATGCGCTGGGTCACGCTGCCCAGGCGCTCGCCGGCCTGGTTGGCGATGCCGACGCTGCTTTCGCTCTCGCGCTGGCTTTCGGTCATGGTGCCGACTGCCTGGCGGGCGCCTACTTGCAGTTCCTCGATCATCTTCTGCACCTGCTGCGCCGAGTCCTGGGTGCGGTGGGCGAGATTGCGCACCTCGTCGGCGACCACGGCGAAGCCACGTCCGGCCTCACCGGCGCGGGCGGCCTCGATGGCGGCGTTGAGCGCCAGCAGGTTGGTCTGCTGGGAGATACCGGTGATCACTTCGAGGATCTGGCCGATGTTCACCGTGTTGCTGTTGAGGGTCTCGATGTGCTCGCAGGAGTTGCTGATCTTGGCCGACAGCTGGTGCATGGCGTCGATGGTCCGGTCCACTACTTGCTGGCCATCTTGTGCCAGGTTGCGCGCCTCGCTGGAATGCTGCGACGCCAGGGCGGCGTTCTGGGCGATTTCCTGGGCGGCCGCGCCCAGCTGGTTGATGGCTGCGGCCACGCTGTTGGTGCGCGAGGCTTGCTGGTCGGAGTTGAGCATCGACGAGTTGGAGGCGGCGACTACACGCAGGGCCACTTCGTTGACCTGGCCGGTGGCCGAGGAAACTTCGCGGATGGAGCTGTGGATGCGTTCGACGAAACGGTTGAAGGCAACGCCCAGGGTGCCGAATTCGTCATGGTTGTGGATCTCCAGGCGCCGTGTCAGGTCGCCTTCGCCTTCGGCGATATCGTGCATGGCCCGGCCCATCAGGTGCAGGGGTTGCAGCAGCAAGCGGATCAGCATGCCCAGCAGGCCGATGATGATTACCACGGCGATCGCCATGGCGATCAGCGCCGAGGTGCGGAACTCACCGAGCATGGCGAAGGCCGCGTCCTGGTCCAGGACCAGGGCCACGTACCAGTTGGCCGAGTTCACGCCGTTGACGCGAGTGAAGGAGATGAACTGGGTCTTGCCGTTCACCTGTACTTCCTGCAGGCCGGGGCTCACCCGTGGTGCGCCGTCCGGGTAGGCCTCGGCCAGGTTCTTGAGCACCAGCTTGTTGTCGGGGTGGATCAGGATCTTGCCATCGGCGCCGACGATGAAGGCGTGGCCATGGCCGCCGAAGTTGAGCGAGTTGATGATGGCGCTGATGCTCGACAGGTCGATATCGGCACCCGCGACGCCGATCATCCGGCCCTGGTGCTGCACGGGAGTGGCAACGGTGATCACCAGCTTGCCCGACGAGGCGGCGACGTAGGGCTCGGTGACGATGGTCTGCTGCGCCGTGTTGGCCGCCTTGTACCAGCCACGGCTGCGGGGGTCGTAGTCGGCCGCGCGGTTACCGGCCGGGACCGAGAACATCATGCCGTCCTGGCCGCCGAAGTAGGTGAGCTGGAAGTTGCCGGTGTAGGCGGGCAGGCCGACGCTGCGCTTGAGGCTATCGGCGCCGCTGCCGTCCACGGCGATCTGCTGCGCCAGGGATTGCAGGAGCTGGATGCGGCTTTCCAGCCAGGTCTGGATGTTGCTGGTGCTCAGGCTGCCCAGTTCCTGCATCGAGGATTCGGTACTGCTGCGCAAGGCTTCGCGCTGGCGGTAGTCGTTGAACAGAATGAAACAGGCGAACGCGACGGCGACCACAAGGGCGGCGGCAAGCAGGATCTTGTGGCTGAACTTCATATTACTGGTCATTAAGTGAACTACCGCGAGGGGGTGGTCAACGAGGGGCGTCAATTTGCCACAGTGGTGGTATTTGCGCTGCAGTTATGTCGACTGGCCATCAGTGAAAATGAGCCCGACCGGCACAAAACCGACGAACAGCCAGGCGCTGATCGAAGGTGGTTGATTTGCGTGGGAAATGCCTGGTTCATCGGCAAGAAATACCCGGCCTGGCGGGGAACCAGAAGGGGGTTTTCTCTTCTAAGCTTCTGGTTGGCTGACAGGCCTTCCCCCTTTCGTCCAGGAGTTCACCATGTCCCTGCGTTCCATCGCTCTGTTGTCGTTCTGCGTGCTGTTGGCCGCATGCAGCAAGGTCAATCAGGAAAACTATTCCAAGCTCTCGACGGGCATGCCCAAGGCCGATGTCGAACAGCTCCTGGGCAAGCCGACCGACTGCTCGGGCGCACTGGGCATGTCCAGTTGCACCTGGGGCGACAAGAACAGCTTTATCAGCGTGCAGTATGCCGGTGACAAGGTCCTGATGTTTTCCGGGCAAGGCCTGAAGTAAAGACCGGGGCCTGGGGCCCACGGGAGAAAAATAATGATGCGTTTCGTTGTCACCCTTCTAGCCGGCCTGCTCTTGGTCGGCTGCGCCACGTCCCGGGACGATTCGTTGGCGCCCAAGACCGCTAGCCATGTCGAACTCAAGCGCTACCAGGGGACCTGGTACGAGTTGGCGCGCCTGCCGATGTACTTCCAGCGCAACTGCGCGCAATCCGAAGCCCGATACACCCTGTTGCCGGATGCGACGATGGCGGTGCTCAACCGCTGCCTGACCCCGGAATGGAAGTGGGAAGAAGCCCGAGGCACCGCCACGCCCCAGGTGCCGGGCCAGACCGACAAGCTCTGGGTGCGCTTCGACAACTGGTTCACGCGCCTGCTGCCGGGAGTGGCCAAGGGTGAGTACTGGGTGCTGTACGTCAGCGATGACTACAAGACGGCGATCGTCGGCAACCCTAACCGGCGCTACCTGTGGCTGCTGTCGCGGACCAAGGAAGTCAACGAGACGGTACGCGAGGAGTTGCTGAGCAAGGCACGCCAGCAGGGCTACGACACCACGCGCTTGATCTGGCGGGTCTCGGACTCGGCCATGGCCAAGACCTCCAAGTAGTCCGGTTTCATCGAGGCGGGGCCCGCTGTGGCAAGAGCATCGTTGGCGAGATGCCGTGGTGATCAGGAGCCTGGCTCACGGCCCGCAAGGCGGGCCTGGTGGTTGGCCGGGCCGCCGGGACTCAGCCCAGCAAGTCGCGCAGGACCTGGGCGAAGGCCCGGCTGCTGGTTTCCTCTGCGGCATGTCGACCGTCGCGCACCACCCAGCGCCCGCCAACCATCACATCCCGTACCTGGCGATCGCCACCGGCGAACAACCAGCGGTTGAGAATCCCGTCGGCATTGGCGGTGGCCAGGTAAGGGTCGTTGCCGTCGAGCACCAGCCAGTCGGCGCGGTTGCCCACCGCCAGCGTGCCGATCGCTTGCCCCAGGGCCTGGGCGCCACCATCCAGGGCCGCGTCGTAGAGGGTGCGGCCGACCATGGGCTGGCCTGCCCGGTACAGGCGATTGCGGCGCTGATCCCGCAGGCGCTGGCCATATTCCAGCCAGCGCAATTCCTCCACCACGCTCAACGAGACATGGCTGTCGGAACCGATGCCCAGGCGGCCGCCCTGGGCCAGGAAATCCACTGCGGGGAAGATACCGTCGCCCAGGTTGGCCTCGGTGGTCAGGCACAGGCCGGCGATGGCCCGGCTCCTGGCCATGAGGCTGACTTCCTCGGGGTTGGCATGGGTGGCGTGGACCAGGCACCAGCGCTGGTCCACCGCGACGTTTTCATATAGCCACTGCAAGGGCCGGCGGCCACTCCAGGCCAGGCAGTCATCGACTTCCTTCCGTTGCTCGGCAATGTGGATATGCACCGGGCAGTCCGGGTCGCTGGCGGCCAGCACTTCGCTGATCTGCTGTGGCGTGACTGCGCGCAGCGAGTGGAAGCACAGGCCCAGGTGCTGGTTGGCTTGTCCGGCCAGCAGGGGACGTAGCTGCTGTTGCAGCTTGAGGTAGTGCTCGGTGCTGTTGATGAAGCGGCGCTGGCCGTCGTTGGGCGCCTGGCCACCGAAGCCCGAATGGCTGTACAGCACCGGTAGCAGGGTCAGGCCGATGCCGGTGTCGGTGGCGGCCCGGCTGATCCGGCGCGACAGCTCTGCGGGGTCGGCGTAGGCCTGGCCGTCGGTGTCGTGGTGCACATAGTGGAATTCGGCCACCGAGGTGTAGCCGGCCTTGAGCATTTCGATGTACAGCTGGCGGGCGATGACTTCCAGTTGCTCGGGGCTGATCCTGCCCACCAGGCGGTACATAAGGTCGCGCCAGGTCCAGAAGCTGTCATTGGGGTTGCCGGCCACTTCCGCCAGGCCGGCCATGGCCCGCTGGAAGGCATGGGAGTGCAGGTTGGGCATCCCCGGCAACAGTGGGCCCTTGAGTCGTTCCGCACCCTCTGCGCCCGCGTTGGCCTGGATGTGGCTCAGCTGGCCGTCGGCATCGACTTCAAGACGTACATCATTGGCCCATCCGTCAGGCAGCAGCGCGCGTTCGGCAAAGAAGGCGGACATGGTTCGAGTACCCCATTGTGTGTTATTTGTATATACATATACAGACGTTTGCCTGCCCGGTAAACTCCGGCAAGCTAGGCTTTCGTCGCCAGGCGTCGACCGACCCTGACCACTTTCACCGACCCTCAAGGATTTCCCGTGCCGACCCCGACTGCCAACTCGCCGCTGGCCGCCCACCTGAGCGATAGTCCGGCGCCCTTGTATGCCCGCGTCAAACAGATGATCACCCAGCAGATCGAGAGCGGAAACTGGCCGCCGCACTATCGCGTGCCCTCGGAAAGCGAACTGGTCAGCCAGCTGGGCTTCAGCCGCATGACCATCAACCGTGCGCTGCGCGAGATGACCGCCGAAGGCATGCTGGTGCGCATGCAGGGCGTGGGTACCTTCGTCGCCGAGCCCAAGACCCAGTCGGCATTGTTCGAGGTGCACAACATCGCCGACGAGATCGCCTCCCGCGGTCATCGCCACACCTGCCAGGTCATCACCCTGGGCGAGGAGGCCGCCGGTTCCGAGCGGGCCCTGGCCCTGGACATGCGCGAAGGGCAGAAGGTCTTCCATTCGCTGATCGTGCACTTCGAGAACGACATCCCGGTGCAGATCGAGGATCGCTTCGTCAACGCCCTGGTGGCGCCGGAATACCTCAAGCAAGACTTCACCCTGCAAACGCCCTATGCCTACCTGTCCCAGGTCGCGCCCCTGACCGAGGGCGAGCATGTGGTGGAGGCGATCCTCGCCGAACCTGAAGAATGCAAGTTGCTGCAGATCGAGCGTGGCGAACCCTGCCTGCTGATCCGCCGCCGTACCTGGTCCGGGCGCCAGCCGGTGACCGCCGCGCGGTTGATCCACCCCGGTTCCCGGCATCGCCTCGAAGGACGCTTTCACAAATGATCCGGTCTAGCCTGCTACGCGCCGCCGACTATCCGCGCATGCCCTGGAAGAACGGCGGCGGCAGTACCGAGGAAATCACCCGGGACAGCGGGGCCGGCCTGGAAGGCTTCGGCTGGCGCCTGTCGATCGCCGACATCGGCGAATCCGGCGGTTTCTCCAGCTTCGCCGGCTACCAGCGGGTCATCACCGTGCTGCAGGGCGCTGGCATGCAGCTTTGCGTGGATGGCCAGGATGTGCGCCCGTTGCTGCCCCTGGACCCCTTTGCCTTCAGTGGCGCCAGCCAGGTCAACTGCACTCTGCTGGACGGCGCCATCCGTGATTTCAACCTGATCTACAGCCCCGAGCGCTATATGGCGCGGCTGCAGTGGTTCGATGGCCAGCAGCGCTTCTTCAGCCAGGCCCATACGGTGCTGGTGTTCAGTGCCGCCGAACAGGCCTGGGTCGATGTGGCCGGCGCTGCGGTCCAGGCCCTGGGCCGCTACGATTGCCTGCGCCTGGACGACAATGCCGGCCTGCTGGAAGTTGCCCTCGACGGGCGCTGCTGCGTGATCGAACTCACCAGTATCTGAGTCACCCTTGCTGGCGGGCCAGGGCGTGGCCTGCCAGCTTCCCTTCTAGTCTCCATCACTCTTCTATCCGTGCTTCGGCCTCCTGCTCGAGGCGGCTGGCCCTTGTCCGTTCCCGGGGGCGGATCCTGTTCCTGACAGCGCACCAATCTGTTACCGAATGCCCCAGCAGTGGGCAAAACCTGCCCCTGGTAACAACCAGCGGGAGCGTCGATTGATACCCGAGGGAAAATTCATTCAAGGCCGAGGAGCCCGATCTAGAAGGTTTCCAGGCGTTTTTCGGTGATTGTTCCAGGTGGCCTGGACAGAGTTGGCCGCTTGATTGCATATGCTTGTATGTACAAGTAAATATGTGTGCGTAAGAGTCGATGCCATCCTCTTCGCACCTTGGGCTCATCGTCGAGGAGGTTTTCCGTGGCTGACAACAAATTCACCAAATACCGGAACGTAGAAATCCGTGCCCCGCGTGGCAACAAGCTGACCGCCAAGAGCTGGCTGACCGAAGCGCCGCTGCGCATGCTGATGAACAACCTCGATCCGGAAGTCGCCGAGAACCCCAAGGAGCTGGTGGTCTACGGCGGCATTGGGCGCGCGGCGCGCAACTGGGAGTGCTACGACAAGATCGTCGAGAGCCTCACCCACCTGAATGACGACGAGACCCTGCTGGTGCAGTCCGGCAAGCCGGTCGGCGTGTTCAAGACCCACGCCAACGCCCCGCGCGTGCTGATCGCCAACTCCAACCTGGTGCCGCATTGGGCCAACTGGGAACACTTCAACGAACTGGATGCCAAGGGCCTGGCCATGTACGGCCAGATGACCGCCGGCAGCTGGATCTACATCGGCAGCCAGGGCATCGTCCAGGGCACCTACGAAACCTTCGTCGAAGCTGGTCGCCAGCACTACGGCGGCAGCCTCAAGGGGCGCTGGGTACTGACCGCGGGCCTGGGCGGCATGGGCGGCGCCCAGCCACTGGCCGCGACCCTGGCCGGCGCCTGCTCGCTGAACATCGAATGTCAGCAGAGCCGCATCGACTTCCGCCTGCAGACCCGCTATGTCGATGAACAAGCCAAGGATCTGGACGACGCCCTGGCGCGTATCGCCAAGTACACCGCCGAAGGCCGCGCCATTTCCATCGCCCTGCACGGCAACGCCGCCGAAATCCTGCCCGAGCTGGTCAAGCGTGGCGTGCGCCCGGACATGGTCACCGACCAGACCAGCGCCCACGACCCGCTCAACGGTTACCTGCCGGCCGGCTGGAGCTGGGAGCAGTACCGCGATCGCGCACAGACCGAACCGGCTGCCGTGGTGAAAGCCGCCAAGCAATCGATGGCCGTGCACGTGCAAGCCATGCTCGACTTCCAGAAGCAGGGTATCCCGACCTTCGACTATGGCAACAACATCCGCCAGATGGCCAAGGAAGAGGGCGTGGCCAACGCCTTCGACTTCCCGGGCTTCGTCCCGGCCTACATCCGCCCACTGTTCTGCCGTGGCATCGGCCCGTTCCGCTGGGCGGCGCTGTCCGGCGATCCGCAGGACATCTACAAGACCGACGCCAAGGTCAAGGAGCTGATCCCGGACGACGCCCACCTGCACAACTGGCTGGACATGGCTCGCGAGCGCATCAGCTTCCAGGGCCTGCCGGCGCGTATCTGCTGGGTCGGCCTGGGCCAGCGCGCCAAGCTGGGCCTGGCATTCAACGAAATGGTCCGGCGCGGTGAGCTGTCGGCACCGATCGTCATCGGCCGCGACCACCTGGACTCCGGTTCGGTGTCCAGCCCGAACCGTGAAACCGAATCGATGCAGGACGGTTCCGATGCCGTGTCCGACTGGCCGCTGCTCAACGCCCTGCTCAATACCGCCAGTGGCGCGACCTGGGTTTCCCTGCATCACGGCGGCGGCGTCGGCATGGGCTTCTCCCAGCACTCGGGCATGGTCATCGTCTGCGACGGCAGCGATGAAGCCGCCGAGCGTATCGCTCGCGTCCTGACCAACGATCCGGGCACCGGCGTGATGCGCCATGCCGATGCCGGCTACCAGATCGCCATCGACTGCGCCAAGGAGCAGGGCCTGAACCTGCCGATGATCACCGGCAATTGACACTCCGGCGGTTCGCCGCCAGGACCAGGGAAGGAGCCGCCGCACCTCGCAGTGCGGCGGTTCGGTCCATGTAGCAGAGCTTTGACATGACAAGAATCCCCCGGGAGAACAATAACGATGTCCACGGCCAGTGATAGCTCCAAACCCCTGATCGAGCGGCGGTCGATCAACTACATTCCCGAAGCCGAACGCCACGGCAAGCTCTACAGCCAGTTCACCCTGTGGCTGGGCGCCAATCTGCAGATCACCGCCATCGTCACCGGCGCCCTGGCCGTGGTGCTGGGCGGCGACGTGTTCTGGTCGTTGATCGGCCTGTTCGTCGGCCAGTTGCTGGGCGGCGGCGTCATGGCCCTGCATGCCGCGCAAGGACCCAAGCTCGGCCTGCCGCAGATGATCTCCAGCCGGGTGCAGTTCGGCGTCTACGGCGCGGCGATCCCGATCGTGCTGGTATGCCTGATGTACCTGGGCTTCACCGCCACCGGCACGGTGCTGTCCGGCCAGGCCCTGGGCCAGCTGTTCGGCGTCAGCGACAGCCTCGGCATCCTGATCTTCGCCAGCGTCATCGTCCTGGTGACCGTGCTTGGCTACCGGGTCATCCATTTCATCGGCCGGGTCGCCAGCGTCATCGGCGTCATTGCCTTCGTCTACCTGTTCAGCCGCCTCATGGGCCAGACCGATGTCGGCGCGCTCCTGGAGATCCGTCACTTCAGCTGGGCGAGCTTCCTGCTGGCGGTATCCCTCGCCGCTTCCTGGCAGATCGCCTTCGGCCCCTACGTGGCCGACTACTCGCGCTACCTGCCGAGCAAGACGTCCTCGGTGAAGACCTTCCTCGCCGTGGGCGCCGGCTCGGTGATCGGCGCCCAGGTAGCGATGATCCTCGGTGTGTTCGCCGCGGCCATGGCCAACGGGCAGTTCGCCGGGCGTGAAGTGGCCTACATCGTCGGCCTCAGTGGCAGTGGCGCCACCGCGGCGCTGCTGTACTTCAGCATCGCCTTCGGCAAGATCACCATCTCGACGCTGAACTCCTACGGCAGCTTCATGTGCATCGCCACCATCATCAGCGGCTTGCGTGGCCACCTGGAGGTGACGCGCCTGCAGCGCCTGGTGTTCGTGCTGGTCATCGTCGGCGCCGCGACCCTGATCGCCCTGCTCGGCCAGCATTCGTTCCTGGGGGCATTCAAGTCCTTCATCCTGTTCCTGCTGGCCTTCTTCACCCCCTGGAGCGCGGTGAACCTGGTGGACTACTACTGCATCACCCGCGAGAACTACGACGTGCCGGCGCTGGCCGATCCCAATGGCCGCTATGGCCGGTGGAACATGCTGGGTATCAGCGTCTATGTGATCGGCGTGCTGGTACAGCTGCCGTTCATCAGCACCAAGTTCTATACCGGGCCGCTGGTGGAGGTACTGGGTGGCGTGGATATCTCCTGGATCATCGGCCTGGTGGTGCCGGCGGCGCTGTACTACGTCTGTGCCAGGAAATGGCATGGCGCGGTGCCCGAAAAACTGATCCTGCCGCCCGAGCAGGACGCCGCCAACGAACAAGAAATCGCTGGAACCCGCCGCGCCACCGCGGTGTGAGTCCGATTGGACGTGGACAGGGCTGGATGCCTCTTGACTGCCGTAAGCCAACCCATGTTTAGGAGCGTCACATAATGAAAAAACACAAGACCCTGCTGACCACGTTGTTGTCCATGGGCCTTCTGGCCGCGTCCGGCGCCCAGGCGGCTGGCTGGTGCGAGTCGGGCAAGCCGGTGAAGTTCGCTGGCTTGAACTGGGAAAGCGGCATGCTGCTCACCGATGTCCTGCAGTTCGTCCTGGAGAAGGGCTACGGCTGCAAGACCGACAGCTTGCCGGGCAACTCCATCACCATGGAGAACGCCTTGGGCAGCAACGACATCCAGGTCTTCGCCGAAGAATGGGTAGGGCGCAGCGAGGTTTGGAACAAGGCCGAGAAGGCCGGCAAGGTGGTCGGCGTCGGCGCGCCGGTGGTGGGCGCCGTCGAAGGTTGGTACGTGCCGCGCTATGTGATCGAGGGCGATGCCAAGCGCAAGCTCGAGGCCAAGGCCCCGGACCTGAAGAACGTCGCCGACCTGGCCAAGTACGCCAGTGTCTTCAAGGACCCGGAAGAGCCGGCCAAGGGCCGCTTCTACAACTGCCCGGCCGGCTGGACCTGCGAGCTGGACAACAGCGAGATGCTCAAGGGCTACGGCCTGGAAAACAGCTACACCAACTTCCGCCCCGGCACCGGCCCGGCCCTGGATGCCGCAGTGCTGTCGAGCTACAAGCGCGGCGAGCCGATCCTGTTCTACTACTGGACGCCAACCCCGCTCATGGGCCAGGTGGACGTGGTCAAGCTGGAGGAGAAACCCGGCGTCGACAAGAGCGTGAGTATCAAGGTCGGCCTGTCCAGGACCTTTCACGATGAGGCGCCGGAGCTGGTGGAGGTACTGGCCAAGGTCAACCTGCCGATCGACCTGCTCAACCAGAACCTGGCGCGCATGACCAAGGAGCGCATCGAGTCGCCGAAACTGGCGAAAACCTTTCTCAAGGAACATCCTGAGGTCTGGCACGCCTGGGTGAGCGAAGAAGCCGCCAGGAAGGTCGACGCGGCCCTGTAGGTCGGGCCTCTGCGGCGGCCCTGGAGGTCGCCGGAAGCTGGACTACAACCTCCTTTGATCGAGAGTTTCCTATGTTTCCAGAAAGCTTCACGTTTTCCATCGCCGACTGGGTCAACGGCTGGGTCGATTCGCTGGTGACCAACTATGGCGACGTGTTCCGGCACATCTCCGATACCCTGCTATGGGCCATCGTCAACCTCGAAGGCCTGCTGCGCATGGCGCCCTGGTGGCTGATGCTGGGCATCGTCGGCGTCGTGGCCTGGCATTCGACCCGCAAGTGGCTGACCACCCTGGTGATCGTCGGCCTGCTGTTCCTGGTGGGGGCCGTCGGCCTGTGGGACAAGCTGATGCAGACCCTGGCCCTGATGCTGGTGGCCACGCTGATCTCGGTGCTGATCGGCATTCCCCTGGGGATCCTCTCGGCTCGCAGCGACCGCCTGCGCTCGGTGCTGATGCCGTTGCTGGACATCATGCAGACCATGCCCAGCTTCGTGTACCTGATCCCGGTGCTGATGCTGTTCGGCCTGGGCAAGGTGCCGGCGATCTTCGCCACGGTGATCTACGCCGCGCCGCCGCTGATCCGCCTCACCGACTTGGGGATCCGCCAGGTCGACGGCGAGGTGATGGAGGCGATCAACGCCTTTGGCGCCAACCGCTGGCAGCAACTGTTCGGCGTGCAGCTGCCGCTGGCCCTGCCGAGCATCATGGCCGGGATCAACCAGACCACCATGATGGCCCTGTCGATGGTGGTGATCGCCTCGATGATCGGCGCCCGTGGCCTGGGCGAGGACGTGCTGGTGGGGATCCAGACCCTCAACGTCGGCCGTGGCCTGGAAGCGGGCCTGGCGATCGTGATTCTCGCGGTGGTGATCGACCGCATTACCCAGGCCTACGGCCGGCCACGGCATGAGGTGAGCAAATGAGCGCGCAGGTCAGCAAGATCGAGGTGAAGAATGTCTTCAAGATCTTCGGCAACCGCGCCGAGGACGCCCTGCGGTTGATCCAGCAGCAACGCAGCAAGGAGCAGGTGCTGGCCGAGACCGGCTGCGTGGTGGGGGTCAACGACCTGTCGCTGTCCATCGGCAGTGGCGAGATCTTCGTCATCATGGGTTTGTCCGGCTCTGGCAAGTCGACCCTGGTGCGCCATTTCAACCGCCTGATCGACCCGACCAGCGGGCAGATCCTGGTGGACGGCGAAGACATCCTGCAGTACGACATGGATGCCCTGCGCGACTTCCGCCGGCGCAAGATCAGCATGGTGTTCCAGAGCTTCGGCCTGTTGCCCCATCGCAATGTGCTGGACAACGTCGCCTATGGCCTGAAGGTTCGTGGTGAAGGCAAGCAGCTGTGCGTCGAGCGCGCCCAGCACTGGATCAACACCGTGGGCCTCAAGGGCTACGAGAAGAAATACCCGCACCAGCTGTCCGGCGGCATGCGCCAGCGGGTCGGCCTGGCCCGGGCGCTGGCCGCGGACACCGACATCATCCTCATGGACGAGGCCTTCAGCGCCCTCGACCCGTTGATCCGCGCCGAAATGCAGGACCAGTTGCTGGAGCTGCAGAAGACCCTGCACAAGACCATCGTCTTCATCACCCATGACCTGGACGAGGCGGTACGCATCGGCAATCGCATCGCCATTCTCAAGGATGGCCGGCTGATCCAGGTGGGAACGCCGAAGGAGATCCTGCATGCGCCGGCCGACGACTACGTCGACCGCTTCGTCCAGCGCCGGGCGGCGACCGCATGACGGGCCGCCTCGCAATACACCACGGGATCACCCAGTACGAGGTTGGACATGTCCCAGGCTGAAACTATCGTTGTCGCCGACGCCCCGGTGGGTTGGCAGGATGTGGTGGCCGTCGCCCGCCACGGGGCGCGGCTGGAGCTATCGCCCCAGGCCTGGGCGCGAATCGACAACGCCCAGGCCATCGTTCGCCAGGTGGTGGAGAACGGTGAGCGGGCCTATGGCATCAGTACCGGCCTGGGGGCGCTGTGCAACGTACTGCTGGCCGGCGAACAGCTCAGCCAGTTGTCGCGCAATACCCTGCTCAGCCACGCCTGTGGCGTGGGGCCGGCGCTGCCCGACGAGCAGGCCCGGGCCATCCTCTGCGCGGCGGTGATCAACTACAGCCATGGCAAGTCCGGCATCCACCGGCAGGTGGTCGAGGCCCTGCTGGCGCTGCTCAACCGCGGCATCACCCCGCAGGTGCCGTCCCAGGGCTCGGTGGGTTACCTGACGCACATGGCCCATATCGGCATCGCCCTGCTCGGGGTCGGCCTGGTCAGCTATCGCGGGCGCATCATGGCCGCGGCGCAGGCCCTGGCCGAAGAGGGGCTGCAGCCGGTGCAACTGGGCGCCAAGGACGGGCTGTGCCTGGTCAATGGCACGCCCTGCATGACCGGCCTTGCCTGCCTGGCCCTGGCCGATGCCGAGCGCTTGCTGCAATGGGCCGACGTGATCGGCGCCATGAGCTTCGAGGCACAGCGTGGCCAGATCGCCGCTTTCGACCCGGAAATCATCGCCCTCAAGGCCCACCCCGGCATGCAGCAGGTGGGTGGCAACCTGCTGGCCTTGCTCGAGCGCAGCGAGGTGATCGCCGCCAGCAAGGGCCTGCGCACCCAGGATGCCCTGAGCATCCGCTCCATTCCCCAGGTCCATGGCGCTGCCCGGGACCAGTGGGCCCATGCCGCGAAGCAGGTGCAGACCGAACTCGAATCGGCCACCGACAACCCGCTGCTGCTGGGGACTCCCGAACACTATCGGGTGGTCTCCCAGGCCAATCCCCATGGCCAGTCGGTGGCCATGGCGGCCGACGTGCTGGCCATCGCCATGGCCGAGATCGGCTCCATCGCCGAACGGCGCCTGGACCGCTTGATCAATCCCCATGTCAGCGGCCTGCCGGCGTTCCTGGTGAGCGAGCCCGGGGTCAATTCCGGAATGATGATCGTGCAGTACGTCGCCGCTTCGCTGTGCGCGCAGAACCGCCAGTTGGCCCAGCCGGCGGTGCTCGACAACTACGTGACTTCAGGCCTGCAGGAAGACCACCTGAGCCTGGGCACCAATGCCGCGCTGAAGCTGCACCAGGTGCTGGAGAACTGCACCCGGATCCTCGCCATCGAGTACCTGCTGGCGGCCCAGGCTTTCGAATTTCTCAAGGAACAGCGTTTCGGCGCCGGCACCGGGCTTGCCTGGAGCCTGCTGCGCGAACGAGTCCCGGCCTATCACCAGGACCGCTGGCTGGCCCCCGACATCGCCAGTGCGGCGGCGCTGCTCAAGGAGCCGGCGCTGCTGGGCAGGCATTTTCCGAAGTTGCAATAAAAGGTTCTTCCCATAGCCAGCGTGCCAAGGCGCCGCCTGCCCGACTTGGTGGGTGACGACGGATAACGGATGTTTCCGGAGCGACTGGTAGTTATTACAAAACTCTCAAAAGGAGCATGAATGTGACTGCGCTAAACCTGATTCCCGGTCAACTGAGCCTGGCCCAACTGCGGGCCATCTACCAGCAGCCGCTGAGCCTGACCCTGGACGACAGCGCCTCGGCGCAGATCGACGCCAGCGTGGCTTGTGTCGAGCAGATCCTCGCCGAGAAACGCACCGCCTATGGGATCAACACCGGTTTCGGCCTCCTGGCGTCGACCCGTATCGCCAGCGCCGACCTGGAGAACCTCCAGCGCTCCCTGGTGCTGTCCCATGCCGCGGGCGTCGGCGAGCCCATCAGCGACGATCTGGTGCGCCTGATCATGGTGCTCAAGGTCAACAGCCTGAGCCGCGGTTTTTCCGGCATCCGCCGCCAGGTGATCGATGCCCTGATCGCGCTGATCAATGCCGAGGTCTACCCGCATATCCCGCTCAAGGGGTCGGTGGGCGCATCCGGCGACCTGGCGCCGTTGGCGCACATGTCCCTGGTGCTGCTGGGCGAAGGCAAGGCCCGCTACAAGGGTGAGTGGCTGGACGCCCCGGCGGCCTTGAAAGTCGCCGGCCTGGCACCGTTGACCCTGGCGGCCAAGGAGGGCCTGGCGTTGCTCAACGGCACCCAGGTATCCACCGCCTTCGCCCTGCGTGGCCTGTTCGAAGCCGAGGACCTGTTTGCCGGGGCCCTGGTTTGCGGTGGCCTGACCGTGGAAGCGGTGCTGGGTTCGCGTTCGCCGTTCGATGCACGGATCCATGCCGCCCGGGGCCAGCGTGGGCAGATCGATAGCGCTGCGGCCTATCGCGCGTTGCTGGGCGAGCGCAGCGAGGTATCCGCTTCGCACCAGAACTGCGACAAGGTCCAGGATCCGTATTCTTTGCGCTGCCAGCCCCAGGTGATGGGCGCCTGCCTGACCCAGTTGCGCCAGGCCGCCGAGGTGCTGGTGGTGGAAGCCAACGCCGTATCCGACAACCCGTTGGTGTTCGCCGCCGAAGGCGACGTGATCTCCGGTGGCAACTTCCACGCCGAGCCGGTGGCGATGGCTGCCGACAACATGGCCCTGGCCATCAGCGAGATCGGGTCCCTGAGCGAGCGTCGCATCTCGCTGATGATGGACAAGCACATGTCGCAGTTGCCGCCGTTCCTGGTGGCCAATGGCGGGGTCAACTCCGGCTTCATGATCGCCCAGGTCACCGCCGCGGCCCTGGCCAGCGAAAACAAGGCCCTGGCCCACCCGCATTCGGTGGACAGCCTGCCGACCTCGGCGAACCAGGAAGACCACGTGTCCATGGCTCCGGCTGCGGGCAAGCGCCTGTGGGAAATGGCCGAGAACACCCGCGGCATCCTCGCCGTGGAATGGCTGGCGGCCTGCCAGGGCCTGGACCTGCGCGAAGGCCTGAAGTCCTCGCCGACCCTGGAACAGGCCCGCGCCACCCTGCGCGAGCAGGTGGCCTACTACGAGAAGGACCGCTTCTTCGCGCCGGATATCAATGCCGCCAGTGACTTGCTGGCCTCGCGCTGCCTGACCGGCTTGCTGCCGGCCGGCCTGCTGCCGAGCCTGTAACCTCGGCCAGCGGCCCTGGGTCGCTGTCCAGCCAGACGCGGAACGTCTGCTTCAGCCACCGTGCACCGGCGTGCGCGGTGGTTGTCCAATAACAATAAAAGGGACGAAGACATGCAATCGCAAGAAACAGGATTACGGCGCGGCCTGACGGCGCGCCACATACGTTTCATGGCATTGGGGTCGGCCATCGGCACCGGGTTGTTCTATGGTTCCGCCTCGGCCATCCAGATGGCCGGGCCGGCTGTGTTGCTCGCCTACCTGATCGGTGGCGCGGCGGTATTCATGGTGATGCGCGCCCTGGGCGAGATGGCGGTGCACAACCCGGTGTCCGGCTCGTTCGGCCACTACGCCAGCCAGTACCTGGGGCCATTGCCGGGGTTCATCCTGGGCTGGACCTATGCCTTCGAGATGCTGATCGTCTGCCTGGCGGACGTGACTGCCTTCGGCATCTACATGGGCTTCTGGTTTCCCGAGGTGGAGCGCTGGATCTGGGTGCTGTCCATCGTGCTGTTCATCGGAGCGCTGAACCTGTGCAACGTCAAGGTCTTCGGCGAGATGGAGTTCTGGCTGTCGTTGCTCAAGGTCGGGGCCATCGTGGCGATGATCCTCGGCGGCGTCGGCATCATGCTGTTCGGGATCGGCAGCGCGAGCCAGGAGCAGGCCACAGGGCTCGGCAACCTCTGGAGCCATGGCGGGTTCATGCCCAATGGCATCAGCGGGGTGATCGCCTCCTTCGCGGTGGTGATGTTCGCCTTCGGCGGCATCGAGATCATCGGGGTCACCGCTGGCGAGGCCAAGGACCCGCAGCGCGTCATTCCCAAGGCCATCAATGCCGTGCCCATGCGCATCCTGCTGTTCTACGTGCTGACGCTGCTGGTGCTGATGGCGATCTTCCCCTGGCCGCAGATCGGTACCCAGGGCAGCCCTTTCGTGCAGATCTTCGATAGCCTGGGGATCGGCTCGGCGGCGACCATTCTCAATATCGTGGTGATCTCCGCGGCGGTGTCGGCCATCAACAGCGATATCTTCGGTGCCGGCCGCATGATGTATGGCCTGGCCCAGCAGGGGCAGGCGCCCAAGGGTTTTGCCCAGGTCTCCAGGCACGGGGTGCCGTGGATGACCGTGGTGGTGATGGCGGCGACCCTGCTGATCGGCGTGGTGCTCAACTACCTGATTCCGGAGAACATCTTCCTCTTGATCGCTTCCCTGGCCACTTTCGCCACGGTCTGGGTATGGCTGATGATCCTGCTGACCCATGTGGCCATGCGCCGCTCCATGACCGCCGAGCAGGTGGCCGGGCTGCAATTCAAGGTACCGTTCTGGCCCTGGGCGCCGGCGGCGGCCATTGCCTTCATGCTGTTCATCTTCGCTGTCCTGGGCTACTTCCCCAAGACCCAGGCGGCGCTGCTGGTGGGCGTGGTGTGGATCGTGCTGCTGGTGCTGGCCTACAGGCTCTGGGTCAAGCCGGTAGCTGGCCAGGCGCGTTCCAGCGACGGCCACTCTTCTTTAACTATTGATCATTGACGGAGGCCTTGGATGAAGACTCTTTGGCAACACTGCAACGTCGCCAGCATGGCCCTGGGTAGCTACTCGATCATCGAGGATGCGGCCATCGTGACGTCAGGGGCGCACATCGAGTGGATCGGCCGGCGCGAACAGCTGCCGGCCAGCGATTACCAGCAGGTCCACGACCTGGCGGGCGCCTGGGTGACCCCGGGCCTGATCGACTGCCACACCCATACGGTGTTCGGTGGCAATCGCAGCGGCGAGTTCGAGCAGCGCCTGCAAGGGGTGAGCTATGCCGAGATCGCCGCCGCCGGTGGCGGGATCGCCAGCACCGTGCGCGCGACCCGGGCGGCCAGCGAGGACGAATTGTTCGCCAGTGCCCGCAAGCGCTTGCTGAGCCTGATGCGCGATGGCGTCACCAGCATCGAGATCAAGTCCGGTTATGGCCTGGACCTTTCCAGCGAACGCAAGATCCTGCGGGTGATCCGCCGGCTCGGCGAGGAACTGCCGGTCAGCGTGCGCAGCACCTGCCTGGCGGCCCATGCCCTGCCGCCGGAATATGCCGAGCGTGCCGACGACTATATCGAGCACATCTGCAGCGAGATGCTTCCGGCCCTGGCAGCCGAGGGGCTGGTGGACGCCGTGGATGCCTTCTGCGAATACCTGGCGTTCTCCCCGGCCCAGGTGGAGCGGGTGTTCATCGCCGCGCAAAAACTCGGCCTGCCGGTCAAGCTGCATGCCGAGCAATTGTCCTCGCTGCATGGTTCGAGCCTGGCGGCGCGCTACCAGGCCCTGTCCGCCGATCACCTGGAGTTCATGACCGAGGACGATGCCATCGCCATGGCCGCCTCGGGCACCGTGGCGGTGTTGTTGCCGGGGGCGTTCTACTTCCTGCGCGAGACCCAGTTGCCACCGATGGAAGCACTGCGCAAGCACGGGGTGAAGATCGCCCTGGCCAGCGACCTCAACCCAGGGACCTCGCCGGCGCTGTCGGTACGCCTGATGCTGAACATGGCCTGCACCTGTTTTCGCATGACGCCCGAGGAAGCCCTGGCCGGAGTCACCCTGCACGCGGCCAAGGCCCTGGGAATGGACAAGACCCACGGTTCGCTGGAGGTGGGCAAGGTGGCGGATTTCGTCGCCTGGCAAATAGATCGTCCCGCCGACCTGGCCTACTGGCTGGGCGGCGACCTGGAAAAGCGCGTGGTGCGCCACGGCGTCGAAGTGACTGTGTAGGAGAAGGCTTGTGGAAAAGGTTCTGAGCTTCAAACAAGGTCGGGTGCCACTGTTGATCAGCATGCCCCATGCCGGTACGCGCCTGACCCCGGCGGTGGCCGCCGGGCTGGTACCCCAGGCGCAGAGCCTGCCGGACACCGACTGGCATATCCCGCGGTTGTACGAGTTCGCCCAGGAGTTGGGGGCCAGCGTCCTGACGGCCGAGTACTCGCGTTTTGTCATCGACCTGAACCGGCCGTCCGACGACAAGCCTCTGTATGTCGGCGCTACCACGGGCCTGTACCCGGCGACCCTGTTCGACGGCGAGCCGCTGTTCGTCGAAGGCCAGGCTCCATCGAAGGCGGAGCGCGATCAGTACTTGGAGCAGATCTGGGGGCCATACCATCGGACCCTGCAAGACGAGCTGGCGCGGCTCAAGGCCGAATTCGGCTATGCCATGCTGTTCGATGCCCACTCGATCCGTTCGCTGATCCCGCACCTGTTCGAGGGCAAGCTGCCGGACTTCAACCTCGGTACCTTCAACGGTGCCAGCTGCGATCCGCAACTGGCCGGGCGCCTGGAGGGCATCTGCGCTGGCCATGGCGGCTACACCCATGTGCTCAACGGGCGCTTCAAGGGCGGGCACATCACCCGTCACTACGGCGATCCGGCGGAGCATGTGCATGCGGTACAGCTGGAGCTGGCGCAAAGCACCTATATGGAAGAGTTCGACCCCTTCCGTTACCGCGAGGACCTGGCGGCGCCGACCCAGGTGGTGCTCAAGGAACTGCTGCAAGGCCTGCTGGCCTGGGGCCGCGAGCGCTACGGTCGCTGAGCTGCCAGGGCAGAAGCGAGCCCGGCCAAGCGCCGGGCTCGAGCTGTGGATGAGGCCAACAACCCCATTTTTCTCAAGGACATGCTCATTGCGTAATTCGGGTTTATGATGCCGGACGGCAGCATGAATGAAGTCCCTTCAGGGATGACCCCGACCTCCACGGAGCGCGTAATGAAGACTTTGTACCCACAGATCAAACCCTATGCCCGGCACGATCTGGCCGTCGACGAACCCCATGTGCTGTATGTCGACGAAAGCGGTTCGCCGGAAGGCTTGCCGGTGGTGTTCCTTCATGGTGGCCCGGGGGCCGGCTGCGACGGCGCGAGCCGCTGCTACTTCGATCCGACCCTGTACCGCATCGTCACCTTCGACCAGCGCGGCTGCGGACGCTCCAGTCCCCATGCCAGCCTGGAGAACAACACCACCTGGGACCTGGTGGCCGACCTGGAGCGCATCCGCGAGCACCTGGGCATCGACAAGTGGGTACTGTTCGGTGGCTCATGGGGCTCGACCCTGGCCCTGGCCTATGCCCAGACCCATCCCGATCGGGTGCTTGGCCTGGTCGTGCGGGGGATCTTCCTGGCTCGTCCCCAGGAGATCCAGTGGTACTACCAGTGCGGTGCCAGCCGCCTGTTCCCCGACTACTGGCAAGACTACGTGGCGCCAATTCCCCTGGAGGAGCGGCACGACCTGGTCAGCGCCTTCCACAAGCGCCTGACCGGCAACGACCAGATCGCCCAAATGCACGCGGCCAAGGCCTGGTCCGGCTGGGAAGGGCGCACCGCGACCCTGCGTCCCAACCCGCTGGTGGTGGATCGCTTCTCCGAACCGCAGCGCGCCTTGTCGATTGCCCGGATCGAGTGCCACTACTTCATCAACAACGCCTTCCTCGAACCTGACCAGCTGATCCGCGACATGGGCAAGATCGCCCATCTGCCGGGGATCATCATCCATGGGCGCTACGATGTGATCTGCCCGCTGGACAACGCTTGGGAACTGCACCAGGCCTGGCCCAACAGCGAGCTGCAGGTGATTCGCGATGCCGGCCATGCCGCTTCCGAGCCGGGTATCACCGACGCCCTGGTGCGGGCCACCGACCAGCTGGCCCGGCGCCTGCTCGACCTGCCGCCCGAAGAAGCATGAAGGGGCTGTTGCAGCGCGTGGCCGGCGCGCGCGTGGAAGTGGCCGGTGAAATCGTCGGTGCGGTAGACCAGGGCCTGCTGGTGCTGGTGGCGGTAGAGCCTGGGGATACCCGGGCCAACGCCGACAAACTCCTGCATAAGCTGCTTAACTATCGGGTGTTCAGTGATGCCGAGGGCAAGATGAACCTGTCCCTGGCCGATGTGCAGGGCGGCCTGCTGCTGGTCTCGCAGTTCACCCTGGCGGCGGACACCAAGAGTGGGTTGCGCCCGAGCTTTTCCACGGCGGCGCCTCCGGCCCTTGGCGAGGAGCTTTTCGACTACTTGTTAGTGAAGGCGCAACAGTTGCATGGCAAAGTGGCATCAGGACGCTTTGGTGCGGACATGCAGGTACATCTGGTCAACGATGGGCCAGTGACCTTCCTGTTACACACCTGAAGGTGTCCGAAACATCTTTTTCTACCGTTTTCGGCCGGAAACTGCTGTTTTTCACGATAAATACTTTGTTACCCCTGATGCGTTGTAACGCGGCCTACTAGATAATCGCGCGCTACGGGGATCAGCGTTCGTTGGTCCATTTTGACTTAAGTAGAGACTTGTCCACGGCCGTTTGGGGAATCATTTAGCCCCATCGGAGTCGGAACAATGCTCGCCAACCTGGCATGTAGATAGCTGGCCGTTGGTTTTTTGATCTGTTTTCGGCGAGGGTTGCTCGTGATTGTTAGTCCCTGTAATGCACCAAACTTGTTTGCCAAAAGGTTACGAAACGTACTGGTGACGGGCTCTGCGCTGGTCTGCCTGCTTGGCGCCGGTCCACTCATGGCATTCAACCTGGATGACGTATCGACCAAAGCCAAGGACCTGGCCGGGCAGAAGTACGAGGCTCCGCGCAGTAACCTGCCAGCCGAGTTCCGCGACATGAAGTTCGCGGATTACCAGAAAATCCGCTTCCTCACCGAAAAAGCCGAATGGGCCGACCAGAAGACCCCGTTCAAGCTGTCGTTCTACCACCAGGGCATGCACTTCGACACGCCGGTGAAGATCAACGAGATCAGCGCCAACAGCGTTTCCGAGATCAAGTACGATCCCAGCCGTTTCGACTTCGGTGACGTGACGTTCGATCCAAAAGCCACCGAGAAGCTGGGTTATGCCGGTTTCCGCGTGCTGTACCCGATCAACAAGGCCGACAAGCAAGACGAGATCATGACCATGCTGGGCGCGAGCTATTTCCGCGTCGTCGGCAAGGGCCACGTCTATGGCCTGTCCGCCCGTGGCCTGGCGATCGATACCGCCTTGCCGTCCGGTGAAGAATTCCCGCGCTTCAGCGAGTTCTGGATCCAGCAACCCAAGCCTACCGACAAGCACCTGGTGATCTACGCCCTGCTGGATTCGCCACGGGCCACCGGCGCTTATCGCCTGACCCTGCGGCCGGGCGCCGACACCATCGTCGACGTCAAGGCCCGGGTGTTCCTGCGTGACAAGGTGGGCAAGCTGGGCCTGGCTCCGCTGACCAGCATGTACCTGTTCGGCGCCAACCAGCCGTCGAAGGTCCTCAACTATCGTCGCGAGCTGCACGACTCCAGCGGCCTGTCGATCCATGCCGGCAACGGCGAGTGGATCTGGCGTCCGCTGAACAACCCGAAGCACCTGGCCGTGAGCAACTTCTCGGTTGAGAACCCGCGCGGTTTCGGCCTGCTGCAGCGTGGCCGCGACTTCAGCCACTACGAAGACCTCGACGACCGCTACGACAAGCGCCCAAGCGCCTGGATCGAGCCGAAGGGCGACTGGGGCAAGGGCACCGTCGACTTGGTGGAAATCCCGACTGCGGACGAAACCAATGACAACATCGTGGCCTTCTGGAACCCGGAGAAGCAGCCAGAGCCTGGCCAGCCGCTGGATTTCGCCTACCGCCTGCACTGGACCATGGACGAAGCTTCCCTGCATTCTCCTGACAGCGCCTGGGTCGAGCAGACCCTGCGTTCCACTGGTGACGTCAAGCAGTCCAACCTGATTCGCCAGCCCGATGGCAGCGTTGCCTACCTGGTGGATTTCGAAGGTCCGTCCCTGGCGGCCCTGCCTGGGAGCGCCGAAGTGCGTAGCCAGGTCAGCGTCGGCGACAACGCCGAGCTGGTGGAAAACAATGTTCGCTACAACCCGGAAACCAAAGGCTGGCGCCTGACCCTGCGCTTGAAGGTCAAGGACCCGAGCAAGGCCACCGAGCTGCGTGCCGCCCTGGTGCGCGACATCCCGGCAGCCGAGCCGGCCAAGGCCTCGACTCCGAACTCCAGCTCCTCCGTGGCCAAGGCCGACAAGGTCGCCGCCAAGCAACAGGAGAAGAAAGAGAAGGAAGCCGCTGCCGCGGCGGCCAAACAAGCTGAAGCCAAGCAGCCTGAAGCCAAGCCGGCCAAGGACGCCAAGCATGCCAAGGACAAGGACGCCAAGGACAAGGATCCTAAAGACGCCAAGCAGCCTGCTGCTGCCGAAGCGGCCCCTGCCACACCGGAACCGGCCAAGACCGAGCAAGTCCTGACCGAGACCTGGAGCTACCAGTTGCCTGCCGATGAGTAACTCTCAACTACAGCCAGAGTCGCTTGCCGAGTACCTGGCCCACCTGCCCATGTCGGACCAGCAGCGCGCGGAGCTCGCGAGCTGCCAGTCCTTCAGCGAGCTGCACCAGCGCCTGTCGTCCAAGGCCTTCGATGAGTCCGCCGATGCCGCCCAGGCCTCGGTGGGCGAGCGCCTGACCCTCAGCACCGCGGCCGAGCTGAACGATGCCGAAATGCTCGCCGTCGATGCCGAGGGGCGTATCTGCCTCAAGGCCGCGCCGCCGATCCGTCGTACCCGGGTAGTGCCCGAGCCATGGCGCACCAATATCCTGGTGCGTGGCTGGCGGCGCCTGACCGGGCGCACCAACCCGCCGGCACCGCCGAAGGACGAACGAGTGCTGCCGGCTGCCCGCTGGCGCACCGTCGGTTCGATCCGCCGCTACATCCTGCTGGTGCTGATGCTTGGCCAGACCATCGTCGCCGGCTGGTACATGAAAGGCATCATGCCGTACCAGGGCTGGGCCTTCGTCGACCTGGAAGAAGTGGCGCACCAGCCGCTGATGCAGACCGCGCAGCAGGTCCTGCCCTACGCACTGCAGACCAGCATCCTGATCCTGTTCGGCATCCTGTTCTGCTGGGTCTCGGCAGGTTTCTGGACCGCGCTGATGGGCTTCCTGGAACTGCTGACCGGTCGCGACAAGTACCGCATCTCCGGCGCTAGCGCCGGCAACGAGCCGATCGCCGAGAACGCGCGCACCGCACTGGTGATGCCGATCTGCAACGAAGACGTGCCCCGGGTATTCGCCGGCCTGCGCGCCACCTTCGAGTCGGTGGCGGCCACCGGTGACCTGGATCGTTTCGACTTCTTCGTCCTCAGCGACAGCAACGACAGCGATATCTGCGTGGCCGAGCAACAAGCCTGGCTGGATGTCTGCCGCGAGACCAAGGGTTTCGGCAAGATCTTCTACCGTCGCCGTCGCCGCCGAGTGAAGCGCAAGAGCGGCAACCTCGACGACTTCTGCCGTCGCTGGGGCGGCGACTACAAGTACATGGTGGTACTGGACGCCGACAGCGTGATGAGCGGCGAATGCCTGACCAGCCTGGTACGCCTGATGGAAGCCACGCCGGACGCGGGGATCATCCAGACCGCGCCCAAGGCCTCGGGCATGGACACCCTGTATGCGCGCATGCAGCAGTTCGCCACTCGCGTCTATGGTCCGCTGTTCACTGCCGGCCTGCACTTCTGGCAGTTGGGTGAGTCCCACTACTGGGGCCATAACGCGATCATCCGCATGAAGCCGTTCATCGAGCACTGCGCCCTGGCGCCGTTGCCGGGCAAGGGCGCGTTCGCCGGTGCGATCCTCTCCCACGACTTCGTCGAAGCCGCGTTGATGCGCCGTGCCGGCTGGGGCGTGTGGATCGCCTACGACCTGCCGGGCAGCTATGAAGAGCTGCCGCCGAACCTGCTGGACGAGCTCAAGCGCGACCGCCGCTGGTGCCACGGCAACCTGATGAACTTCCGCCTGTTCCTGGTCAAGGGCATGCACCCGGTGCACCGCGCGGTGTTCCTCACCGGGGTTATGTCGTACTTGTCGGCGCCGTTGTGGTTCTTCTTCCTGGTGCTGTCCACGGCCCTGCTGGCGGTCAACACGCTGATGGAGCCGCAGTACTTCCTCGAGCCGCGGCAGCTGTATCCGCTGTGGCCGCAGTGGCATCCGGACAAGGCCATCGCGCTGTTCTCCACCACCATCGTGCTGTTGTTCCTGCCCAAGCTGCTCAGCATCATTTTGATCTGGGCCAAGGGCGCCAAGGAGTTCGGCGGCAAGTTCAAGGTGACCCTGTCGATGCTCCTGGAGATGCTGTTCTCCATGCTGCTGGCGCCGGTGCGGATGATCTTCCACACCCGCTTCGTGCTGGCCGCGTTCCTCGGCTGGGCGGCGACCTGGAACTCGCCACAGCGTGACGACGACTCCACCCCCTGGAGCGAGGCGGTGCGCCGCCATGGCCCGCAGACCCTGCTGGGCTTCTGCTGGGCGCTGCTGGTGATCTGGCTGAACCCCAGCTTCCTCTGGTGGCTGGTGCCGATCGTCGGTTCGCTGATGCTGTCGATCCCGGTGTCGGTGATCTCCAGCCGCGTCGGCCTGGGCCTGAAGTCCCGTGACGAGAACCTGTTCCTGATCCCCGAGGAATATGCACCGCCCCAGGCGTTGCTGGCCACGGACCAGTACACCCACGAGAACCGCTGGCACGCGCTCAACGACGGCTTCATCCGGGCCGTGGTGGATCCGCAGCAGAACGCCCTGGCCTGTGCCCTGGCCACTTCCCGCCATGCCCAGGCCGAGCCGATCGAGTGGCTGCGCCAGGAGCGCGTACGCCATGCCCTCAAGGTCGGTCCTGCGGCCCTGAACAACAGCGAGCGCCTGGCGCTGTTGAGCGATCCGGTGGCCCTGGGTCGCCTGCACCAGCTGGTCTGGAGCGAAGGCCACAGCCAATGGCTGGATGCCTGGCGCGAGTCGGTGATCGCCGATCCCCATGCCCCGCTGTTGCCGTTGCAGCCGCTAGCCGCGACGCCACAACCGGCGTAATGCCAACGCCCCCGGGTTCATGCCCGGGGGCGTTTTGCTTTCTGCACCCCGCTCATCCCCGGCGCTTTCGTCCGACAATAAAAACCTTGTGCAAATACCCGAGTGCGTTAGCATCGCACGCGCAAATTTCTGTGCGTGATCGACCACGACCTGGTATCCGAAGGTTCGCCAACAATGGACTGCGACGCGCAGACACCACAATAAAATGGCTTGCTTTCAGGGGACTTGAGATGAAGAAGTATTTTTCGCTGCTGCTGGCGGGGGCCGCAGCCATGCTGGCGGTCAGCACGGCCCAGGCCGGCGCCATCGACGACGCGGTCAAGCGTGGATCGCTGAAGGTGGGCATGGACCCGACCTACATGCCGTTCCAGATGACCAACAAGCGCGGCGAGATCATCGGTTTCGAAGTCGATCTGCTCAAGGCCATGGCCAAGTCCATGGGGGTCAAGCTGGAGATGGTCTCCACCGGCTACGACGGCATCATCCCGGCCCTGCTCACCGACAAGTTCGACATGATCGGCAGCGGCATGACCCTGACCCAGGAGCGCAACCTGCGCCTGAACTTCAGTGAGCCCTTCATCGTGGTCGGCCAGACCCTGCTGATCCGCAAGGACCTGGAAGGCACCATCAAGTCCTACAAGGACCTGAACAGCGCCGACTACCGCATCACCTCCAAGCTGGGCACCACCGGGGAAATGGTCGCCAAGAAGCTGATCGCCAAGGCCAAGTACCACGGTTACGACAACGAGCAGGAAGCGGTGCTGGACGTGGTCAATGGCAAGGCCGACGCCTTCATCTATGACGCTCCGTACAACGTGGTGGCGGTGAACAAGGTCGGCAACGGCAAGCTGGTATTCCTCGACAAGCCGTTCACCTACGAGCCGCTGGCCTTCGGCCTGAAGAAGGGCGACTACGACAGCATCAACTTCATCAACAACTTCCTGCACCAGATCCACGAAGACGGGACCTACGATCGGATCCACGACAAGTGGTTCAAGAGTTCCGAGTGGCTCAAGGACATGGAATAACACTCGCTCACCCAGACCGGGCTGCCCCGCTTGCGGGCAAGCCTCGTTTCTACAGGTTTGCGCAATCCATGTAGGAGCGAGGCTTGCCGGCGAAGGCGGTGTCCCTGGCGACCCAGCATTCGGAATCCGCAAACCCAATGAAACAGAACAAAGCCCAATGGCCCTGGCACGTGTTGACCGTGCTGGTGCTGGTCGGCCTGGCTGGCGCCCTGTACTACGCCACCTCGCTGATGTCCTATGAATGGCGCTGGAACCGCGTCCCGCAGTACTTCGCTTACCAGGCCGAGGAATCCCAGCGGGCGGCCGAGATTTCCACCGTCGCCGAGGTGGTGCGCAAGGGCGGCAAGGCTGAAGTCACCCTCAAGGGCGACTCCGGCAGCGAGCAGCACCTGAGCGTCGACGAAAGCAGCCTGCAGGTGGCCAGCGGCGACGACGTGGCCGAGGGCGATGTGGTCGGGGTGACCCGGCATTGGGCGGCGGGGCCGTTGTTGTGGGGCTTGTGGACCACTCTGTGGCTGTCGGTGGTGTCCGGCGTGCTGGGCTTGATGATCGGCCTGGCCACCGGCCTGTGCCGGCTGTCCAGCAACCCGACCCTGCGCGACCTGTCGACCCTCTATGTCGAACTGGTGCGCGGCACGCCGCTGCTGGTGCAGATCTTCATTTTCTACTTCTTCATCGGCACGGTGCTCAACCTGTCCCGGGAATTCGCCGGGATCGCCGCGCTGTCGCTGTTCACCGGGGCCTATGTGGCGGAAATCGTCCGTGCCGGGGTGCAGTCCATTGCCCGTGGGCAGAACGAGGCGGCTCGCTCCCTGGGCCTGAGCGCCGGCCAGTCGATGCGCCATGTGGTGCTGCCCCAGGCCTTCAAGCGAGTGTTGCCGCCGCTGGCCGGGCAGTTCATCAGCCTGGTCAAGGACACTTCGTTGGTGTCGGTGATCGCCATCACCGAGTTGCTCAAGAGCGGCCGGGAAGTCATCACCACTTCGTTTTCGCCGTTCGAGATCCTGTTCTGCGTGGCGGCCCTGTACCTGTTGATCAACCTGCCGCTGTCGAAGATGGCCAGCCGGCTTGAGCGGAGGCTCGCGCAAAGTGATTGAAGTCCGCGATCTGGTAAAAGTCTTCGATACCCGTGGTCAAGTGGTGCGCGCGGTGGATAACGTCACCACCCAGGTGGCCAAGGGTGAAGTGCTGGTGGTGATCGGGCCGTCCGGTTCCGGCAAGTCGACCTTCTTGCGTTGCCTCAATGGCCTGGAGACCTTCGACTCCGGTTCGGTGAGCATCGATGGCCTGCAACTGGCCGATCCCAAGACCGATGTGAACGCCTACCGCCGCGAGGTGGGCATGGTGTTCCAGCACTTCAACCTGTTCCCGCACATGACCGTGCTGGATAACCTCTGCCTGGCGCAGAAGGTGGTGCGCAAGCGCGGCAAGCAGGAGCGCGAGGCCAAGGCCCTGGCCTTGCTGGAGAAGGTCGGCATTGCGCAGAAGGCCCACGAGTTCCCCTCGCGATTGTCCGGCGGCCAGCAACAGCGGGTGGCGATCGCCCGGGCCCTGGCCATGGAGCCCAAGGTGATGCTGTTCGACGAGCCGACCTCGGCCCTGGACCCGGAGATGGTCGGCGAGGTGCTGGATGTAATGAAGACCCTGGCCGTGGAAGGCATGACCATGGTCTGCGTGACCCATGAAATGGGCTTTGCCCGGGAGGTGGCGGATCGGGTGCTGTTCTTCGATCACGGCAAGCTGCTGGAAGATGCCGCGCCCGAGGTGTTCTTCAGCGCCCCCCGGGACCCTCGGGCCCAGGCCTTCCTGCGCCAGGTCCTGTAGCCGGCCTTGTAATCGCTGGAAGGCCCACAGGGCCTTCCAGCGGACGATCCGCCCCGCAGGCTCCTTAACAGCCTGCGGGTCAGACCTTGAAGCGTCCCACCAGGCTTTGCAGGTGAATCCCCAGGCGCGCCAGTTCGGCGCTCGAAGAGGCGGTCTCCTCGCTGGCCGACGACGTCTGCTCGGACACGTCGCGCACATTCAAGACGCTGCGATTGATCTCTTCGGCCACCGCGCTCTGCTGCTCCGCCGCTGCGGCGATCTGCTGGTTCATCGCCTGGATCGCCGAGACGGTGCGGGTGATGTTGTCCAGCGAGCCGCCAGCCCGGCGCGTCAGCTCGACGCTGCTGTCGGTGAGATTGCGGCTGGTGTCCAGGGTACTGGCCACCTGCTGCGTGCCGTTCTGCAGGCTGACGATCAGCTCGGCGATTTCCTCGGTCGATTGCTGGGTACGCTGGGCCAGGCTACGCACTTCGTCGGCCACCACGGCGAAGCCCCGTCCTGCCTCGCCGGCCCGGGCTGCCTCGATGGCGGCGTTGAGGGCCAGCAGGTTGGTCTGCTGGGCCACCGACTTGATCACGTCCAGGACACTGCCGATCTTGTCGCTCTCTTGCTTGAGCTGGCCCATGGCTTCGGTGGAGTGACTCACCTCACTGGCCAGGCGCTCGATCTGGGCGATGGCCTCGTTGACCACCCGGTCGCCCTCGCGGGCCTGCTGGTCGGCGGCCACGGCCGCTTCGGAGGCTTCCTCGGCGTTGCGCGCCACCTCTTGCACGGTGGCGGCCATCTCGTTCATGGCCGTGGCCACCTGGTCGGTCTCGACCTTTTGGCTGTTGACCCCGGCGCTGGTCTGTTCGGTAACCGCCGATAGCTGCTCGGCGGCGCTGGCGATCTGGGTCACGCCGTCGCTGATGCCGCCGATCAACTCCCGCAGGCCCTGGGTCATGCGCTGCATGGCCTTCTGCAACTGGCCCAGCTCGTCGCGCCGGTCCACTGCCAGGTTCTGGCTCAGGTCGCCAGCGGCCACACGCTCGGCGGCTTTGAGGGTCTGTTGCAAAGGCAGGTTGATCTGCCGGGTGATGGCCCAGGCGGCGATCAGGCCGAAGACCAGGGCCAGCACCGTGGCGATCAACAGCGTGCTGCGGGCCTGGCTGGCATCGGCGTCACGCTTGTGGGTCTGTTCGACGGTCAGTTGCTTGCTCAGGTCCATCAGGCGATCGCCCTGGGCGGCCATGCGCTTGAGGGCATCGGCACTGGCCTGCTCGGCGTCGCTGAAGGCGCTGACGGCGGCACGATAGGCCTTGAGCGAGTCGCTGGCCTGCTGCAGGTTGGCGATGTGCTGCTCCGGCAGCCGGGACGGCAGGCTGGCCAGGTTGCCGAGGGCATTGTCGATGGCATCCAGGGCGGGTTGCCGGGCGTCGGCCTTGCCGCTGTAGGTGTAGCCACGCACCTGGAAGCGTGCCTGCTGGATCAGCTTGGACAGGTCGATGACGCTATTGAACTGGGCCACGCTATCGCCTTGCAGCAGCGCTTTCTCGACCTCGGCCACCCGGGCCACGGCGTTGTCCGCGGTGGCACCGAGCTGGGAGCGGGCGGTCTCGCGGCTGGCGGTGGCGCGGGTCATGTCGGTGAAGGCCTTCTGGTACTCGGCCACGGCATCCACCTGCTGGTCCACCAGGGCGATGCTTCCAGGTTGCTGCAGCTTGCCGCGGACCGCGCGCAGGCCTTCGTCGAGTTGCTTGAGCATGTCGCTGACCGCGGCGGGACCTTGCTCGCCATGGTTCATCTCGTAGCTGAGGCGGGCGATGCGCAGGTCCTTGGTCATGGCATTGAGCAAGGAGATATTGCCTAGCTTGTCGCCGCGATCGATCACCCGGGACAGGCCGTTCCAGCCGGTGGCGGTGATCAGCAGGGTCAGCAACAGCACCAGGCCGAAGCCGATGCCAAGCTTGCGGCTGACACTCACATTCCCCAAGTTTCTGGCTAGCCAACGGTACATGCTGCGAACTCCCTCTTTAGCGGTTTGGGCTTAACCATAGGCTATCGGCGGGAGCAGGGTTTTACTACAGCTGACTGGCGGGTTGCCACTACGACCGCAAAGTCCGGCTGGCCGGACCCTGGCGGTTCAGAACAGGCGGGACAACAGTGCGGTGACGGCCGTCTCGACCCGCAGGATGCGCTCGCCCAGCTGCACCGGTTGCAGGCCGGCCTTGCCCAACAGGTCGATCTCGTAGGGGATCCAGCCGCCTTCCGGGCCGATGGCCAGGGTCACTGGCTGGTCCAGGTTGCGCGGGCAGGGCGGATACGGGCCGGGGTGGCCTACCAGGCCCAGGGTGCCTTCGCTCAGGGCCGGCAGGCGGTCTTCGACGAAGGGCTTGAAGCGCTTCTCGATGACTACCTCGGGCAGGATGCTGTCGCGGGCCTGCTCCAGTCCCAGCACCAGCTGTTCGCGGATGGCCTCGGGGTCGAGGAAGGGCGTTTGCCAGAAGCTTTTTTCCACCCGGTAGCTGTTGACCAGCACCAGCCGGGGCACGCCCATGGCGGCCACGGTCTGCAGTACCCGGCGCAGCATCTTCGGCCGTGGCAGGGCCAGGACCAGGGTCAGCGGCAGCTTGGCCGGCGGCGCTTGCTCCAGGGTCACTTGCAGCTCGGCTTCGGCGGCTTCCAGGCGCAGCACCCGAGCGCTGCCCATCAAGCCGCCGATACGGCCCACCCGCAGGCTGTCGCCCACTGCCACGCGGTGCACCTCCTGCATGTGGACCAGGCGCCGGTCGCGCAGCACAACACGGTCGGCCGCGATGAAGTCGGCCTCCTCGAGCAGCAGCAGGTTCACGCTTGGGTCGCTGGCGGCTGGTCGTTGTGGTCGTCGGCCGGGGTGTCGTCCGGATGCTCGCCGCGCTTGCTGATCAGCCCGCCGAACAGGACGCCGATCTCGAACAGCAGCCACATGGGCACGGCCAGCAAGGTCTGGGAGAAGATGTCCGGCGGGGTGAGGATCATGCCCACCACGAAGCAACCGATGATCACGTAGGGACGGATCTTCTTCAGGTACTCCACGTTGACCACGCCGATCCACACCAGCAGCACCACGGCCACCGGGATCTCGAAGGCCACGCCGAAGGCGAAGAACAGGGTCATGACGAAGTCGAGGTAGCTGGTGATGTCGGTCATCATTTCCACGCCGGCCGGGGTGGCGGCGGCGAAGAACTTGAAGATCAGCGGGAACACCAGGAAATAGGCGAACGCCATGCCCACGTAGAACAGCAGGATGCTCGACACCAGCAGCGGCACGGCGATGCGCTTCTCATGCTTGTACAGGCCCGGGGCGATGAACCCCCAGATTTGGTGCAGGATCACCGGGATCGCCAGGAACAGCGAGACCATCATGGTCAGCTTCAATGGCGTGAGGAACGGCGAGGCGACGTCGGTGGCGATCATCGTCGCGCCGGCCGGCAGGTACTGGCGCAGCGGCGTGGAGACGATGGTGTAGATCTGCTGGGTGAAGGCGAACAACCCGGCGAAGATGATGAAGATCGCCGCTACGCAGCGCAGCAGGCGGGTCCGCAGCTCGGTGAGGTGCGATACCAGCGGCATGTGTTGGTCGTTCTCTGGAATATCGCTCATGGTGCTCGCGGCGGCAAAGTAGGGTCTTGGGGAGCCTCGGGTGCGGGCGTTGCCGCTGGGGTTGCAGGCTCTGCGGTCGGCGTCGCAGGTACTTCGGCCGGCGCAGCGGCTTCACCTGCAGTGGTGGCAGGCGTCGTTGCGACCTGTTCGGCTACCGGCTCCACGGGCGCAGGCTGTTGCTGGGTCGGGGCGAGGATTTTCCGCGCCTCCTGTTCCAGCGACAGGATGTGCTCGTTGTGCAACTGCCGACGGATCTCGTCGGCGCCGATCTCACGTTCAACTTCCTGTTTTATCGCGTTGAAGCTGCGCTTGAGGCGCCCGACCCAGAGGCCAGCGGTGCGCGCAGCGCCGGGCAGGCGCTCGGGGCCGAGCACCAGCAGGGCCACCAGGCCCACCAGCAGCAGTTCAGAGAAGCTGATACCAAACATTAGTCAGTGCTCACGAGTCTTTGCGGGTCGGCTCTTCGACTTTCTGCGCCTGCACATCGATGGTGTGCGGCTGGTTCAGCGGCGCGCCCTGTTGTGGCTGGGCCGGCTGGGCAGCTTGTGCGGCGGGAGGTACCACGGGTTCGGCTGGTTTCTCGTCGTCGTTCATGGCCTTGCGAAAGCCCTTGATCGATTCGCCGACATCGGTACCCAGGTTCTTGAGCTTCTTGGTGCCGAATACCAGTACCACGACCACCAGGATGACGATCCAGTGTTTCCAGTCAAAAATGCCCATGCTGCGTTTCCTCTTAGAAAATTGTTCAGGCGGACGGACGCGAGGCTTTCTCGGCGTGTCCGGACAGGCCGAAACGGCGGTCCAGCTCATCGAGCACGGCCTGGGGATGCTGCCCCAGCTGCGCGAGCATGACCAGGGTATGGAACCACAGGTCCGCGGTTTCGTAGATCACATCGCTGCAGTCGCCGCTGGCGGCGGCGTCCTTGGCGGCGATGATGGTTTCCACCGATTCTTCGCCGACTTTCTCCAGGATCTTGTTCAGGCCCTTGTGATACAGGCTGGCCACGTAGGAACTGTCGGCAGCGGCGTTCTTGCGCTCCTCCAGCACTTGGGCCAGGCGGGTGAGGGTATCGCTCATGTCAGTGTCCTGCAGAATAAATCGCGTGCGGGTCCTTGAGGACCGGTTCGACGGTTTTCCACTCGCCATCTTCATAGACGCGGTAGAAACAGCTGTGGCGGCCGGTATGGCAGGCAATGTCGCCGATCTGCTCGACCATCAGGATGATCACGTCGGCGTCGCAGTCCAGGCGCATTTCATGGAGCTTCTGCACATGCCCGGACTCTTCGCCCTTGCGCCATAGCTTGCCACGCGAACGTGACCAGTAGATGGCACGCTGCTCGGCGGCGGTCAGGCTCAGTGCTTCGCGGTTCATCCAGGCCATCATCAGTACGCGCCCGGTCTTGTGATCCTGGGCGATGGCCGGCACCAGGCCGTGCTCATCCCATTTGATCTGGTCCAGCCAATCTTTCATTTTCGACTCCGACAACCGGGCTCGACCCGCTGGTGACGCCTCGGCGATTTCGACAGTTTGCCAGCAGGCCGCGCCACTGGCTATCGGCGCACGATCAGATACAGACCCACCGCGATCATGATGCCGGCGGGCCAGTGCCCCAGTTCCTGCAGCGGGCCGCCGGCGGCCAGGATCGCGCCGCCGCCCAGGTGGGCGGTGCCGAGCAGGCGCAGGAACCAGTCGTCCTTGCGCCGCTGCCAGGGGGCCGGAGGGTCGGCGGCATGGGGTTGCGACATGCGCTCGAGCAGGTCGCGGGTCATGTTGGCCAGGTGCGGCAACTGTTCGATCTGGCTGTGGATGTTGCCCAGCACTGCCTTGGGGCTGACCCGCTCGCGCATCCAGCGTTCGAGGAAGGGTTGCGCGGTGTTCCACAGGTCCAGCTCCGGATACAGCTGGCGCCCCAGGCCCTCGATGTTGAGCAGGGTTTTCTGCAGCAGCACCAGTTGCGGCTGGACTTCCATGTTGAAGCGCCGGGCGGTCTGGAACAGGCGCATCAGTACTTGGCCGAAGGAAATGTCCTTCAACGGTTTTTCGAAGATCGGTTCGCAGACCGTACGAATCGCCGCTTCGAATTCATTGAGCTTGGTTTCCGCCGGGACCCAGCCCGAGTCGATGTGCAGTTGGGCTACACGGCGATAGTCACGCTTGAAGAAGGCGAACAGGTTGCGCGCCAGGTAGTCCTGGTCTTGCGGGGTGAGGCTGCCGACGATGCCGCAGTCGATGGCGATGTACTGCGGGCTCCAGGGCTGCACGGTGCTGACGAAGATGTTGCCCGGATGCATGTCGGCGTGGAAGAAACTGTCGCGGAACACCTGGGTGAAGAAGATCTCCACGCCACGCTCGGCGAGCATCTTCATGTCGGTGCGCTGGTCGGCCAGGGTCGCAAGGTCAGTGACCTGGATCCCGTAGATGCGCTCCATCACCAGCACCTTCGGCCGGCACCAGTCCCAGTAGACCTGGGGCACGTAGAGCAGCGGCGAGCCTTCGAAGTTGCGCTTGAGCTGGCTGGCGTTGGCCGCCTCGCGCAGCAGGTCGAGCTCGTCGTAGATGGTCTTCTCGTAGTCGCTGACCACATCCACCGGGTGCAGCAGGCGAGCGTCGGCGGAGACCTTCTCCGCAGCGCGGGCGAGGATGAACAGCCAGGCCAGGTCCTGGGCGATGACCGGCTTGAGCCCCGGGCGGATCACCTTGACCACCACTTCCTCGCCGGTCTTGAGCTTGGCAGCATGCACCTGGGCCACCGAGGCCGAGGCCAGGGGCTCGATGTCGAAGCGGCTGAACACATCGCTGATCTTCTTGCCCAGCTGCTCTTCGATCAGGGCCACGGATTTTTTCGAGTCGAACGGCGGCACCCGGTCCTGCAGCAGCATCAGTTCGTCGGCGATGTCTTCCGGCAGCAGGTCACGGCGGGTGGACAATATCTGCCCGAACTTGATGAAGATCGGTCCCAGGTCCTGCAACGCCAGGCGCAGGCGTGCGCCACGGCTCAGGTCCAGCGGCTTGCGCGGAAACCAGCGCCAGGGCAGGGCGAAGCGCAAGGCCAGGAGAAACCAGGGCAGGGGCAGGGCGAACAGCAGGTCATCGAGGCGGTAGCGGATCACGACGCGCTGGATGCGCAACAGACGGCGGACGGCAAGCAGCTTCATGCGTTATCGCTTGGGTCAGGGGATCGGGAAAGACGCTCGACACGCGCCTCTAGACGTTCCAGGTCGAGTTTGGCCTGGTCCAGTTCGCGAAAGCGCGCCTCGGCTTCATGCTGGCCCACCAGGGCCCGCGATTCTTCGGCGAGGAATTCGGCCAGGCTCTGGTTGAGGCTGGCGAATCCCTGCTGGTACCAGCCTGCGCGGCTGCGTACGTGGCCGCTGAACAGCTGGGTGGCCACCGGGCCGAGCCAGCGCGAGAGTTCGTACTCCCAGTCCAGCTCCAGGTCCTGGAGGACCGCCGCCAGGTCCAGCAGCACGCCGCTGTCGCCTTCGAGTTCCACTTGCGGGCCATGCAGGACGCCGGTCTTGTCCTTGCTCAGGGCCAGGCGCACCAGGCTCGCTGCCGGTGCGCGCAGGGTACAGTCAGGATCGGCGGCCCACTGGGAGGCCAGCATCAGGCCTTCGTCGCTGGGCAGGATGAACAGCCGCAGCGCCGGAGCCTGGCAGTCCACGGCGATCACCTTGCCGCCCAGGTGCTGCAGGCGCGGCAACGCCGTGCTGTCCAGGCGCAGCACCCGATTGATGCCGGTCTCGACGCTGGCGAGCAGGCCGCTGAACAACATCAGGGCTTGATGCCGCGGTGCAGGGCGACGATGCCTGCGGTCATGTTGTGGTAGGTCACCCGGTCGAAGCCGGCCTCGACCATCATCGACTTCAGGGTTTCCTGGTTCGGGTGCATGCGGATCGACTCGGCCAGGTAGCGATAGCTTTCCGAGTCGTTGGTGATCAGCTTGCCGGCCAGGGGCATGAAGGCGAACGAATAGGCGTCGTAGACCTTGGACATCAGCGTGTTGGTCGGCTTGGAGAACTCCAGCACCAGCAGCCGGCCACCGGGCTTGAGTACCCGCAGCATCGAGCGCAGGGCGTCTTCCTTGTGGGTCACGTTGCGCAGGCCGAAGGCGATGGTCACGCAGTCGAAATGGTTGTCCGGGAAGGGCAGTTTTTCCGCGTCGGCCTGGACGAACTCGACATTGCCGGCCACACCCAGGTCCAGCAGGCGGTCACGGCCGACCTTGAGCATGGATTCGTTGATGTCCGCCAGGACGACTTGGCCGGTAGGGCCCACAAGGTGGGAAAACCGCTTGGTCAGGTCGCCAGTGCCGCCAGCGATGTCCAGTACGCGGTTGCCTGGACGCACGCCCGACAACTCGATCGTGAAGCGCTTCCACAGGCGGTGCATGCCGCCGGACAGCACGTCGTTCATCAGGTCGTACTTGGCCGCTACCGAGTGGAACACCTCAGCGACTTTTTCCGCTTTCTGGCTCTCGGGAACGTTCTTGAAGCCGAAGTGAGTGGTGGGTTCGGCATCGCTGCCTTTGCGCTGGTCAGTCATATCGCTGTCACCAAAAGAGAATGCGGGACATTCTAATGCCGGTGACCGTCTTTGTCTTGGCAAGGCTGAATGTAAGATAGCGATCCGCCGGGACGATTTGACGCACTCAGGGTCAAGGCGTTTCTGGCGAGTCCCGAAATAGCAGGAGTCCTTCAATGGCCCGTATTAGTGTTGAACGTGCCCATGGCCTGGGTAAGCAGGCAGCCCGTGAAAAGGCCGACAAACTGGCGCAGAAACTCGCCGATCAATATGGCCTCGAGCCACGCTGGGCGGGGGATACCCTGAATCTCAAGCGCTCCGGGGTCAAAGGCGCGGTGCATGTGGGCGAGTCGTCGATCCGCATCGACGTGGAGCTGGGCATGCTGATGTCGGCCATGAGCGGTACCATCAAGGCCGAGATCGAGAAGGCCCTGGACAAGGCCCTGGCCTGATCCCGGACGGCACGCCGCCTGGCGTGCTTTGCCGGTGAGTCGCGGGGCACTGCAAGGGGGCTCGAGAGCGATCACCGGCAAGTCGGCCCATAACTGGGCGATCATTGTTTTATTGCATTCGTTAGGGTGCCGATTCTAATTTTTCTCTCTAGGTTGTGCCTCAAGTCCTCTTTCCGAGGACAGTTCCTCAAACCTTCTGCGCATGAGGTGCACCATGGCCAAAGTAATCCTGAAGAAAAAAGTTGATGCTCAATCGACTGCTCTGAGCGAAGTCAAATCCTATGCTCGCAAGATCTGGTTAGCTGGCCTGGGCGCCTATGCCAAAGTCGGCCAGGAAGGTAGCGACTACTTCCAGGAGTTGATCAAGGCTGGTCAATCCGTTGAAAAGAAAGGCAAAAAAGTTGTGACTGAACAACTTGAGGCGGCCAACAGTCAGATCGATAGCGTCAAGGGGGATGTCACTACTCTTAAAGGTCGGGTCGAAGTGCAACTGGATAAAGTCGAGAAGGCTTTTGATACGCGCGTCGCCAGTGCCTTGAATCGTATCGGCATTCCGTCTAAACATGACGTTGAGACACTCTCTGCTAAGCTCGATGAGCTGACCGCACTGCTCGAACGTGTCGCGCGTAAACATTAAGGAGAACGGGATGGCTGGTAAAAAGAATACTGAAAAAGAAGGCAGCTCGTGGATCGGGAAAGTCGAAGAGTACTCCCGTAAAATTTGGCTTGCTGGTTTAGGCGTGTACTCGAAAATCGACTCTGACGGCAGCAAGCTTTTCGAATCCTTGGTCAAGGATGGAGAGAAAGCCGAGAAGCTGACCAAGAATGTAGTCGGCAAGAAAGTCGACGCCGCCAAAGACTCCGCGAACTCGGCCAAGTCGCGCATCAGCGACGTCAAGGACCGCGCGCTGGGCAAGTGGGATGAGCTGGAAGGAGCTTTCGACAAGCGCCTGAACAGTGCCATTTCGCGCCTGGGCGTACCGAGCCGCAATGAAGTGAAGGCGCTGCACGACAAGGTCGATACCCTGACCAAGCAGATCGAGAAACTCACTGGTGCCAAGGTTGCGCCGGTCGCGGCCAAGACCGCAGCGGCCAAGCCCCTGGCCAAGCCAGCCGCCAAGCCAGCCGCCAAGCCAGCCGCCAAGGCCGCTGCGAAACCGGCCGCCAAGCCCGCTGCCAAGACCGCAGCTGCCAAGCCTGCGGCCAAACCGGCAGCCAAGCCAGTCGCGGCCAAACCCGCGGCCAAGCCGGCCGCCAAGCCTGCGGCGAAAACCGCAGCGGCCAAGCCAGCCGCCAAGCCTGCGGCGAAAACCGCAGCCGCCAAGCCTGCAGCGAAGCCGGCCGTGGCGAAGAAGCCAGCCGCCAAGAAGCCCGCGGCCAAGCCGGCAGCCAAACCTGCCGTCGCGGCCAAGCCTGCAACCGCAGCCCCGGCAGCCTCGGCCAGCTCTGCGAACTCCGTCGCAGCGCCGGCCCCGGCTTCCAGCCCGGCCGCTACCTCGACCCCGGCGGCGCCAAGCAGCCAGTCCTGATTCCATCAGGCAGACGAAAACGCCCGGCCTGTGAAGACCGGGCGTTTTTCATGGGCGCCCGGCAGCCCTGCTACGGATGTTCGTCCAGGTAGCGCAGGGCCATTTGTTCGGTGGCCAGCTTGGCGGGCGGCAGCAAGTGCGGTGCCACCAGCATCATGATCTGGTAGACCACCAGGCGCACTTCCCCTTCACGATCGAGAATCCGCTGGTAATCCAGGGAGAACAGCAAGGTCATGGTGATCTGTTCCACCAATTGCCCCAGGGCCTGGGTGCCGCTGACCAGTTGCCCCATGGTCTTGAGTCGCGCCAGCAGCGCCGCGAGCGTGCGCTTGAGGGCGTTGAGCAGGTTGCGAATGCCCTTGGCCAGCTTCGGCAGGCGGCCGGCCAGGTTGGACAGGTCCTGGAACAGGAAGCGGTAGTGGGCCAGGCGCTCGACGATCAGGTGCAGGAACAGCCAATAGTCTTCCGGTGCCAACTGGGCATCGGAGGGTGGGTCCAAAAGCGGCGTCAATTCGTTCTGGAAACGCTCGAAAAGACCGAGGACCAACGGCTCCTTGCCATGGAAATGGTAATAGAGGTTGCCGGGGCTGATTCCCATTTCATTGGCCACCTCCATGGTGGAGACATTGGGCTCGCCCTTCTGGTTGAACAACTGCAGGGCACATTCGAGTATCCGGTCGCGGGTCTTCATCCTGACTTCTTGTCGGTCCATTGAGGGCGCGGCAATGAGCGCCGCAGGGCAAGGGGTATTCAGCGCACGCGCACATAGGTGCCCGGCGCGGCCTCCATCGGTGGATACTTCTGGCTGCCGAGGACGGCCAGGGTGTCCCGTTGCGCTCCCGAGCGTTCCTGGATCCAGGCCAGCCACTGGTTCCACCAACTGCCATCGACATGCTTGGCATCGTAGTACCAGGCCCGGGGGTCGCTGCTGAGCTTGGGGCTCTCCACGTAGTTCGCCTTGGGATTGCCTGGCGGGTTGAGGATGCTCTGGACATGCCCGCTGTTGGACAACACGAAGCGGCGCTCGCCACCCAGCAGCAGGGTCGAGCGGTACACCGCGTCCCACGGGGTGATGTGGTCGTTGATCCCGGCCACGCTGAAGCTGTCCACCGTGACCTTCTGCAGGTCGATTGGCGTGCCGCATACCTCCAGGCCACCGACGTGGCTCATGGGGTTGTGCTTGAAGAAGTCCAGCAGGTCGCCGTGCAGGGCCGCCGGTAGCCGGGTGCTGTCGTTGTTCCAGTAGAGAATGTCGAAGACCGGCGGCTCCTTGCCCAGCAGATAGTTGTTGACCCAGTAGTTCCAGATCAGGTCGTTGGGCCGCATCCAGGCGAACACCCTGGCCATGTCGCGACCGTCCAGCACGCCTTGCTGGTAGGAACGGCGCTTGGCCGCTTCCAGGGTCTTTTCGTCGGCGAACAGGGTGGCCGGGCTATCCAGTTGACTGTCCAGCAGGCTCACCAGGTAGGTGGCGCTGGAGACCCGGCGCAGTTGTCGCTTGGCTTGCAGGTGGCCTTGCAGGGCGGCGATGGTCAGGCCGCCAGCGCAGGCGCCCATCAGGTTCACATCACGACTGCCGGTGATGGAGCGAGTGACGTTCATGGCCTCTTCGACGGCCTCGACATAGCTCGACAGACCCCATTCGCGATGGCGCACATCCGGATTGCGCCAGCTGACCATGAACACCTGGAGGCCGTTCTTCAGGCAGTACTGGACGAAGCTGTTGGCCGGGCTGAGGTCGAAGATGTAGTACTTGTTGACCTGGGGCGGCACGATCAGCAGGGGCTTGGCGTACTGCTTCTCGCTCATGGGGCTGTACTGGATCAGCTCCAGCTGCTCGTTGCGAAACACCACCGAGCCCGGGGTGACGGCCAGGTTCCTGCCGACCTCGAAGGCGTGCTTGGTGACCTGGCTGGGCAGGCCGTTGTTGTGCAGCAGGTCGTCCACCAGGTTGCCGATGCCACGCACTACGCTGTTGCCGCCGGTGTTGAAGAGCTCCTTGACCGCCAGCGGATTGAGCAGGGTGTTGGACGGCGATACCGCGTCGTTGAGCAGGGAGAAGGCGAAGTGCGCGCGAGCCCGGTCGTCATCCTCCATGCCGCTGTCGTCGATCCAGTCCCGCACCTGCTTCTGCCAGCTCAGGTAGGCCTGCAGGCCTCGCTTGTAGAAGGGATTGAGGCTCCAGGCCGGGTCGGCGAAGCGGTTGTCCTTGGGGTTGGGCTTGTGCAGCGTCTCGCCCAGCAGCACCCGGCCCAGCTGGTTGCCCAGGGCCAGGGTGTGGCGAACGCTGTGCAGCGGGTTGCGCAGGCTGTGGGCGGCCAGGCTGCGCAGGGTGGAGAGCAAGTCCCGCCCCCGCAGGCCAGTGATCGCGCTCTGCGCTGTGATATAGGTCGCAGGGGCGGGCAGCGAGCCCTGTGCAGGCTTGTCTTGCATGAGTCAACACTCCTTCGTCAAACCACTAACAAGCAGACCAATTCAAGACAAATACCTTAGTCGGTCCTGGCCCTTCTTGCGCGCGACGGTCCTGTCGACGGGGATGTTTTACTTGGTGGGCTGCGCGGGTAGCGGATGCGGGTGCATCACGGCGCGTTGCCGTTCCTCCTGGAGGAACTTCATGATGATCGGGGCGACAGCTTCGGCCCGGGTGATGAGGAACAGGTGGCCGTCATCGATGATGTGCAGCTGGGCGTTGGGGATGCGCCAGGCCAGCATGCGCATATTGATCAGGGGGATCAGCGGGTCGTCGTCGCCGGCCAGGACCAGGGTCGGCTGGTGGATCTTGTGCAGCCAGTGGATGCTGGTCCAGCCCACTCCGGCGAACAACTGCCAGTAGTAGCCCAGCTTGCCCGCCGAGCGCACTTTCGCCGCGTGCTCGGCCGCCAGGTTCGGGTCGCGGCGAAAGGCACCGCCGTAGATCAGCGGGGCGATCCGCATGACGTGGGACGGCTGCACGTAGCGCCGTGGGCTGGCCATCATCCACAACACCTTGGGCTTGCCGGGGACCATGAAGGCGCCGGCGGCCGTGGCGGCCAGCACCAGCTTCTTGCAGCGCTCGGGATAGTCGTAGGCGAACTGCTGGGCCAGGGCCCCGCCCCAGGACACGCCCACGGCGTTGACCTGGCCATAGTCGAGGTAGTCGAGCATCCGCGCGGTGAGCTTGGCCAGCCCCGGAAAGCGGTAGGGCCGGCTCGGGGTCGATGAGCCGCCCACGCCCGGGACATCGAAGGCGATGACCTCCAAATCCGGGTCCAGGGCCTGGACGAAGGGGAACACCAGCTCCAGGTTGGCGCCGATGCCGTTGAAGATCAGCAGCGGCGTCAAGTGCGGCTTGCCGGGGCGAACCGCGGTGCGGATGGTCTGGCCATCCAGGTCGACGGTGCGGAAGATGAAGGAATGTGGCATGCCGTAGCCCTGTGTGTTGAACCTTTGGAGGCGCCGGTCCGGCCACCTCCGGATTTCCTGAGGCCAGGCCTCGTATCAAGAATAGGGCGTGGCGGCACCTTGGGTAGCCGCCGTTGATGCCTGTTTAGCGTTCGTGCACATAGGTGCCCGGCGAGGCCTCGCCGGCCACGTATTTCTTGCTGCCCAGCCCGCTTGGCGCCGGCTTCAGGTCCCCCGAACGCTCTGCTTGCCAGGCCTGCCAGTACAGCCACCAGGAATCGGTGTGCTTGACCGAGTTCTCCTGCCACTGGTCGGGACACTCCGGGATCTCGGAGCTGGTCATGTAGCGCGCCTTGGGGTTGCCCGGCGGGTTGAGGATGCTCTGGATATGGCCGCTGCTGGACAGCACGAACTCCACATGGCCGCCGAACAGTTGCGCCGACTTGTAGCAGGACTTCCAGGGCGTGATGTGGTCGTTGGTGCCGGCCAGGGAGAAGATGTCGGCGGTCACCTGCTTCAAGTCGATTGGCGTGCCGCACACTTCCAGGGCATTGGCCCGGGTCAGTGGGTTGTTCTTGAACATTTCGATCAGGTCGCCATGGAAGGCGGCGGGCAGGCGCGTGGTGTCGTTGTTCCAGAACAGGATGTCGAATACCGGTGGTTCGTTGCCCAGCAGGTAGTTGTTGACCCAGTAGTTCCAGATCAGGTCGTTGGGGCGCATCCAGGCGAAGACCTTGGCCATGTCCCGGCCTTCGAGGACACCGGCCTGGTAGGAGTGGCGCTTGGCCGCCTCCAGGGTCTGCTCGTCGACGAACAGCGCCACCTGGGTATCCACGGTGGTATCGAGCACGCTGACCAGCAGGGTCAGGGCGTTGACCTTCTTCTGCCCCAAGGCCGCGTAGTGCCCCAGCAGCGCGGTGCAGGTAATGCCGCCGGAGCAGGCGCCGAGCATGTTCACGTCGTCGCTGCCAGTGATGGCGGTGACCACGTCGACCGCTTCCTTCAAGGCCTCGATGTAGGTGGACAGGCCCCATTCGCGCTGGGCCTTGGTGGGGTTGCGCCAGCTGACGATGAAGGTCTGCACGTTGTTGCGCAGGCAGAAGCGCGCCAGGCTCTTGTCCGGGCTGAGGTCGAAGACGTAGAACTTGTTGATCTGCGGCGGTACCACCAGCAGTGGTCGCTCATGCACCTGCTCGGTGATCGGCCGGTACTGGATCAGCTCCAGCACATCGTTGCGGAACACCACGGCACCTTCGCTGGTGCCCAGGTTCTTGCCCACTTCGAAGGCATCCATGTTGACCTGGCTGGGCATGCCGCCGTTGTGCACCAGGTCCTTGGCCAAGTGTGACAGGCCGTCCAGCAGGCTCTTGCCGCCGGTCTCGAAGAACCGCTTGACCGCGGCGGGGTTGGCCGCGCTGTTGGTCGGGGCCATGGCCTCGGTCAGGAGGTTGATCACGAAATGCCCGCGGCTGATGTCCTGTTCGGACAGGCTGCTGCTGCCGATCCAGTCGTGGAGCTCCTTGCGCCACGCCAGGTAGGTTTGCAGGTAGCGCCGGTAGAGCGGGTTCTGGCTCCAGGCCGGGTCGATGAAGCGACGGTCGTCGCCGTCGGGCTGCAAGGGCGACTTGCCGAGCAACACGTTCTTCAGTTCGAGGCCGAAGTGCGCGACGTGCTTGACGCTGTGGATGGGTTGTTTGATGGCCTGGGCGAGCACCATGCGAGCAGAGGTAAGCAGATCCTTTCTACGCAAGCCGATGACTGGATTGAGCCCCAGGGTGTTCTCCGAGGCTTGGCGTTTCAGGTCATCGTTGTTCTTGTTACTCATCTACGACGCTCCATTGTCCTGAGACGAGTACCGGACCTGCTGTGTAGTTACACAGCACGAGGCCAGGCACTACTACTCGGGTGACCGTTGATTGCCACTGCTGCGGTTACTTTGCAGAACTCTGCAGGGAACTTGCCAGATCCATTGGTTACCCGAGTTTATTTTTTTTCGCAAGCAGGCCATTCATTGGCCATGCAGCCCTGCATTCAAACAGATGAAATTAGAAAATGCCCTCTAAACAGCCGGAGCCTTGAGCTAGAGCATCAGCTTGACCACGGACTCGCTCGGATCGCGGGATTTGCCGGCGGCCTCGAGTTGCTGCAGATAGTCGCTCCACAACTCTTCCTGGCGCAGCGCCAACTGGTACAGGTAGTCCCAGGTGAACAAGCCGCTGTCATGGCCGTCGTCGAAGGTCAATTTCAGTGCGTACTGGCCGGCGGGCTCGATCTTGTCCAGGCCGACGCCGAGCTTGCCGAACTGCAGGATGGGGTTGCCGTGGCCCTGGACCTCGGCGGAGGGGGAGTGGACCCGCAGGAACTCCGCAGGCAGGTGGTAGACCTCGTCCGGCCCGTAGGTCAGGGTCAGGGTCTTGGAGGCTTTGTGCAGGTTGATGCCGGTGGGCAGGCGAGCCATGGACGTTCTCTCTTGAGCTTCAAGCCCTAAGCTTCAAGCCACAAGAAGGGAGATTCAAGCCATCGCGGATAAAACAGCAGGGAAGGGTTGCTGCAAGCGACGCGAATCGGTCTGTCGCTTGCAGCTCGCAGCCTGGCGCTTACAGGATGTAGCGCGACAGGTCTTCGTTCTGCGCCAGTTCGCCCAGGTGGCTGTTGACGTAGGCCGCGTCGATGCGGATCGGCTCTTCGCTGTGGGCGCTGGCCAGGTCGCCGGCGCTGAACGACACCTCTTCGAGCAGGCGCTCGAGCAGGGTGTGCAGGCGGCGGGCACCGATGTTCTCGGTCTTCTCGTTGACCTGGTAGGCGATCTCGGCCAGGCGCTTGATGCCCTCGTCGGCGAACTCGATGCCCAGGCCTTCGGTCTTGAGCAGCGCGCAGTACTGTTCGGTCAGCGAGGCATGCGGCTCCTTGAGGATGCGCTCGAAGTCTTCCGGGGTCAGGGCCTTGAGTTCGACCCGGATCGGCAGCCGGCCTTGCAGCTCGGGCACCAGGTCGCTTGGCTTGCTCAGGTGGAACGCGCCGGAAGCGATGAACAGGATGTGGTCGGTCTTGACCATGCCCAGCTTGGTGTTGACGGTGCAGCCCTCGATCAGCGGGAGCAGGTCGCGCTGCACGCCCTCGCGGGAGACATCGGCACCGCCGACGTTGCCACGCTTGGCCACCTTGTCGATCTCGTCGATGAACACGATGCCGTGCTGCTCTACCGCTTCCAGGGCCTTGGCCTTGAGCTCTTCCTCGTTGACCAGGCGGCTCGCTTCTTCATCGCGAACCATCTTCAGCGCTTCCTTGACCTTGAGCTTGCGGGTCTTGCGCTTGCCCTTGCCCATGTTGGCGAACAGGCTTTGCAGCTGGTTGGTCATCTCTTCCATGCCGGGTGGCGCGGCGATCTCGACGCCCATGTTCTCGGCGACTTCGATCTCGATTTCCTTGTCGTCCAGCTGGCCTTCGCGCAGGCGCTTGCGGAACAGCTGGCGAGTGTTGGAGTCGCTGCTGGTCTGCGCGGCTTCCTCGGCGAAGCTGCTGACCCGGGCCTGGGGCAGCAGGGCGTCGAGGATACGGTCCTCGGCGGCGTCTTCGGCGCGGTGGCGCACGCGGACGATCTCCTGCTCGCGGAGCATCTTCAGCGCGGCGTCGGCCAGGTCGCGGATGATCGACTCGACGTCGCGGCCGACATAACCGACTTCGGTGAACTTGGTCGCTTCGACCTTGATGAAGGGGGCGTTGGCCAGCTTGGCCAGGCGCCGGGCGATCTCGGTCTTGCCCACGCCGGTAGGGCCGATCATCAGGATGTTCTTGGGCGTGACCTCGGCACGCAGCTCGGCCGGCAGCTGCATGCGCCGCCAGCGGTTGCGCAGGGCGATGGCCACGGCGCGCTTGGCGTCGTCCTGGCCGATGATATGGCGATTGAGTTCGTGGACGATTTCGCGGGGGGTCATGGACATAGTAGTTGGCGGTTCTCAAGCAGGAATGAATGCCGTGGCAGGGGAGCCTGCCGCCTGGCGGCAGGTCCGGGCCGGAACAGGCTCATTCTGCGAGATCCTGCTCCTCGATGGTTTGAGTGTGGTTGGTGAATACACAGATATCGCCGGCGATGCCCAGGGCGGTCTCGACGATCTCGCGAGCCGACAGGTCGGTCTTCTTCAGCAATGCGCTGGCCGCGGCCTGGGCGTAGGCGCCACCGGAACCCATGGCGATCAGGCCGTCCTCGGGTTCGACCACGTCGCCGTTGCCGGTGATGATCAGCGAGGCATCCTTGTTGGCCACGGCCAGCATGGCCTCCAGGCGGCTCAGGGAACGATCGGTACGCCACTCCTTGGCCAGCTCGACGGCGGCACGGATCAGGTGGCCCTGGTGTTTTTCCAGCTGGCCTTCGAAGCGTTCGAACAGGGTGAAGGCGTCGGCAGTGGCCCCGGCGAAGCCGGCAATGACCTGGCCGTGGTACAGGCGGCGAACTTTTTTCGCATTGCCTTTCATCACGGTGTTGCCAAGGGAAACCTGGCCGTCGCCGCCCATGACGACTTTGCCGTGGCGGCGGACTGAAACGATGGTGGTCAAGGGAAAGTCTCCACGCAGCGGGGCGAAAGTGCCCAGATGGAAACTCATATGGGGGTGGCGAGAGCTTTTTCAACTGCCGGGATGGCAGAGAGACGAGTGGCTTGGTGACGGCGGGAGAGAGGGCGCGCCCTCTTTTGGCGCGATAAGCGCACAAAAGAGGGCAGGATTGCCCGGACAGGGCGAGGGCGTCAGCGGTTCTGGCGTTGTTGCAACAGCAGGTTGCTGAAGCCAGCGCCAGCCAGCTGTTTCTGAGCCACGGTCAGTTGCTCGCGATTGCTGAACGGGCCGACCAGTACCCGGTACCAGGTCTCGTCCTTCACCGTGCCGGATTCGACCGACACCGACTGGCCCAGCAGGATGATCTGCGCACGGACCTTGTCGGCATCGGCTTCCTTGCGGAACGATCCGGCCTGGAGGAAGAACTTGGTCACCGGCGCGGCCTTGGCCACCGGCGGCGCAGGTGGCGGGGTGATGCCGGCCAGGGCCGCCTGGGCCCGGGCGGTGTCGATCTTCGCAGCTTCCGCTGGTGTCACCGGAGTGGTCGGCACCGGCGGTACTTGTGGCGTCGGCAGGGTTTTTTCCGGCACGGCTTCCGGCGGCACAATGACCTCCGATTCCGGCAGCAGGGTGTAGAAGTCGTACTTGGGCTTCACCGGCTGCTGCGGGCTGGGTGGGGTCTTGTTGGCCTCGGCGATCTTGCTGGCCTTCTGCTGCTCGATCTTCTCGCGCTTGACGCTGTCGCCGCCCTTGCCTGGCTCGAGCTTCATCAGGAACACGATGAAGGCGCCGATGGTCAGGCCGATGGCCAGCCACAGCCAGCCCGGGATCGGCTTCTTGGCCGGGGGCTGGTAACGACTGGCGCCACGCTTGGGTGCAGGTTTTTTCTTGGCAGCCAACTTACATTTGCTCCAGGACTTCGAGGCCCAGCAGTTCCAGACCTTGCTTGAGGGTACGCCGGGTCAGCTCGGTCAGGCGCAGGCGGCTATTCATCTGTTCGGGAGTCTCGGCTGCCAGGATCGGGCAGTTTTCGTAGAAGCTGGAGAACAGCCCGGCCACATCGTACAGGTAGCTGCACAGCACGTGTGGGGTGCCTTTTTCGGCAACGTTGTTGAGGATCTCGCCAAACTGCGCCAGGCGCGCTGCCAGCTCCAGCTCCTGGGCGGCGTGCAGTTCGATCTTGCCCTGGACCTGGCTGAAGTCCTTGCCCAGCTTGCGGAATACGCCTGCAGCGCGGGTGTAGGCGTACAGCAGGTAGGGCGCGGTATTGCCTTCGAAGTTGAGCATCAGGTCGAAGTTGAAGCTGTAGTCGCTGGTGCGGTGCTTGGACAGGTCGGCGTACTTCACCGAGTCGATGCCCACCACCTTGGCGATGCGCCGCAGGTCGGCTTCCGGCAGTTGCGGGTTCTTTTCCTTCACCAGGGCGTAGGCCCGTTCCTCGGCTTCGGTCAGCAGGTCGATCAGCTTCACGGTGCCGCCGTCACGGGTCTTGAACGGACGGCCGTCGGCGCCGTTCATGGTGCCAAAGCCCATGTGCTCCATGTCCATCGGATGGGTGACGAAGCCGGCCTTGTGGGCCACCGCGAACACTTGCTGGAAGTGCAGGGCCTGGCGCTGGTCGACGAAGTACAGGGCGCGGTCGGCCTTGAGCTTGCCGCTGCGGTAGCGCACGGCGGCCAGGTCGGTGGTGGCGTACAGGTAGCCGCCGCCGGCCTTGACGATGATCACTGGCAGCGGCTCACCCTCGGCGTTCTTGAACTCGTCGAGGAACACGCACTGGGCGCCATTGCTCTCCACCAGCATGCCCTGGGCCTTGAGGTCGTTGACCACGTTGATCAGGTCATCGTTGTAGGCGCTCTCGCCCATCACGTCGGCCATGGTCAGCTTGACGTTGAGCAGCTCGTAGATCTTCTGGCAGTGGGACAGGGAGATGTCCTTGAACTTGGTCCACAGGGCCAGGCAGTCCGGGTCGCCGGCCTGCAGCTTGACCACCAGGCTCCGGGCGCGGTCGGCGAAGGCCTCGGACTCGTCGAAGCGTTGCTTGGCGGCGCGGTAGAAATTCTCCAGGTCCGACAGCTCGTCGCTGGTGATGGGGTTCTCTTCCAGGTAGGCCATCAGCATGCCGAACTGGGTACCCCAGTCGCCCACGTGGTTCTGGCGGATCACGGTGTCGCCGAGGAACTCCAGGACCCGCGCCACGCCGTCGCCGATGATGGTGGAGCGCAGGTGGCCAACGTGCATTTCCTTGGCCAGGTTGGGCGCCGACATGTCGATCACGGTGCGTTGCGCCGGGCCGGCCTTGCGCACGTTCAGGTGGGCGTCGTCGAGCGCGGCGTCCAGGCGCGCGGCCAGGGCCTGGGTGTTCTGGAAGAAGTTGATGAAGCCCGGGCCGGCGATTTGCGCCTTGCTCAGGTTCTCGTCGGCCGGCAGGGCGGCGATGATCTTTTCCGCCAGGTCGCGCGGTTTCATGCCGGCCGGCTTGGCCAGCATCATGGCGATGTTGCTGGCGAAGTCGCCATGGGTCTTGTCGCGGGTGTTCTCGACCTGGATCGCCGGCGCCAGGCCTTCGGGCAACACACCTTCGGCGACGAGTTGGGTGATGGCTTGCTGGATGAGCTGGCGAATGGTGTCTTTCATGGTCTTCTCTTTCGACCGCTGGCGCGGCGGCGCTTCGGTGCGCAGGTGGAAAAACTGGGCATTATCCGTTGCCGGGGGCAGGTTGCCAACCTTTGGGGGTGAGCGGCAAGCGAGCCGGTCGCAGGCTGCTTATTACAGCTTGGAGCAACTGGGGCGGCGGCTCAGTACAGGTCGACCGGGTCCACATCCAGTGACCAGCGAACCTGCCGGCCGCCGGGCATCTGCTCCAGCACCAGCAGCCAGCTGCCGAGCAGGCGGTGCAGCGGTGCCCGGGCATTGGCCTGCAGCAGCAATTGCGCTCGATAGCGCCCGGCCCGGCGCTCCATGGGCGCGGGTACCGGTCCGAGCAATTCGATCCCTGCCGACTGCTGTTCGGCCAGCAGGCGCTCGGCCTCGCTGCAAGCTTCGTCGAGGAAGGCCTCGGCCTGGCCCGGCTTGTGGGCTTCGGCCCGCAGCAGCGCCAAGTGGGCGAAGGGCGGCAGGCCGGCGGCGCGGCGTTCGCTCAGGGCTTGCTCGGCGAAGGCGAAGTAGCCTTGCTCGGTCAGCTGCACCAGCAGCGGGTGATCGGCCAAGTGCGTCTGGATGATCACCTTGCCCGGTTCCTCGGCGCGGCCTGCGCGGCCGGCCACCTGGACGATCAATTGCGCCATGCGTTCGCTGGCGCGAAAGTCCCCGGAAAACAGGCCGCCGTCGGCATCCAGGATCGCCACCAGGGTCACCCTGGGGAAGTGATGCCCCTTGGCGAGCATCTGCGTGCCCACCAGGATGCACGGCTGGCCCTTCTGGATGGTGGCGAACAGCTGGTTCATCGCGTCCTTGCGCGAGGTGCTGTCGCGGTCCACCCGCAGGACCGGGTAGTCGGGGAACAGGATGCCCAGGCGTTCTTCCGCCCGTTCGGTGCCGGCGCCCACCGGCCGCAGATCGACCTTGCCGCACTGCGGGCAATGCCGCGGCACTCGCTCCACATGGCCGCAATGGTGGCAACGCAGCTCGCCCGAGCGTTGGTGTACCGTCATGCGGGCGTCGCAGCGCTCGCATTCGGACATCCAGCCGCAGTCATGGCACAGCAGGGTCGGGGCGAAGCCGCGGCGATTGAGGAACACCAGGACCTGTTGCCCGGCGGCCAGGGTCTGGCCGATAGCCTGCTGCATGGGGCCGGAGATGCCGCTGTCCAGCGGCCGGCTCTTGACGTCCAGGCGCAGGAAACGCGGCGGCTTGGCGCCGCCGGCCCGCTCGCTCATGCGCAGCAGGCCATAGCGGCCGGTGTAGGCGTTGTGCAGGCTTTCCAGGGAAGGGGTGGCCGAACCCAGGACGATCGGGATGTCTTCCTGGCGGGCGCGGACCAGGGCCAGGTCCCGGGCGTGGTAGCGCAGGCCCTCCTGCTGTTTATAGGAGCCGTCGTGCTCCTCGTCGATGATGATCAGGCCGGGATTCTTCATCGGCGTGAACAGCGCGGAACGGGTGCCGATGATGATGTCGGCCTCGCCGTCCCGGGCGGCCAGCCAGGCGTCCAGGCGTTCGCGGTCGTTGACCGCCGAGTGCAGCAGGGCGATGCGCGCATTGAAACGCTGTTCGAAGCGCGCCAGGGTCTGGGGGCCGAGGTTGATCTCCGGGATCAGCACCAGGGCCTGCTTGCCAGCTTCGAGGGTTTCGCGGATCAGTTGCAGGTAGACCTCGGTCTTGCCGCTGCCGGTGACCCCTGCCAGGAGAAAGGCATGGTAGCTGTCGAATCCGGCGCGGATGGCCTCGTAGGCGGCACGTTGTTCGCTGTTGAGTGGCAGTTCCGGCTGGGCCAGCCAGTGTTCGTGGCGGGCCCCGGGGGCATGCCTGCGCACTTCCACCTGGACCAGCTCCTTGGCCAGCAGCAGGTCCAGGCTGTCCTTGCTCAACATCAACTTGCTCAGCAACCCGTGGGGGACGCCGTGAGGGTGCTGGGCCAGGGTCGTCAGGGCGTCGCGCTGGCGTGGGGCACGGGCGATGCGCGGATCGTCAAGGCGGGCGCCGGGGGCTATCGACCAGAAGCGCTCCTGGCGGGCCTCGGCCGGTTCGCCCTGGCGCAGCAGCACCGGCAGCGCCCAGCTCAGGGTATCCCCCAGGCTGTGCTGGTAGTACTGGGCGGTCCACAGGCACAGCTTGAACAAGGCCGCCGGCAGCGGCGGCGTGGGGTCGAGCAGGGCCAGGGCCGGCTTGAGCTTGTCCGCCGGCACCTCACTGTGATCGGCCACCTGGACCAGGATGCCGATCATCTCGCGACGGCCGAACGGCACCCGCAGGCGCATGCCCGGCTGCAGTTGCGCGCGCAGCACGCCGGCCGGGGCACGATAGTCGAACAGGCGGCGCAGGGGCGAGGGCAGGGCGAGGCGCAGGATGGCGTCGGGCACGCGGGGGAGTCTCACAGACAGGCGATGGATAGGGGCCGGAGCCTAACAGACGAGCGGTGGAGTGTCCTGCACAAGCGTGTGGACGGGCCGTGGAGGGCCAGCCAGGGCGAGGGCTGGCCTGTCAAGCTCACGAGGATTTTTTCTGATGGGGGGTAATGCGGATCCCTTGCGCGATTGCTTGGGTCTGGTAGAATCCGCGCCCTAATTCGTGCGGTATTCAACAATAGTGTTGGGTGGCGGCACGCTAGCCTGAGGAATTCATCATGAAAGCCGATATCCATCCAGTATACGAAGCCATTACCGCTACTTGCAGCTGCGGTAACGTCATCGAAACTCGCTCCACCCTGGCCAAGCCTCTGAGCCTGGACGTGTGCAACGAGTGCCACCCGTTCTACACCGGTAAGCAGAAGACTCTGGACGTTGGCGGTCGTGTCGACAAGTTCAAGTCGCGCTTCGGTGCTTTCGGCGCAACGAAAAAGGCCTGAGGCTGATCGTTCTGGAAAGCCGATACCGACTTTCCTCGCTGATGAAAAAGGCGTCCCTGGTGGGCGCCTTTTTTGTGCCTGCGATTTGGCTGACAGCTGCCCAGGCATTCTGCCCGGCACCCGTGCCGGCGACCGTGGTTCCTGCGAGCGTGCTGCGGGTGGTGGATGGCGACACCTTGCGCCTCAAGGACGGCCGCAGCGTACGCATGATCGGTCTCAACGCGCCGGAACTGGCCAGGGGCGGGCGCAAGGCCGAGCCGCTGGCGATAGCGGCGCGCCGGCGCCTGGAGCAACTGGTGGCGCAGAGCGGTGGTCGGGTCGGCCTGGTCCTCGGGCGCGAGCGGCATGATCGCTATGGCCGGACCCTGGCTCACGTCTATGGAGCCAGCGGCCTCAATTTCGAGTCCCGGTTGATCGCCGAGGGGCTCGCCTATCGCATTGCCCTGGCGCCGAATGTCGCACTGGTCGCCTGCCAGCAGGCCGCCGAAGACCACGCGCGCCGGGCCCGGCTTGGATTATGGCGGCAATCACCTGTACTGAAAGCGGAGCAGATCCGTGCCCCGGGGTTTGTCTTGCTCTCTGGGCGGGTGAGCAAGGTCGAGCACAATCGCAGTGGGGTTTGGATCACATTGCACGGCTCGGTTGTATTGCGCGTTGCCCCCAATATCCGGGACGGCTTCGCCCCTGGGCGGCTCAAGCGCCTTGCAGGACGGCGGGTCGAGGCTCGTGGCTGGGTGGTGGAGCGGCGCCGCCAGGACGCTTTCCGGTCTGTCGGCGCGCGCTGGATGATCTCGCTGAAGGACCCCTCGATGCTCAGGATTCCCTGAAACTGAGAAAATTGTAGACATTTTTCAATTGAATTGTGAACAGTCGAAAGCCTTGTGGGCTGCGGTTCTTGGCCCAAAGTCGTAGGCTACGGGCCTTGACAGGGGTGACTAGGCAGTCTTGTGGGGACTATGCGACACGGGTATCCTCGGCGGTCCGTCTGTCCAACAGTAAAAGCGGAATGCCCACATGTCTGATTTGAAAACTGCCGCTCTCGAATATCATGCCAATCCTCGCCCAGGGAAGCTGAGTGTCGAGCTCACCAAGGCCACTGCTACCGCTCGCGACCTGGCGCTGGCCTACAGCCCTGGCGTAGCCGAACCGGTACGTGAGATCGCTCGCGATCCGGAACTGGCCTACAAGTACACCGGCAAAGGCAACCTGGTTGCCGTCATTTCCGATGGCACCGCTATTCTCGGCCTGGGTAACCTCGGACCGCTGGCCTCCAAGCCGGTGATGGAAGGCAAGGGCGTGCTGTTCAAGCGTTTCGCCGGCATCGACGTGTTCGACATCGAAGTCGATGCCGAAAGCCCGCAAGCCTTCATCGACACCGTCAAGCGCATCTCCATCACCTTCGGCGGTATCAACCTGGAAGACATCAAGGCGCCGGAGTGCTTCGAGATCGAGCGCGCGCTGATCGAACAGTGCGATATCCCGGTATTCCATGATGACCAGCACGGTACCGCCATCGTGACCGCGGCCGGCATGATCAATGCCCTGGAAATCGCCGGCAAGACCCTGGCCGAAGCCAAGATCGTCTGCCTGGGCGCCGGCGCTGCCGCCATCTCCTGCATGAAGCTGCTGGTAAGCATGGGCGCGCAGATCGAGAACATCTTCATGGTCGACCGTACCGGTGTGATCCACTCCGGCCGTGACGACCTGAACCAGTACAAGGCGGTGTTCGCCCACGCTACCGACAAGCGCACCCTGACTGACGCCCTGCAAGGTGCCGACGTGTTCGTGGGCCTGTCCGGCCCGAACCTGCTGAGCCCTGAAGGCCTGAAGTCCATGGCGCCGAACCCGATCGTGTTCGCCTGCTCCAACCCTGATCCAGAGATCGCCCCGGAACTGGCCCATGCCACCCGTGACGACGTGATCATGGCTACCGGCCGTTCGGACTACCCGAACCAGGTGAACAACGTACTGGGCTTCCCGTTCATCTTCCGTGGCGCCCTGGACGTTCGCGCCAAGCGCATCAACGAAGAGATGAAGATCGCCGCCGCCAACGCCCTGCGCGAACTGGCCAAGCTGCCGGTGCCACAGGAAGTCTGCGATGCCTACGGCGGCATCAAGCTGGAATACGGCCGTGAATACATCATTCCGAAGCCTATGGATGCCCGCCTGATCACCGTGATCTCCGATGCCGTGGCCAAGGCCGCCATCGAGACTGGCGTAGCTACCCTGCCATATCCGAAGAACTACCCGCTGAAAAGCGTGAACGACGTGTTCAACGGCTAATTGCAGCCCATAAAAAACCCGGCCATCGAGCCGGGTTTTTTTATGGGGAAGTTTCAAGCCTCAAGCTGCAAGGGTTCCTTGTCGCTTGAGGCTCGTAGCTTGCGCCGCTGTTCTAGAACAGGTCGATCGGTGCCGCCTCGTCCGCAGGCAACGGGCTGCCAGGAGCGACGCCATTGCCCAGTTCGTTGACCGAGGGCGGGGTGTCCTCGCTCTTGAACAGCTCGAAGTAGGCGTTCGGCGTGCCCGGAGCGGCTGCACGGCCGCTGACCGGGTCGACCCGCAGGCTGAGGATGCCTTCCGGCTCGGCCAGGGTATGCGGCGGCTTGCCCTTGAGGGCCGCGCCCATGAAGTTCATCCAGATCGGCAGGGCCACGGTGCCGCCGTACTCGCGACGTCCCAGGCTCTCGGGTTGATCGAAGCCGGTCCAGACGGTGGTCACGTAGTCGGCGTTGTAGCCGGAGAACCAGGCATCCTTGGATTCGTTGGTGGTACCGGTCTTGCCGGCCAGGTCCGAACGGCCCAGGGCCAGGGCGCGGCGGCCGGTGCCCAGCTTGATCACGTCCTCGAGCATGCTGTTGAGGATGTAGGCGGTGCGTCCGTCGATTACCCGTTCGGCCACGGCCGGGGCTTGCACTGCCGGTTGCTGTGGATTCTCGCCGGCCCCGGTATTGATCGTGAAGTTGTGCTCCGGCGCGGCGATGCCGCTGCTGGTGGAGTCGCCATTGGGGACGCTGGGCGGGTTGGCGCTGAACAGCAACTCGCCGTTGCGGCTTTCGATCTTGTCGATGATATAGGGCGCGATCTTGTAGCCGCCGTTGGCAAAGGTGCTCCAGCCGGTAGCGATCTCCATCGGCGTCAGGGTCGCGGTGCCCAGGGCCAGGGACAGGTTGCGCGGCAGGTCCTGCTTGTTGAAGCCGAACTTGCTGATGTAGTCGATGGTGCGGTCCACGCCCATGCTTTGCAGCAGGCGGATCGACACCAGGTTACGCGACTTGTACAGCGCCTCACGCATGCGGATCGGGCCGAGGAAGGTATTGGTGTCGTTCTTCGGCCGCCAGACCTTGTCCAGGTACTCGTCGACGAACACGATCGGTGCGTCGTTCACCAGGCTGGCGGGGGTGTAGCCATTGTCCAGGGCAGCGCTGTAGATGAAAGGCTTGAAGCTGGAGCCGGGCTGGCGCTTGGCCTGCATCGCACGGTTGTAGTTGCTCTGCTCGAAGGCGAAGCCGCCGACCAGTGCGCGAATCGCCCCGTTCTGCGGGTCCAGGGTCACCAGGGCGCCCTGGGCGACCGGGATCTGGCTGAACTTCAGCGAGTCGTCCGCCTGGCGCTGTACCCGTACCAGGTCGCCGACCTGGGCTACGTCCGCCGGCTGGCGCGGAACGGCGCCCATGCTATTGGTATTGAGGAACGGCCGGGCCCATTTCATGGTGTCCCAAGCCACATGTTCCTGGCCGTTGCGCGTCAGCACCTGGATGCCGTTCTTCTCGACCTGGGTAACGATCGCCGGCTCCAGGCCGCTGATGGTCCGCTGCTTGGTCAGCTCGTTGGCCCAGGCGGCCTGGGTCTTGCCGGGCAGGCGCGATTCCGGTCCGCGGTAGCCGTGGCGCTGGTCATAGGTCATCAACCCTTCATGAACGGCGGTGTTGGCCATTTCCTGCAGGTCGCTGGGCACCGTGGTGGTGACCCGGAAACCCTCGGTATAGGCGTCGCTGCCATAGCGTCCGACCATTTCGGCCCGGGCCATTTCCGCGATGTAGGGGGCGTTAACCTCCGGAGTCGGAACGTGATAGCTAGCGTTGAGCGGTTCGTTGACCGCCTCGGTGTAGTCCGCTTCGCTGATCTTGCCCAGCTTGTACATGCGCCCCAGGATCCAGTCGCGGCGCTCCTTGCTGCGCGCCGGGTTGGCCAGGGGGTTGAAGCGTGAAGGCGCCTTGGGCAGGCCGGCGATCATCGCCATCTGCGCCAGGCTCACTTCCCGGATGGATTTGCCGTAGTACACCTGGGCTGCCGCCTCGATGCCGTAGGCGCGGTTGCCCAGGTAGATCTTGTTGACGTAGAGCTCGAGGATCTCGTCCTTGGTCAACTGTCGCTCGATCTGCAAGGCCAGGAGGATTTCCGTGGTCTTGCGCGAGAAGCTGCGTTCGCTGGTGAGGAAGAAGTTCTTCGCTACTTGCATGGTGATGGTGCTGCCGCCGGACTGGATATGTCCGCTCTTGACCAATTGGGTCGCGGCCCGCATCAGGCTGCTGGGATCAACTCCGTAATGGTTAGCGAAGTTGTCGTCTTCAGCACTTAGTAACGCATTGATGAAGTTAGGCGGAATTTCGGCGAAACGGATAGGAGTACGGCGCATCTCGCCGAATTCCGCGATCAACTTGCCGTCGCTGCTGTACACCCGCAGGGGAATCTGCAACTGGATGCTTCTCAGGGCCTCTACCGAAGGCAAGCCAGGACTAAGATAGAGAAACGCACCGGAGAGGGCGAGGAGCAGCCCGCAGAATACCGCTACGATGGACCACCCGAAAAACTTCAGCAGACGAATCAAGGCTTTTGGATTTCCAGAGAAAGGAATGAATTAGGCGTCGGGGTATCTACGGTCATCAGGACCGACCCACGCAGCGGGTAACCGCGGAAAAAAACGCGGGCATTATAAGCATTTTCCGCCAAGAGCGTCATTTGACCGTCTGTCAAGATGCGACGATCGAGCGCACTGCGGCCCAAGGAATCCATAAGTTACGGATAGTCATAAGGAATTGGTCGTGCTTGGATTGTTCAGCAGAAAGCCGGGTTCCCTGGTGGGAATCGATATCCAGTCGACGGCGGTGACGCTCCTGGCCTTGAGTCGCCAGGGCCCGGGCTACCGGGTCGAGGCCTATGCCCGGGAACCCCTGCCGCCTGGGGCGGTGCAGGAGCCCTTGATCGTCGACCCCGAGGCCCTGGCCGAGACCCTGTCCCGTGTTTGGCTAAAAAGTGCTACCGACCTGCGCAACGTTGCGGTGGCGCTACCTGGTGAAGTGGTGATCAGCAAGCTGATCGAGATGCCGGCCGGGCTATCGGAGCAGGAGCTGGAAAGCCAGGTCGCCCTGGAGGCCGAGCAGTACATCCCCTACCCGTTGGAAGACGTAGCCATCGATTTCGAGGTGCGAGGGCCTGTGCCTGGCAACTCACCGCGCAACCATGTGCTGCTGGTGGCATGCCACAACGAGCATGTCGAATCCCTGGTCTCGGCACTGGCCCTGGTTGATCTCAGGGTCCAGGTGGTGGAAACCCAGCCCCTGGCCCTGGAGCGTTGCCTGGCGCTGCTGGGCAGCAGCCAACCCCTTGCAGCGACCCTGGCCCTGTTCGATATCGGCCTGGATCGCAGCACCTTCAAGGTGATGCAAGGGCAACGAGTCATCCATGGCCACGAGCAGCCGTTCGGTAGCCGACAACTGTTGGATGACCTGCAAGGGCATGGGTTGACGCTGGACGAGGCATTGCTGGCCCAACGCCAGGAGCGTTTGCCCCAAGACTGCATTGGCGAGGTGCTGCGTGCTTTCGAGGGGGAACTTGTGCATCAGGCGACCCGTTCGTTACAACAGTTCGCCGGTTCACCCCAGCGACGCCAGGTGGACTTGTTGCTGCTGGCGGGGAGCGCCAGTCGCCTCCATGGCCTGGCGCTTTGCGTGGAGCAGTCCCTGGCTGTGGCTACCTGTATCGCCAATCCTTTTCGTGACATGTCCAGCGGTGCCAGGGTGGATGCCCGGGCGCTCGCCGACCAGGCGCCGAGCTTGCTGCTCGCCTGCGGCCTGGCCTTGAGAGGAGTGCACTGATGTCCCGGATCAACCTGCTGCCCTGGCGTGAAGCTTCGCGGGAACTGCGTCGTCGGCGGTTCTTCCAGGTGCTGGCGGCGATGGTGGTGTTGGGGGGCGCGGTGATCCTGCTGGCGGACGCCTATATCTCCCGGGTAGTCGAGCGGTTGCATCTGCGCAACCAGTATCTGCAGCAGGTGGTGGCAAGTCAGGACGATCGGATCGCCAGCCTTCACGAGCTCAAGTCGCAGCGCCAGGAGCTTCTCGAGCGCATGAAGAACATCGAGGAGTTGCAGGGCAACCGTTCGTCCGGAGTGCAGATATTCGAGCAACTGGCCCGTAGCTTGCCTGATGGCGTTTATCTCACCGATGTCGAGCAACGGGGGCGGAGCCTGGATATCAGCGGCGCAGCCGAATCCAACGAGCGGGTTTCCGAATTGCTGCGCAACCTGCAGTTCGCCGAGGGTTTTACTGTCCCTGAGCTGGGTGAGGTCCGGCATGCCGCAGATGGGGAGCCGGGCTTGTCCAACCGGTTTCGGCTCAAGGTGCAGCAAGTACCGGTGTCATCGCTGGATTCGGGGCCGTGAGTCGTTGGTCATGGTGGGATCGTGTGCGCTATACCGATCTGCGGGCGCTGGCATCCGATAGCCCCGGCGATTGGCCGGGGGCGTTCAGGGCGTTGCTGGCGATTCTGCTCCTCTTGGCGGTGTTGCTGGCGGGCCGCGGCTTTTATCTGGCAGCAGGATTGGAGCGGGTGGAGCAGTTGCGGCACAAGGAAGCCCGGCTCAAGGAGCAGGTCGCGGGCAAAGTCCGCGAGGGGGCTGGCCTGGAGGCTTATCGCCAGCAGCTGTTGCTCATGCAGGGCGAGTTTCAGCGTTGGCTGCAACTGTTTCCCGCTAGCGCAGAGGCTCCGGGCTTGCTGGAAGACATCAGTCGAGTGGGGCTGGATGTCGGCCTGGATTTCGAGGAGATCCGGCCGCAGCCGGAGCAACCCTGGCAGTTCCTGGTGCAGTTGCCGATTCAGCTCACGGTTACCGGTGCTTATCACGACCTGGCAATTTTCGTCGGCGGTCTTGCGGCCCTGCCACGGGTCCTCACTGTGCACGATATCCGGATCGCGCCGCTGGATGCCGCCGATCCGGTGCGCTTGAGAATGCGGCTGGAGGCGCGGGCCTACAAATATTCAGGCCCGCAGGCGAGTTCGTGAGGGGCACTCGCTGGCTGCTGCCTGGTGTGATCTGGGTGAGCCTGCCGGGATGTGGGCCAGAGGCTGGATTTCCCGATCTGGATGCCTACCTGGAAACCCTGCGGGGGCAGGCAGCGATCCGGATCGAACCGGCCTCCACCATTCGCGCCTTCCCGACGCTTGGCTACGGTGCCGGTGCGCTGCGCAGTCCCTTCCAGGCGCCATTGGCCACCTCGCTTGCCGGCCGGGGTGCGGTAGGCGGTTGGTCCGATCCTGGGCGGGTTCGCGGACCGCTCGAGGCCTTCGATCTCGAGCAACTGCAAATGGTCGGGACCTTGTCCGGTAATGCCGGGAGCTTCGTCCTGCTGCGCGCAGGCGATGCGGTACATCGGCTGCGGATAGGTGACTACCTGGGGCGCGATCAGGGACGGATCGTGGCCATCGACGAATCATGGGTGAAGGTGCTGGAAATCGTGCCCGACGGCTCGGGAGGCTGGTTGGACCGACCACGGACCCTGGCGCTGAAGCCCCATTCTTGAATGGAGTCAGGATGATGAACAGGGCTGTGCCTGCCTGTGGTGTAGTGCTGTGGATAACGTTGCTGGCGCCATGGGTGAGTGCAGGTGAGCCAAGGCCTGCCGATGGACGCCAGGTGGTCGGTGCCAGGCCTGCGACCGGGAGCCCGGCCTACGGTGGCGACAAGCTGTCGTTGAATTTCCAGGATATCGAGGTGCGATCGGTGCTGCAGTTGATCGCCGATTTCACGGGGCTCAACCTGGTGGCCAGCGATACGGTGCAGGGCAGTATCACCCTGCGCCTGAAAGGCGTGCCCTGGGACCAGGCCCTGGACCTGGTGCTCAAGACCAAGGGCCTGGATCAGCGCCGGGTCGGCAACGTGTTGTTGGTGGCTCCGGCTGAAGAGATCGCCGCCCGTGAGTTGCAGGAGCTGGAATCGCAAAAGCAGTTGGAGGACCTGGCGCCCTTGCGTCGGGAGCTGTTGCAGGTCAACTACGCCAGGGCCGCCGACATCGCCAGGCTGTTCCAGTCGGTGACCGGCAGCGAGGAGCGGATTGGCGAGCGTGGGTCCATCAGTGTCGATGAGCGCACCAACAACATCATTGCCTACCAGAACCAGGAGCGCCTCGACGAGTTGCGGCGCATCGTCACCCAACTGGACGTTCCGGTACGCCAGGTGATGATCGAGGCGCGCATCGTCGAGGCCAACGTTGACTATGACAAGGGCCTGGGTACGCGCTGGGGCGGTTCGTTGCAGAACCGAGGGAGCTGGAAACTGTCCGGTGCCGGCGGCTCTCCGACCAGCGGTCTTGGCGGTGGCAGCGACTCGCCGTTCGTCGACCTGGGTGTCGTCGGCCGGACTTCCGGCATGGGCATCGCCTATATCTCCGACAACCTGCTGCTGGATCTGGAGCTGACGGCGATGGAGAAGAGCGGCAACGGCGAAATCATCTCCCAGCCAAAAGTGGTCACTTCCGACAAAGAGACCGCCAGGATCCTCAAGGGCACCGAGATTCCCTATCAGGAGGCCAGTTCCAGCGGTGCGACTTCGGTTTCGTTCAAGGAGGCTTCGCTGTCCTTGGAGGTTACGCCGCAGATCACCCCGGACGACCGGGTGGTCATGGAGGTCAAGGTCACCAAGGATGAGCCGGACTACTTGAACAAGGTCCAGGACGTTCCGCCTATCCGCAAGAATGAAGTCAATGCCAAGGTTCTGGTGCGTGACGGGCAAACCATTGTCATCGGCGGCGTTTTTTCCAATACGCAGAGCAAGGTTGTAGATAAAGTGCCATTTCTGGGCGATGTGCCGTATCTTGGCCGCCTTTTCCGGCGAGACGTGGTGTCAGAGAAGAAATCCGAGCTGCTGGTGTTTCTCACTCCGCGTATCATGAACAACCAGGCGATTGCTGCGAGTCATTGATTCTGTGCGAAATTTGATTCTTGTTGGGCCAATGGGGGCTGGAAAAAGCACCATCGGCCGCTTGCTGGCCAAAGAGTTGCGCCTGCCATTCAAAGATTCCGATAAGGAAATTGAACTGCGCACAGGCGCGAATATCCCGTGGATCTTCGACAAGGAAGGCGAGCCGGGTTTTCGCGACCGTGAGCAGGCGATGATCGCCGAGTTGTGCAGCACCGATGGCGTAGTACTGGCCACTGGTGGTGGTGCTGTGATGCGCGATGCCAATCGTCGGGCGTTGCATGCCGGCGGACGAGTGGTGTACCTGCATGCTTCGGTGGAGCAACAGGTCGGACGGACCGCCCGGGATCGCAATCGCCCCTTGTTGCGTACCGCCGATCCGGCCAAGACGCTGCGCGACCTGCTGGAGATCCGCGATCCGCTTTATCGGGAAATCGCCGACCTGGTGGTAGAAACCGATGAGCGGCCACCGCGATTGGTGGTGCTGGACATCCTCGAGCGCCTGCAGCAGCTGCCTCCCCGTTAATACGCCGGATGAAATGCGCTATTCTCGGCGTCGCGCCAGACCGCCAAGGTGTGGCGCAGAGCTATCGGGCCGCGTCAGATGACCAGGCGAGGCCCATCGTCAATGCAAGGCACAATGCCTGCTTCCATCTTCTCTGTGGGGACACATGCAGACACTTAAGGTCGATCTAGGCGAGCGCAGCTACCCGATCCACATCGGTGAAGGATTGTTGGACCGGCCCGAGCTGCTGGTGCCGCACATCGCCGGGCGGCAAGTGGCGATCATTTCCAATGAAACCGTCGCGCCGCTGTACCTTGAGCGTCTGACCCGTACCCTGGCGCAGTTCTCGGTGATCTCGGTGGTCTTGCCCGATGGCGAGGCCTACAAGAACTGGGAAACCCTGCAGTTGATCTTCGATGGCCTGCTGACTGCACGCCACGACCGCCGTACCACCGTCATCGCCCTTGGTGGCGGAGTGATCGGTGACATGGCCGGGTTTGCCGCAGCCTGCTACCAGCGTGGTGTCGACTTCATCCAGATCCCTACCACCTTGCTGTCCCAGGTCGACTCCTCGGTGGGTGGCAAGACTGGCATCAACCACCCGCTGGGCAAGAACATGGTCGGTGCCTTCTACCAGCCGAACGTGGTGTTGATCGATACCACCAGCCTCAAGACCCTGCCGAGCCGCGAGCTGTCGGCGGGCCTGGCGGAGGTGATCAAGTACGGCCTGATCTGCGACGAGCCGTTCCTCACCTGGCTGGAAGAAAACGTCGATCGCCTGCGGGCCCTGGATCCGCAGGCACTGACCTACGCCATCGAACGCTCCTGCGCGGCCAAGGCCGCAGTGGTGGGTGCCGATGAACGCGAGTCGGGCGTGCGCGCCACCCTCAATCTCGGCCACACCTTCGGCCATGCCATCGAGACCCACATGGGCTATGGCGTGTGGTTGCACGGCGAGGCCGTGGCGGCTGGCACCGTGATGGCCCTGGAGATGTCGTCGCGCCTGGGCTGGATCAGCGCGCAGGAGCGTGATCGCGGCATCGCCCTGTTCCAGCGCGCCGGCCTGCCGGTCATTCCGCCCGAGGAGATGACCGAGGCCGATTTTCTCGAACACATGGCAATAGACAAGAAAGTGATCGATGGTCGTTTGCGCCTGGTACTGCTGCGCCGCATGGGCGAAGCCGTAGTGACCGACGACTATCCGAAAGAGGTTCTACAGGCCACGCTGGGAGCGGACTACCGCGCCCTGGCTCAGCTTAAAGGTTGATAGATTCCGATGACTAGTTTGCACGCGGACGAGGCATTCCTCGGCCATTACCAGTTGAGTCACGACCCCTTCGCTCCTCGGGTCCCCGGCTTCAAGTTCTTCCCTGCCCAGCGCAAGCCCGTGCTGGGGCAACTGCACCACCTGGCCCGCTACAGCCAGCTGCTGCTGGTGGTCACCGGCCCCCAGGGCAGCGGCAAGACCCTGTTGCGCCAGGCGCTGGTCGCCAGCACCAACAAGCAATCGGTTCAGAGCGTGGTGGTTTCCGCCCGTGGCGCCGGCGATGCCGCCGGTGTACTGCGCCAGGTGGCCCAGGCGCTGAACGTGGCCCAGGCCGAGATCGGCGCGATCCTGGCCCAGGTGGTGCAACTGGCCCTGACCGGCCAGGAGGTCTACCTGCTGGTGGACGATGCCGAGCAGCTCGACGAGTCTGCGCTCGAGGCGCTGCTGGCGCTGGCGGCGGGCGCCCCTGAAGGTCGTCCCCATGTCTTCCTGTTCGGAGAGTCGTCGCTGATCGCGGCGCTGGACCAGTTCAGCACCGACCAGGAGCGCTTCCACGTCATCGAACTGCAGCCCTACACCGAGGAAGAAACCCGGGAATACCTGGCGCAGCGTCTCGAGGGCGCGGGGCAGGGCATCGAACTTTTCTCCGCAGATCAGATCAGTGATATTCACGAAAGCTCCGATGGCTGGCCGGGCAACATCAACCAGGTCGCCAGGGATGCGATGATCGAAGCAATGATCGCCAGCCGCTCTGCGATAAAGCGTCCAAGTATGGGGTTCAACATGCCTAAGAAACACGTATTGGCCATTTCCGCGGTAGTGGTTGTGGCCGTAGCGGCAGCCTGGCTGATGCCTGGGCGCGGCAAGGCGCCCGCCACCGGCACGCCGGCCAACGAGCAGGCGCAACTGCCGCTGGGACAGGCGTCCAATGCCAATGGCGGCCCGGCTGTAGAGTTCGCCGGTTCGTCGCAACCTATGCCACTGCCGCTGGTCGGCCAGTCGCAACCGGTCATGCGTGGGCCTCTGGCCGAAGCCGCAGGTGGTATCACCGAAGGCGACGATGGGGTGCCTGTGCCGGGTTCGAGCGCCGTTCCACCAACGGTAACGACGACTGCACCGCCGGCTGGCGTACCGGCTGGCCCGGCCGCCACTCCGGCGCCACGTCCTACTCCGGCCCCTGCTCCAGCTCCAGCACCGACCCAGGTGGCCGCCGCCAAGCCAGCCCCAGCGCCCAAGCCTGTGGAGAAGCCTGTGGCCGCCAAGCCTGCTCCGGCCGCCAAGCCGGCCGATAAACCACTCACCGTGGCCAAGGCCGCCACCGGTGGCAGCTGGTACGCCGGCCAGGCGCCTGGCAACTACGTGGTGCAGATCCTGGGTACCAGCTCGGAAGCCACCGCGCAGAACTTCGTCAAGGAACAGGGCGGCGAGTACCGCTACTTCAAGAAAGTCCTCAACGGCAAGCCGCTGTATGTGATCACCTACGGCAACTTCGCAAGCCGCGATGCAGCGGTCAGCGCTATCAAATCCTTGCCAGCGAAGGTTCAGGCTGGTAAACCTTGGCCTCGCACTGTCGCCAGCGTTCAACAAGAACTCGCAACAGCCCGCTGAAGATTCGGCGGCCTTACCCAGGCCGCCTCTCCAGGCAACCTCAAATTTCCGCATCAGCATGCTGCCCTACAGGCCGCGTGCTTTGTGGTGTCTGCGTCACAGTAGTTTTTGAGTCGCTGCAGTCCAAGACAAAACTTTTTGACTAGCACAGCGTATCGCTTTAAAACGTTCATAAATGCGACATGAATTTTCGACAGATCGTCGTTAAATTTGTGGGGTTATGTGTCGGTGTGTACAATGACCTCCCTTTTGCCCCTGCAAAGTCGGCGTACGTTCGACGTGGAAGGTAACAGGTTGAATTGAAAAGAAATTTGTCTCGAAAAGAGGCAGCCTGGTGAGAAAGTGTCTATGAAAGCAGGTCTGTACCAACCCGATGAATTTAAGGATAACTGTGGTTTCGGCCTGATCGCCCATATGCAGGGCGAACCCAGTCATACCCTGTTGAAAACGGCCATCGAGGCCCTGACCTGTATGACCCACCGCGGTGGGATCAACGCGGACGGCAAGACCGGCGACGGTTGCGGTCTGCTGATACAAAAACCCGACCTGTTCCTGCGCGCTGTCGCCAAGGAGCACTTCGGGACCGACCTGCCCAAGCAGTACGCCGTGGGCATGGTGTTCTTCAACCAGGATCCGGCCAAGGCCGAAGCTGCGCGGGAAAACATGAACCGCGAGATCCTGGCCGCCGGCCTGCAACTGCTGGGCTGGCGCAAGGTGCCGATCGACACCAGTGTGCTCGGGCGCCTGGCCCTTGAGCGCCTGCCGCAGATCGAGCAAGTATTCATCGGCGGTGAAGGCCTGAGCGACCAGGACTTCGCCATCAAGCTGTTCAGCTCTCGCCGTCGTTCCTCGGTGGCCAACGCCGCCGACACCGACCACTACATCTGCAGCTTTTCCCACAAGACCATCATCTATAAAGGCCTGATGATGCCGGCGGACCTCGCCGCCTTCTATCCAGACCTGGGCGATCCGCGCCTGCAGACCGCGATTTGCGTGTTCCACCAGCGCTTCTCCACCAACACCCTGCCGAAGTGGCCGCTGGCGCAGCCCTTCCGCTTCCTCGCCCACAACGGCGAGATCAACACCATCACCGGCAACCGTAACTGGGCGGTGGCGCGGCGTACCAAGTTCGCCAACGACCTGATCCCCGACCTGGAAGAGCTGGGGCCGCTGGTCAACCGCGTGGGTTCCGACTCCTCGAGCATGGACAACATGCTGGAGCTGATGGTCACCGGTGGTATCGACCTGTTCCGTGGCGTGCGCATGATCATTCCGCCGGCCTGGCAGAACGTCGAGACCATGGACGCCGACCTGCGCGCCTTCTACGAATACAACTCCATGCACATGGAGCCCTGGGACGGCCCGGCCGGCGTGGTCATGACCGATGGTCGCCATGCCGTCTGCCTGCTGGACCGCAACGGCCTGCGCCCGGCGCGTTGGGTCACCACCAGGAACGGCTTCATCACCCTGGCCTCGGAAATCGGCGTCTGGAACTACCAGCCCGAGGACGTGATCGCCAAGGGCCGGGTCGGTCCGGGGCAGATCTTCGCCGTGGACACCGAGACCGGGCAGATCCTCGACACCGACGCCATCGACAACCGTCTCAAGTCCCGTCATCCGTACAAGCAATGGCTGCGCAAGAATGCCCTGCGCATCCAGGCCACCATGGAAGACAACGACCACGGCTCGGCCTTCTACGACGTCGACCAGCTCAAGCAGTACATGAAGATGTACCAGGTCACCTTCGAAGAGCGTGACCAGGTGCTGCGGCCGTTGGGCGAGCAGGGCTACGAGGCGGTAGGCTCCATGGGCGACGACACGCCGATGGCCGTGCTGTCCCAGCGCGTGCGCACCCCCTACGACTACTTCCGCCAGCAGTTCGCCCAGGTCACCAACCCGCCGATCGACCCGCTGCGCGAAGCCATCGTCATGTCCCTGGAGATCTGCCTCGGTGCCGAGCGCAACATCTTCCAGGAATCCCCCGAGCATGCCTCGCGGGTAATCCTCAGCTCGCCGGTGATCTCCCCGGCCAAGTGGCGTTCGCTGATGAACCTGGAGCGCCCGGGTTTCGAGCGCCAGATCATCGACCTCAACTATGACGAGAGCGTCGGCCTGGAAGCGGCGATCCGCAATGTCGCCGACCAGGCTGAGGAAGCCGCCCGGGCCGGCCGCACCCAGATCGTCCTGAGCGACCGCCATATCGCCCCGGGCAAGCTGCCGATCCATGCGTCCCTGGCCACCGGCGCGGTGCATCACCGCCTGACCGAGAAGGGCCTGCGCTGCGACTCCAACATCCTGGTAGAAACCGCCACTGCCCGCGATCCGCATCACTTCGCGGTGCTGATCGGCTTTGGCGCCTCGGCGGTCTATCCGTTCCTGGCCTACGAAGTGCTGGGCGACCTGATCCGTACCGGCGAGGTGCTGGGCGACCTCTACGAGGTGTTCAAGAACTACCGCAAGGGCATTACCAAGGGCCTGCTGAAGATCCTGTCGAAGATGGGCATCTCCACCATCACGTCCTACCGTGGTGCGCAGTTGTTCGAAGCCATCGGCCTGTCCGAAGAGGTCTGCGACCTGAGCTTCCGTGGGGTACCGAGCCGGATCAAGGGTGCGCGTTTCGTCGATATCGAGGCCGAGCAGAAGGCCCTGGCCGCCGAAGCCTGGAGCCCGCGCAAGCCGATCCAGCAAGGCGGCCTCTTGAAGTTCGTCCATGGCGGCGAATACCACGCCTACAACCCGGATGTGGTCAACACCCTGCAAGCCGCGGTGCAACAGGGCGACTACGCCAAGTTCAAGGAATACACCGCGCTGGTGGACAACCGCCCAGTGTCGATGATTCGCGACCTGTTCCAGGTCAAGACCCTGGAGCAGCCGCTGGACCTGGGCGAAGTCGAGCCCCTGGAAGCGATCCTCAAGCGTTTCGACTCTGCCGGCATCTCCCTCGGTGCGCTGTCGCCGGAGGCCCACGAGGCCCTGGCCGAGGCGATGAACCGCCTGGGCGCGCGCTCCAACTCCGGTGAGGGCGGTGAAGATCCGGCCCGCTACGGCACCATCAAGAGCTCGAAGATCAAGCAAGTGGCCACTGGCCGTTTCGGCGTGACCCCGGAATACCTGGTCAACGCCGAAGTGCTGCAGATCAAGGTGGCCCAGGGCGCCAAGCCCGGCGAGGGCGGCCAACTGCCCGGCGGCAAAGTCAACGGCCTGATCGCCAGGCTGCGCTACGCGGTTCCGGGTGTGACCCTGATCTCGCCTCCGCCGCACCACGACATCTACTCGATCGAAGACTTGTCGCAGCTGATTTTCGACCTCAAGCAGGTCAACCCCCAGGCACTGGTTTCGGTGAAGCTGGTGGCCGAGGCCGGGGTCGGCACCATCGCCGCCGGCGTGGCCAAGGCCTATGCCGACCTGATCACCATCTCCGGCTATGACGGTGGCACCGGCGCCTCGCCGCTGACCTCGATCAAGTACGCCGGCGCCCCATGGGAACTGGGCCTGGCCGAAACCCACCAGACCCTGCGCGGCAACGACCTGCGCGGCAAGGTCCGGGTGCAGACCGACGGCGGCCTCAAGACCGGCCTGGACGTGATCAAGGCGGCCATCCTCGGCGCCGAGAGCTTCGGCTTCGGCACTGCGCCGATGATCGCCCTGGGCTGCAAGTACCTGCGCATCTGCCACCTGAACAACTGCGCCACCGGCGTCGCCACCCAGAACGACAAGCTGCGCAAGGACCACTACATCGGCACCGTCGACATGGTGGTGAACTTCTTCACCTACGTGGCCGAGGAAACCCGCGAGTGGCTGGCCAGGCTGGGCGTGCGTTCGCTGCAAGAGCTGATCGGCCGTACCGACCTGCTCCAGGTGCTCGAAGGCCAGACCGCCAAGCAGCACCACCTGGACCTGACCCCGTTGCTGGGCAGCGACCACGTACCGGCGGACAAGCCGCAGTTCTGCCAGGTGGACCGCAACCCGCCGTTCGACCAGGGCCTGCTGGCCGAGAAGATGGTCGAGATGGCGCGCGCAGCCATCAACGACAAGAGCGGTGCCGAGTTCGAACTGGATATCTGCAACTGCGACCGGTCCATCGGCGCGCGGATTTCCGGCGAGATCGCCAAGGTCCACGGCAACCAGGGCATGGCCCAGGCGCCGATCACTTTCCGCTTCAAGGGCACTGCTGGCCAGAGCTTCGGCGTGTGGAACGCCGGCGGCCTGAACCTCTACCTGGAAGGCGACGCCAACGACTACGTGGGCAAGGGCATGACCGGCGGCAAGCTGGTGATCGTCCCGCCCCAGGGCAGCGCCTACAAGACCCAGGATAGCGCCATTGTCGGCAACACCTGCCTGTACGGCGCCACGGGCGGCAAGCTGTTCGCCGCCGGCACCGCGGGCGAGCGTTTCGCCGTACGCAACTCCGGTGCCCATACCGTGGTGGAAGGCACCGGCGATCACTGCTGCGAATACATGACCGGTGGTTTTGTCTGCGTCCTGGGCAAGACCGGCTACAACTTCGGCTCAGGCATGACGGGCGGCTTCGCCTACGTGCTGGACATGGACAACAGCTTCGTCGACAAGCTGAACCATGAACTGGTGGAGATCCAGCGGATCACCGGCGAGGCGATGGAGGCTTATCGCAGCCATCTTTCGCGCGTGCTGGGCGAGTACGTCGAGGAAACCGGTAGTGAATGGGGTCGTGAGCTCTGGGAAAACCTGGACGACTATGCGCGTCGCTTCTGGCTGGTCAAGCCGAAGGCGGCGAACCTGAAGAACCTGCTCTCCAGCACCCGGGCCAACCCGCAATAAAGCAGCTGCAAGTGGCGAGCCTCAAGCTGCAAGCGAAGCAGTACGAGGTTTGCCGGGCATTAGTGATCGACTTGCGGCTTGCAGCTCATAGCTTGCAGCTGCTGTATAGAGGTTTTGAAAAATGGCTGAACGTCTGAATAACGACTTCCAGTTCATCGATGTCGGGCGCAAGGATCCGAAGAAGAAACTGTTGCGTCAGCGCAAGAAAGAGTTCGTGGAAATCTACGAGCCCTTCAAACCCCAGCAATCGGTCGAACAGGCCCATCGCTGCCTGGGTTGTGGCAATCCCTACTGCGAATGGAAGTGCCCGGTGCACAACTTCATTCCCAACTGGCTCAAGCTGGTGGCCGAGGGCAACATCCTGGCCGCCGCCGAGTTGTCGCACCAGACCAACACTCTGCCGGAAGTCTGCGGCCGCGTATGCCCGCAGGACCGCCTGTGCGAGGGCGCCTGCACCCTCAACGACGGTTTCGGCGCAGTGACCATCGGCTCGGTGGAGAAGTACATCACCGACACCGCCTTCGCCATGGGCTGGCGCCCGGACATGTCCAAGGTCAAGCCCACCGGCAAGCGCGTGGCGATCATCGGTGCCGGCCCGGCGGGCCTGGGCTGTGCCGACGTGCTGGTACGTGGTGGCGTGACGCCGGTGGTATTCGACAGGAACCCGGAGATCGGTGGCCTGCTGACCTTCGGCATCCCCGAGTTCAAGCTGGAAAAGACCGTGCTGAGCAATCGCCGGGAAGTCTTCAGCGGCATGGGCATCGAGTTCCGCCTCAACACCGAGGTGGGCAAGGACGTGACCATGGAGCAACTGCTCGCCGAGTTCGATGCGGTGTTCATGGGCATGGGCACCTACACCTACATGAAGGGCGGTTTTGCCGGCGAGGACCTGCCGGGCGTGTACGACGCGCTGGACTTCCTGGTGGCCAACGTCAACCGCAACCTGGGTTTCGAGAAGTCGCCGGAAGATTTCGTCGACATGAACGGCAAGAAGGTCGTGGTGCTCGGCGGTGGCGACACGGCGATGGACTGCAACCGCACGTCCATCCGCCAGGGCGCCAAGTCGGTGACCTGTGCCTATCGCCGCGACGAGGCCAACATGCCCGGCTCGCGCAAAGAGGTGAAGAACGCCAAGGAAGAGGGCGTGAAGTTCCTCTACAACCGCCAGCCCATCGCCATCGTCGGTGAAGACAAGGTCGAAGGCGTGAAGGTGGTCGAGACCCGTCTCGGCGAACCGGACGCCCGTGGCCGGCGCAGCCCCGAGCCGATCCCGGGTTCCGAGGAGATCATCCCGGCCGATGCCGTGGTCATCGCCTTCGGCTTCCGTCCGAGCCCGGCGCCCTGGTTCGAGCAGTTCCAGATCCAGACCGACAGCCAGGGCCGCGTGGTGGCGCCGGAGCAGGGCCAGTACAAGCACCAGACCAGCAACCCGAAGATCTTCGCCGGTGGCGACATGGTGCGCGGTTCCGACCTGGTGGTGACGGCGATCTTCGAAGGGCGCAACGCCGCCGAAGGCATCCTCGACTACCTGGGCGTTTAAGCTGCTGCGCTCGGAAATGCTGCGTTGAAAACAGACTCGGAATGCTCATTGACAGCAGTCAACTCCGCTTCCTCGTCTGTTTTCGCCTTGCCTTGCCTTCGCTCGCGACGCTTAAATAGCTGCTTGTAGTCCGCGACAAATTGACCCGATACATAAAAGGCACGGCTCTTGCCGTGCCTTTTATGTCGCGCTCTGAGAAAATGCCCCCACTTTTTTTCCGGATGCCGACATGACTGCCCTGAAGAACGACCGTTTCCTCCGTGCCCTGCTCAAGCAACCCGTAGACGTCACCCCGGTGTGGATGATGCGTCAGGCCGGGCGCTACCTGCCTGAATATCGCGCCAGCCGCGCCAGCGCCGGTGATTTTATGAGCCTGTGCATGAATCCAGCGTTCGCCTGCGAAGTCACCCTGCAGCCCCTGGACCGTTATCCACAGCTGGATGCGGCGATCCTCTTCTCCGACATCCTGACCATCCCCGATGCCATGGGCCAAGGCCTGTACTTCGAGACCGGCGAAGGCCCGCGCTTCAAGAAAGTGGTCAGCACCCTGGCCGACATCGAGGCCTTGCCGATCCCCGATCCGCACAAGGACCTGGGCTACGTGATGGACGCGGTCAGCACCATCCGCCGCGAACTCAACGGCCGCGTGCCGCTGATCGGCTTCTCCGGCAGCCCCTGGACCCTGGCGACCTACATGGTCGAGGGCGGTTCGTCCAAGGACTTCCGCAAGTCCAAGGCCATGCTCTACGACAACCCACAAGCCATGCACCTGCTGCTGGACAAGCTGGCGCAGTCGGTCACCGCCTACCTGAACGGGCAGATCCGTGCAGGCGCCCAGGCGGTGCAGATCTTCGACAGCTGGGGTGGCAGCCTCTCGGCGGCGGCCTACCAGGAGTTCTCCCTGGCCTACATGCGCAAGATCGTCAGCGGCCTGATCCGCGAGCATGAAGGACGCAAGGTGCCGGTGATCCTGTTCACCAAGGGCGGCGGCCTGTGGCTGGAAAGCATTGCCGATGCCGGCGCGGACAGCCTGGGCCTGGACTGGACCTGCGATATCGGCGAAGCCCGGCGCCGGGTCGGTGCCAAGGTGTCGCTGCAAGGCAACATGGACCCCACCGTGCTCTACGCCAACCCGGAGGCGATCCGCGCTGAAGTCGCGCGCATCCTCGCCAGCTACGGCAAGGGCAGCGGCCACGTGTTCAACCTGGGCCATGGCATCACCCCGGAAGTGAACCCGGAACACGCCGGCGCCTTCCTGCGGGCGGTGCACGAGCTGTCGGCGCAGTACCACGAGTAACCGCACCTGCTGCGATCGAGCCCGGCCTTGGCCGGGCTTTTTCTTGCGGGTGAAAGGCAAGGGCGCCGATTAAGTTTCAATTCAGCCTGGGTGGTTAACCTTGTCGGCATCGAAACCCAGAATGGATCACTGCCATGAAAACCCGTTACCTCGCCCTGTTGCTCGCCCCGCTGTTCAGCACCGCTGCCCTGGCTACCGGCTATACCGGCCCCGGGGCCCAGGCGGTCACTACCGTTGCCGCCGCCAAGGATGCCTCGGACGATACCCCGGTGGTGCTCCAGGGTTATGTCACCAAGAAGCTGGACAACGACGACAAGTACGAATTCAAGGATTCCAGCGGCACCATCACCGTTGAGATCGACGACGAGAACCTGCCACCGGTGCCCTTCAACGAGAAGACCCTGGTCAAGCTGACCGGCGAGGTGGAGAAGGGCTTGATGAAGCGCGAGATCGACGTCGACCTGGTGGAGATCCTCAAGTAAGCCGCTCGCTCATCCCAGGCGATACCGATGCCGGCGCCCGACCTTGCAGATGCCTTGCGAGAGTCGGGCGCCGGCATGCTCGTCCTGGGCTCAGGGCGCTGCCAGGGGTTGCAGCTTGGCCAGCTTCAAGGCCGCCAGCAACGCCACCAGCAGCAGGGCGCCGATGAACAGGCCGATGCCGTTCCAGCCCGCCAGGTGCCAGAACACCCCACCCGCGGTGCCGGCGATGCTCGAGCCGGCGTAGTAGCTGAACAGGTACAGCGACGAGGCCTGGCCCTTGGCCCTGGTGGCGCGGCGACCGATCCAGCTGCTGGCCACCGAGTGCGCCCCGAAGAAGCCGAAGGTGAACACCAGCATGCCGATGATCACCACCGGCAGCGGCTCCAGCAGGGTCAGGGCCAGGCCGGCGAGCATCAGCACGATGGTGGCCCAGAGCATCTTGCGCCGCCCCAGGCGATCGGCCAGGGCGCCGACTTTCGCCGAGCTGTAGATCCCCGACAGGTACACCACCGACAGCAGGCCGACGAACGCCTGGTCCATGTGGTACGGCGCGGCCAGCAGGCGATAGCCGATGTAGTTGAACAGGGTCACGAAGGCCCCCATCAGCATGAAGGCCTCGAGGAACAGCAGCGGCAGGCCGGCATCGCGAAAGTGCATGGTGAAGCCGTCCAGCAGGCTGCGTGGGTGCAGCGAGCGTGGGCGGAAGTTGCGCGACTCGGGCAGGATGCGCCAGAACACCGCCGCGGCGATCAGCGCCAGAGCGCCGATCACCAGCATCGCCGTGTGCCAGCTGACGAAATCGATCAGCACCCCGGTGATCAATCGCCCACTCATGCCGCCGATGGCGTTGCCGCCGATGTACAGGCCCATGGCCAGGCCGATGTGCTGGGGGTGGATCTCTTCGCTGAGGTAGGTCATGGCCACCGCCGCCAGCCCGCTCAGGGACAACCCAACCAGCGCGCGCATCACCAGCACGCCATGCCAGCTGGGCATCAGGGCGCTGGCGATGGTGCACAGGGCCGCGGCCAAGAGGGCCGCCACCATCACCGGCTTGCGACCGATCCGATCGGAAATCGGCCCGGTGACCAGCAGGCCCACGGCCAGCAAGGCAGTGGAGACCGACAGCACCAGGCTGCTCTGGGCGGCGTTGATGGAGAACTCCAGGGACAGCAGCGGCATCATCGGTTGTACGCAGTACAGCAGGGCGAAGGTGGCGAAGCCGCCGGAGAACAGGGCCAGCACCGTGCGCATGAACAGCGGCGTGCCTTTCTCGATATAGGCGTCGTTGAGTTGGGCGACTACCTCGTCCAGGGGCGTAGAGGGAATTTCGTGGGCAAGCGGGGCGACAGCGGTTTTCACGGGGACCTCGGGGGGAACGCAGCCAGGCAGGCAATGAAAAAAGCATATAGCCGGCTAATAATTCATTCCAATATATTGTTCGACCTGTTTGATAGGTTCTACGACTCAATGGGGTTTCCATGGAATTGCGTCACCTGCGTTACTTCATCGCCGTGGCCGAGGAGTTGCACTTTGGCCGCGCGGCCCAGGCCCTGGGAATTTCCCAGCCGCCTCTGAGCCAGCAGATCCAGGCCCTGGAGCAAGAGATCGGCGCGCGTTTGTTCGAGCGTACCAATCGTCGGGTCGAACTCAGCGAGGCCGGCCGGCTGTTCCTCGAAGAGGCTCGACTGGCGCTGGCCCAGGTGGACAAGGCCGCCGATGTGGCCCGTCGCGCGCAGTTGGGCGAACTGGGCGAGTTGAAGATCGGCTTCACCTCGTCGGCGCCCTTCAACTCGACGATTCCCCAGGCGATCTTCGCCTTTCGCCAACGCTTTGCCGCCGTGCACCTCAAGCTCAAGGAAATGAGCAGCACCCAGGTGGCCGAGGCGCTGGTGGACCAGGCCATCCAGGTCGGCATCATGCGGCCCTTGCCCCTGCCGGATTCGCTGTCGGTGGTGGAGCTGTTGCGCGAGCCACTGGTGGCGGTGCTCAGCTCCAAGCACCCGCTGGCCGAAGGTCGCGAAGAAGGCCTGTACCTGTCCAAGCTGGCCCAGGAGCCCTTCGTGTTCTTTCCCCGCAGCTATGGCAGCGGCCTGTACGCCCAGTTGCTGAACCTGTCGCGGGATGCCGGGTTCACCCCGCATTTCGCCCAGGAGGCCTCGGAGGCCATGACCATCATCGGCCTGGTGGCCGCGGGCCTTGGGGTCTCGGTGTTGCCGGCGTCCTACCAGCGCATGCGTATCGACGGCGTGGTCTATCGCCGGCTGCTGGACCCGCAAGCCATGACGGCGGTGTGGCTGGTGCAGCGCAAGGACCAGTGCTCGCCCATGGCCAAGGCCTTCGTCGAGCTACTGACGCGCAAGACCGGGGCCGCGTGCTGAAGGGCTGTTGGGGCGGGGCGGCGTTTGCAGGAACACCAGGTCGCCGCGCAACGCCACGCCGGCCATCAACACCCCGGCGCGACACTCGTAAGTGTTGAGGTCCTTGCGCACGCGCTGCTTGTAGTAGCTGACGATGTTGGTCACGGCATTGGCGCCGACCCGCTTGGCTGCGGCCTGCAGGGTGATCAGGGCCGATTGCAGGGCCCATTCGCAGGCGGCGATATCGCTCTTGTTGAAGGCGTTGGTCTTCTTGTTGGTGGCCAGCTCGGTGACCTTGACCTGAAGTACCGCCGGGTGCGGGTTGCCCGCCAGGTAGAACTTCACGCTGCCGTCCAGGCGCCCGGCGCGCAGGGCATCGGACACCACGCTCTCGAAGGGCATGTACATCAGGTTGGTGGCCCGGCTGTCAGGGCTGAAGACGGACAGCAGGGCCAGGGCAATCAGCGCTTTCACTTGCATGGTCGGCTCCTTGACGGATGTGAAAGGCAAGCCGTCATGGCGCGTCGGCCCGCTGTTGCGAGTGTAGACGCTGATCGATCTTGTAGCCGTCGCCTCACCGGCGTTCGCCTGCGGCCACAGGGGTCATTGGGCTGCGGGAGAGGCCTTGGCCGAGTCCGACAACTGCTGCGCGGTGCGCTGGTTCTGGCCGTCGCGCAGGTCTCGCAGGATGCCCTTGTCCAGCAGGCGTACCCAGCGGATGTAGTTCTTGTGGATCTTGCCGTCCTGGTAGTCCAGGGCGCGGCTGTCGCGATAGACGATCTTGTAGTGGTTGGCCGAGTACTGGATATCGATCTTCGCGTAGAACTGCTCGCGCACGGTGATATCCGCCTGGATCAGCTCGGGGCCGATTTGCCGCACGGTCCACTGGCGGGCCACCAGGTTCTTCAGGATCGCTTGCTTGACCTGCTCGTGGTCGGTCTGGATGGTGGCCGGGATGATGCGGTTGGGGGTGTACATCGGCTTGCTGGTGCAGGCCGCGGTGCCCAGCAAGGCGAGGACGATCAAGGTGGCGCGAAGCAGGGAGGACATTCCATTTTCTCCAGGAGGGGGCAAGGGTCAGGACCAGCGGCGGAAGATCAACGAGGTGTTGACGCCGCCGAAGGCGAAGTTGTTGTTCATCACGTATTCGTGGCTCATGGCACGCAATCCGCCTTGCAGGTAGTCCAGCTCGCCGCAGCGAGGGTCGACCCGGTCCAGGTTGCAGGTGTGCACGTAGAGGTCGCGCTTGAGCATCTCGATGCTGAACCAGGACTCCAGGGCCCCGCAGGCGCCCAGGGTGTGGCCGAGGAAACTCTTTTGCGAGCTGATGGGCATGCGGTTGCCGAACAGGCTGCTGGTGGCCTGGGTCTCGGCGATGTCGCCCTGTTCGGTGGCGGTGCCATGGCCGTTGACGTAGCCGATGGCGGCGGGCGCCAGGGCCGCGTCTTCCAGCGCCAGCTCCATGGCCCGGCGCATGGTGGCCTGCTCGGGACGGGTGGTGTGCTGGCCGTCGGCGTTGCTGCCGAAACCGACGATTTCCGCGTGGATCCGCGCTCCCCGGGCCAGGGCGTGCTCCAGCTCTTCCAGGACCAGCATGCCGCCGCCTTCGCCGATCACCAGGCCGTCGCGATCGCAATCGTAGGGCCGCGGGCTGCTGTGGGGCGCGTCGTTCTTCAAGCTGGTGGCATACAGCGCATCGAACACCATGGCTTCGGTGGGGCACAGCTCCTCGGCGCCCCCGGCGACCATCATCGGCAGGCGGCCGAACTTGATCGCCTCATAGGCATAACCGACGCCCTGGCTACCGCTGGTACAGGCGCTGGAGGTGGGGATCAGGCGCCCGGTGAGGCCGAAGAAGATGCTGATATTGGCCGCGGTGGTGTGGGGCATCATGCGCACGTAGGAGTTGGCGTTGAGCCCTTCGGCCACCGAGTTCAGCAGCATATTGCCGAAGGCCTTGATCTCCTCGGTGCTGCCGGTGGACGAGCCGCAGGCCACGCCCATGCGCCCATCCTTGATCGAGGGATCGCCCAGCAGCCCGGCGTCGGCCAGGGCCTGTTCGGCGGCCGCGACCGCCAGCCGCGAGACCCGGCCCATGCTGCGCAGCTGCTTGCGGGTCCAGTGCCCGGGCACCTGGAAATCGTCGATGGGGCCGGCCAGGCGGGTGTTAAGCTCGCTGAACCTGTCCCACTCGTCCATCCGCCGGATGCCGCTGAGATTGGCCGCGAAGCGCTCGACCAGGCTGTCCCAGTCGTTGCCCAGGGCGGTGATGCCGGCCATGCCGGTGACGACCACGCGCTTCATCAGCACAAGCCCCCGTTGACCGCCAGCACCTGGCGGGTGATGTAGGCGGCTTCGGCGGACATCAGGAAATTCACCGCGCTGGCGACCTCCTCGGGGGTGCCCATGCGCTGCGCCGGAATCATCTTCAGCAGTTCTTCCACTGGCACGTCCTCATCCAGCATGGCGGTGTCGATCAGGCCCGGGGCCACGCAGTTGACGGTGATCTTGCGCTTGCCCAACTCGATGGCCAGGGCCTTGGCAGCGCCGATCAGGCCGGCCTTGGAGGCACTGTAGTTGACCTGGCCACGGTTGCCGATCAGCCCCGAGACCGAGGTGATACAGATGATTCGCCCTGCTGCGCGGCGCCGGATCATCGGCATCATCACGGGATGCAGGACGTTGTAGAAACCGTCGAGGTTGGTGCGCAGCACCTGGTCCCAGTCTTCCTCGCCCAGGGCCGGGAAGGCGCCGTCGCGGGTCAGGCCGGCATTGAGCACCACGCCATAGTAGGCACCATGGGTTTGGACATCGGCCTCCAGGGCCGCCTTGCAGGCCGCGCGGTCGGCGACATCGAATTGCAGGATTCGGGCGGTACGGCCCAGGGCCTGGACCTCGGCCCGGACGGCTTCGGCTTCGGTACGACCGGTGCGGTAATGCAGCACCAGGTCATAACCGGCCTGGGCCAGGCGCAGGGCGATGGCGCGGCCGATGCCACGGCTGGAGCCAGTGACCAGTACGGAGTCAGTCATGACGGGGTTCCTTTGGAAGAATCGGCGGTTTCATGCAGGTAGTCGGCGGCCCGGGGCGGGCGATAGACGTTCAGGCGTGCACTGGCGGCGATGCCCGGGCCGCTCAGGTGGCACTCGAACACGCCCATGCCGTTGTCGTCCTCCAGGGAGCGCAGCGCATGGATTTCCAGCACGCTGCCGGCGGGGAAGCACTCGACATTGCATTGGAACTTGCGAGTGCCCAGCAAGAAGCCCAGCTCCGCTGGCTGGCCTTGCTGGCGGGCACGGCAACCGGCGTAGGCGGCGACGCTCTGGGCCATCAGCTCGACGCCGACCCAGGCTGGCAGGCTGCCGTCGGGCCGGTTGAACAGGCCGCCGGGGCGAACCTGGAGGCGGGTGCGCACTTGCTCTTCATCGAAGGCCAGGACCTGGTCGATGAGGATCATGTCGCCGGCGTGGGGCAGCAGTTCGGCGAGCGGCCAGTCAATCATGGGGCGTCTCCGATAATCAGGCTGACGTTGTTGCCGCCGAAGGCGAAGGAATTGCTCATCAGGCGGCGGGGTGAACGGGGCTCCAGGCGGTCGGCGGCGGTGACCCAGTGCAGCCCTGGCAGCGCTGGATCGGCCTGGCCATCCCAGACATGGGGCGGCAAGGCTCCACCCGGGTTGTCGGCACCCAGGGCCAGCCAGCAGAACGCTGCTTCCAGGGCTCCGGCGGCGCCCAGGGTATGGCCACTCATGGGCTTGGTCGAGGAGCAGGGCACGCCCTCGGGGAACAGCCCGGCCACCGCCAGGCTTTCCATGGCGTCGTTGTGCTGGGTGGCGGTGCCGTGCAGGTTCAGGTAGGCGATCTGCCGGGCTTGCAGCCGGGCGCTGCGCAACGCCAGCTCCATGGCTTGCAGGGCGCCACGGCCGTCGGGGGCCGGCGCGGAGATATGGTAGGCATCGGAACTGGCGCCACCGCCGAGCAGGGCGATGGAAGGGCCGGTGCCGGGCTCCCGGGTCATCAGGAACAGCACCGCGGCTTCGCCGATATTGATGCCGTCGCGATTGCGCGAAAACGGATTGCAACGCTGGCCGGAGACCGCCTCCAGGGCCGAGAAACCATTGAGAGTCAGCTTGCACAGGCTGTCGACCCCACCGCACAGCACCGCGTCGCAGATCCCCAGGTCCAGCAGGCGTCGGGCGCTGAGCAGGGCCCGGGCGCTGGAGGTACAGGCGGTGGAGATCACGTAGGCCGGCCCGCTCAATTGCAGCCACTGGGCGAGGAAGTTGGCCGGGGCGCCGAGCTCCTGCTGGCGATAGTTGTAGTCCGCCGGGAACTGCCGGTCCCGCAGGTAGCCGGCGATGCCGCGGCTGGCCTCGTCGATCCCCGAGGTGCTGGTGCCCAGGACCACGCCGACCCGGCCATGGCCGTAGCGCTCGATGGCCCGGTGGATGTCGTCCTCGATCTGCAGCGTGGCCTCCAGCAGCAGCTGGTTGTTGCGGCTGCCATGGACCTGCTGGTCCGGTGGCAGGCTGGCCAGGGGCCCGCGCACCGCGGCCACCGGCAACGTGCGTTCGGGTACCCAGCCGCTTTCTGCGCGCATGCCCGAGCAGTCGCCGGCAAACAGGCTGCGGGCGACTTCCGGGCGATTGCGGCCCAGGGCGCAGATCAGCCCGAGGGCGTTGAGGTAGGCGGTCATGGAGTGGCCTCGGTGGTCAGCGCCGTGACGTGATAGTGCGGGCCTTGGGGCAGTTGCACGGTGAAATCCAGTGTTTGTCGATAAGTGACCTGCCAGCGTTGGCCAAGGGCCCGGCGCTGGTCTTGGGTTTGAGCGCCGGGGTAGCTGGCTGGCAATTCGGCCGCCGGGGTCAAGGCGAACAGCAGGGCGGCGAACAGCTCCCTGGCCTCGGGATTGGGCGGCAGCAGGCCATCGGCTTGCCATTGGCCATCCACCAGGCGCTGGCGGGCCTGGGGAATGCCCAGGGGATCCATCAGCGACCAGCGCAGTCCCGGACCTTCGGCCTGCAGCACCAGCAGCCAATCCTGGCGCTGGCCCTGGCTTTGGCGCTGGATATGCAGTTGCAGCGGCAGGTCCAGCGCGGGCGCGCGTTGCGGCAGTGGCGCCTGGCTGGCGCAGGCGCTAAGCAGCAGGACACAACCGAGCAGCAGGGCACGGATCATGAGGCTCGACCTTGCCCGGTACCCGGCGCCGCCAGGGGCTTGCGAGCCACCACGTTGACCAGGGTTTCCTCGCGCTGGCCCACCGGTGGCGGTTGACGCAGGCCAAGGCGCTCCAGCAGGCCGAAGTCCTTGGCGCGGCTCCACCACAGGTACGGATAGGACACATTGTCCTCGGAGAACTCGAAGCCTTGCTGGCGAATCATCTGCAAATACTCGGTGGCGCTTTTCTGCACGTGCATGGGGTGGCGGAACAGCCAGCGGATCACCCAGGTATCGATATAGGCCTGGGTGGATTCGGCGAACATCAGGTAGCCGCCGGGCTTGAGCACACGATAGAACTCGGCGAGGGCTTTTTCCTGTTCCACCAGGTGATGGAAGGTCTGGTGGCAGAACAACAGGTCGACGCTGGCGTCGTCCAGCTTCAGGGTCGCGCAGTCGCTGCCGATCAGCTCCACCTCCCATTGCTGGCGCCGGGCTTCCTCGGCGCTGAGCATGAGGCTGTGGGGGTCGGCATCGATGCCGATCAGGCGCTGGGGAGCGAACACCTGGCGCAAGTGCTGGAACGACTTGCCCTGGCCGCAGCCGGCGTCCAGCAGTACCGGAGCCTGCGGCGGCTCGTCGTCGAACAGCGAACGCAAATCGTTGATCGCCACTCGCAACACATGGTGCTGCCAGGTATGGCTGCGCAGGAACCAGAAGCCGAAGCGGGTTTCCTCGACGTAGCTGTCGCTCAGGTAGGGCGAGGCCTGGCCGGTCATGGGCGAACCCTCGCATCGGCTGCCGGAGGGACGCTGGCGCTTTGCGCCAGCAGGCGACATTCCATTTCAATTGTTGGCATTGGGGCTCCTTGCCGCTGCGGCGGGATTCTGGTTCGGGTAGGCCATGCTGGCCGACGGCCGGCTCACGGTGCTGGCTCCGCTGGCGCAGCGGGGTGCGGTTCATGGCCGGCCCAGGGGGCGAGGATGAAACTGAAAGCCAGGCCGAGGCTGACGGCCAGGCCGAAATTGCTTACCGCCGGGGTGCTGGAGATGGCCAGCAGGCCGAACGACAGCCAGGTGGTCAGCGCCGCCAGCAGGGTGCCCAGCAGGCTCACGGCCGCACCGCCGATCCGCTCGCGCATGAGGATCGCGTAGTCGACGCTGATGGCGGTCACCAGCAGCAGGCCGAACAGGCTGAACAGCGTCAGCGGCTGCCCCAGCCAACCGAGGCTGGCCAGGCTGCACAGGGCCGCCAACAGCGGCAGGGCCACCAGGCGCAAGGCCCCGCCGAGACCGAAGGGCAGGATCAGCACCAGCACGATCAGCACGCAGGAGGCCAGCTTGAGCTCGGCGGCGCTGACCTGGGTGGCGGCGAAGACCCGGTTCAGCTCGCCCAGGCGATCCACCAGCTGGATGCCCGGCAGGTCGCCGGACTGGACCCGCAGCAAGGCCGCGTCGTTCAGGCCCTGCAAGCTGACCAGGGCGGCCACGCCCTGGGCATTGGTCCCGAGCCAGAGTGGCCGGAAGGGTTCGGCCAGCGGCCCTGCCAGCGCGCTGTCGATGTCTGCCAGGGGCAACTCCTGCAATTGCTTGAGTTCGGCCTGCAGCGCCTGCTCGGGCACACCCAGCGCCAGCAGTGGCTGCCAGTATTCGGGCAGGCGCTCGAGGGCCGCGCGGACCTGGCGTTGCTGCGCTGGCTGGCTGAGCAACTGGTTGAGCGACAGATAGCCCTTGAGCTTGCCCAGGCCCACCAGGGGTTGCAGGCGCTCGTCCAGGAGGTCGAGGCGTTCCAGCAGTTGTTGCTGGTCGGCTGCGCGCACCAGGAAGAACTGGCTGGTGGGCTGGTAGCCGGTGATCCGGGCGATGGCCTGGGCCTCTTGCAGCAACTGGGGCGGTGCGCCGACCCACTGGCGGATATCGTTCTTGCTGTCGAGCTGCCACAGGCCCGCCGCGCAAAACAGCCCCAGCAGCCCCAGTAGCACCGGGCTCGGCACCCGTGCCAGCAGGGCGCTGCGCAGCCGCAGCAAGCTGGCGGCGACCCGCAGCGGCCACTGCGCCGGACGCAGCTCGACCTTGCGCAGCAGCGCCGGCAGCAGGCACACGGCCGCCAGGTAGGCGCCCAGCAGGCCGGCGGCGGAGAACACGGCGATCTGGGTCAGGGCCGGGAATGGCGTCCAGGCCAGGGCCAGGTAGCCGATGCAGCTGGTGGCCAGGCTCAGGCTCAGGCCCGGCAGGGTCAGGCGCAGGGCCGGCCAGCTGCGCCAGGGCTTGAGGCTCCAGCTCTTGGACAGGTAGTGCAGCGGATAGTCCACGGCCACGCCGATCAGGCTCGAGCCCAGCACCAGGGTCATGACGTGCATGTGCCCGAACAGGGCGACGCAGGCCACGGCACCAAACAGCATGCCCACCAGCACCGGGACGAAGGCCAGCAAGGCGTGCCAGCGGCGAAAGGCCAGGAGCAGCAGCGCCAGGATGCCCAGGGTCGCGCCTCCGCCGACCCAGGAGATCTCCCGGGAGGCCTGTTGCTGGCCGCTGGCGGCATACAGCAAGCCACTGGCCGCCAGTAGCTGTCCTTGCTGTTGAATGGCGTGTTCGCGGCTGTGCTGCAGCAGCCCGGCCACCTGCAACGGCAATTGCAGGTCGAAGGCATTGCCGGCGCTATGGGCCCGCAGCAGCACCCAGTGCTTGCCGTCGGCCTCGGCCAGCAGCGCGCCGCTGCCGATGTCCAGTTGCACGCTGGCGTGTTGTGGCTGGTTGGCCTGGATCCGCCCGGTCAGCCCCAGCCAGTCATCCTGGCTGGGCACCAGGGTGAAGCCGGCAAAGGGATCGAACAGGCTCTGCACTCGTTGCTGGATGAAGGCCCGGGGCTGTTCGAGCAACTGCTGGCGATCCTTGGCCGAGAGCATCGCCAGGCGACCCTGCAACAGTTGCTTGCGCAAGGCCGGCAGGTCGGCCTGCAGGGTCCATTGGACCTTGTCGAACAGGCCGCTGGCCTGCCACTGCACGGCCAGCTCGCGAGCCAGGTCCAGCGCCTGCTGGCGTTGGGCGTGGCCCACCAGGACCAGGATCTCGCGGTTCAACGGTTCCTGCATGCGCTGTTCGGCCTGCAACTCCAGGGCGTCCGGGGCCGTGCCTGGCACCAGTTCCATGAGGTCGGCCGACAAGGGCGCGCCGTGGCGCCACTGCCAGGCGGCAGTGGCCAGGACCAGGGCCAGCAGGATCAGGAAGAGGCGTGGCAACCAGCGCTCACTCGGCAAAGTCATGGCGTTCCAGGTCGCTCAGGGGTTGGTTGCTGGTGCTGTCCTGCATGATCAACAACGTGCGGTCGCCCTGGGTTTCCAGCAGCTCGATGCGTTGCACCAGGGCGCCGCCGTCGATGTCGATCCGGGTGAAGATCTGCTGGAGCAGCAGTGAACGCGGCAGCAGTTGCAGGTGCCAGTCTTGCGCGGTGCCTTGCAGGCGCAGTTCGAAGTCCCGCTGCAGGCCGCTGCTGTCGCCTTGCAGCACGGCCAGGAACAGGCGGTTGTGCTCGGCGCCGGCGCTCTTGCCCGGCAGCATCTGCCAGCCCTCGGCATCGCGGCGGGCGATGCCCTTGGGCGTGATGCGGTAGTCCTGTTGCAACGGGGTCTGCAACAGCCACAGCAGGCCATGCTGGCGGGCCAGGACGAACTGGCCCTTGCTGGTCAGTGGCTGCGGCAGGGCCCGCAGGTATTTTTCCTGGATGAAACGACCATGGATCACCTCGGGGCGCGACAGCTGCTCGCTCAATCGCTGCAGGTCGAAGTCCTGGGCCTGGGTCATGGGCGGCACGGCCAGCAGGAGCAGGCAGGCCAGCAGCAAGTGTTTACAGAGGGTCATGGCAACAGGCGCTCCACGGCGTCGGTGAAGATCTTGGGCGAGGCCAGCTGCATTTCGCGGCTGGCGATTGCCACGGCCACTTGTACCGAGCTGGCGCGGGTCAGGCGCTCACCCGTGGCCAGATCGGTGATCAGGTAGTTGATCTTCAGGCGGTTCTCCCATTCCACCAGGCTGGCGCGCACGTTCAGGGTCTGGCCGAACACCGCGCCACGTACATAGCGCAGTTGCAGGTCGATCACCGGCCAGGCGTAGCCGGAGTCGCGCATTTGCTCATAGTTGTGGCCAAGCCTGTCGAGCAGCGCGCAGCGGGCGACCTCCAGGTACTTGACGTAATGTCCGTGCCAGACCACGTGCATGGTGTCGACATCGAAGAACGGCACCAGGATCTGGGTATCGACGTAGATCGCTCCCTGGCTACGCATGCAACCTCCAGTGTTGTTCGGCGATACGTTGCAGGCACAGGCGCAGTTCGCCCTCCAGGGCGCGGTCCTCGATCACCGGTGGAAAATCCTCGGCCAGCTGCGCGCGCATGGCCGCCAGGGCCGCCGGCAAGGCTCGGGCATCGGCTTCGCGGCTGCGCAGCCAGACGCCCTGGTTGGCGGCCAGCAGGGTCGCGGCGGCCACTTGTTCGGTGAGCTCCAGCACGCGCAGCGCATCGCGGGCGGCAATGGTGCCCATGCTCACCTTGTCCTGGTTGTGGCACTCGGTGGAGCGCGAGAACACGCTGGCCGGCAGGGTGTTCTTCAAGGCTTCGGCGGTCCAGGCGCTGGCGCCGATCTGCACCGCCTTGAAGCCATGGTTGAGCATTGCCCGTTCAGCCGTCGCGCCGGACAGGTTGCTCGGCAGGCCGTGGTTGTAGCGCACGTCCACCAGCAGTGCCAGTTGCCGGTCCAGCAGGTCGGCGACGTTGGCCACCAGGTTCTTCAGGCTGTCCATGGCGAAGGCGATGTGCCCGCCATAGAAGTGCCCGCCGTGGAGCACCCGCTCGGCCTCGGCGTCGATGATCGGGTTGTCGTTGGCGCTGTTGAGCTCGGTTTCGATGAATGAGCGCAACCAGCCCAGGCTGTCGGCCAGCACTCCCAGTACATGGGGCGCGCAGCGCAGGGAGTAGCGGTCCTGGAGACGATGCAGGGGCGCGGTGGGGGCGTCGATCGCCAGGTCCTGGCGCAGCCAGGCGGCAACCTGGGTCTGGCCCGGATGGGGCTTGGCGGCGAACAGGCGTTCGTCGAAGTGCTCAGGGTTGCCTTGCAGGGCCACCACGTTCAGGGCCGTGATCCGCGTCGCCAGGCGCAGCAGGTAGTCGGCGCGGGCGAAGGCCAGGCAGGCCAGGCCAGTCATTACCGCGGTGCCGTTCATCAACGCCAGGGCCTCCTTGGGCCGTAGCACCAGGGGCTGCCAACCCAGCTCGCGGTGTACGTCGGCCGACTCGCGGCGTTCGCCACGGAACAGCACCTGGCGCTCCCCGGACAGGGTGGCGGCCACGTAGGACAGCGGCGTCAGGTCGCCACTGGCGCCCACCGAGCCTTCCTGGGGGATCAGCGGCAGGATGTCCAGGTCGAGGAAGGCTTGCAGGCGTTCCAGCAACTCCACGCGCACTCCGGACATGCCGTGGCACAGCGACTGCAAGCGCGCCGCGAGCACCGCCCGGGTCGCCTGGGGTTCGAGCAACTGGCCCAGGCCGCAGCCGTGGAAGGTGTACAGGTGCCGGGGCAGCGCCTCGACATGCTCCAGTGGCACCGCCACCACGCAGGAGTCGCCGTAACCTGTGGTCACGCCGTAGATCACCCCTTCCTTGTCCAGCAGGGAGTCGAGGAACTGCGCGCCCTTGGCGATACGCTGGCGCCAGGCCGCATCGGCTTGCAGGCGCGCTGGCGCCTGGCGGTTGGCCAGGGCCAGCACGTCCTCGATGCGCAAGGGATGTTCGCCGAAGGTGACCGGCTCAGGAGTCGAGGTTGTCATCGGTTTTCCAGAATGGGTAGAAGTTGAACCACTGTTGCGGGGCTTGCAGGCAGTAATGGCCCAGGCGCTCGGCATAGCGCGTGGCCCATTGGGCGATCACTTGCTGGCGGTCGCTGCGCTTCCACTGCACGGCCTCGGCGAAAGGTTCGAGGATCACTCGGTAGCGCCCCTGCTGCTTGAGGCAGAGCAACAGGTTGACCGGGCACTTGAGCAGCCCGGCCAGCAGCCAGGGTCCCTGGGGAAAGGCCGCCGGCTGGCCGAGGAAATCCACCTGCACGTTGCGCCCGCCATGCAGCGGCACTCGGTCGCCGGCGATCGCCAGCCACTCGCCGCGCTCCAGGCGCTGGCTCAGTTGCAGCATGATCGCCGGGTCCAGCTCACTGACCTGGACCAGCCTCAGGTTGCTGGCCCCGGCCTCGCCCAGCAGGCGGTTGAAGCGTTCGGCGTGCCGGGTATGCACCAGCACGTTCATGGTCACCTGCTCGCCGAGTTCGGCCAGGGCCCGGCAGACTTCCAGGTTGCCCAGGTGGGCGCCCACCAGCAGTTGCCCGCGTTCGCCGCGCAGTTGCTGGCGCAGGCCCGCCGGGTCGAGGATCTCGATCTGTTCCAGGCGCAGCTTGCCGTTCCACACATCGAGCTTGTCCAGCAGGGCCTCGGCGAAGGCCATGAACTGGCCGAATACCCGGCGCTGGCTGGGCAGCAGGTCTTCGCGCTGGTGGAAGCGGGCCAGGCGCAGCTGGTATTGCCAGATGCTGCGGCGGGCGCTGCGGCCGAACAGGAAAAAGTACAGGACGATGGCGTACAGCAGCGGGCTCAGCACCCTGCGGCCCAGGGTCCGTACGCCGAAGGCGGTGAGTTTCATCAGCCAGAAGCTGCCGCGTTCGCGGCGTTCGGCCCAATGCCTGTTGGAGGAGGGCTCGCGGTTCATGTGCGCCACCGCCGCCAGAGAATCAGAGGCAGGCGCGCGAGCATGCCGAAGAACAGCTTGGCGTGCATCCTGGAAATCAGGGCGTTGTCGTGCCACAGGCGAAAGTGCGACAGGCCGTCCTGGGGATAGTGGACCCGGGTCGGCAGCCAGAGCATGGCCTGGTTGCGCCAGGACAGGCGCACGAGGATTTCCGGGTCGAAGTCCATGCGCCGGCCCAGGGCCACTGAATCGACCAGGGCCAGGGTCGGTGCCAGGGGATAGACCCGGAAACCGCACATGGAGTCCGGGATCTGCAACGACAGGCTGTTGATCCACACCCAGACGTGGGTCAGGTAGCGGGCATAGAGCCGACCCTTGGGCACGCTGGCGTCGTACTGTGGATAACCGCAGACCAGGGCCTGGGGCGACTGGCGCGAACAGTGGATGAAGTTATCCACAGCGCTCAGGTCGTGCTGGCCGTCGGCGTCCACTTGCAGGGCATGGCTGAAGCCCAGGCGTGCGGCCTCCCGCAGGCCGGCCATGACCGCGCCGCCCTTGCCCTGGTTGACCGCCAGGCGCACCAGGAACACTTGCTCGCGCTCGGCCAGGCGTTGCAGCACACTGGCGCATCCGGGGCTGCTGGCGTCGTCCACCAGGATGCAGGGCAGGCCCTGTTCCCGCAGGGCGTCGACCACCGCCGGCACGGCGCCTTCGTGGTTGTAGACCGGGATCACCGCGCAAGGGTTATGCACAGGCGCCTGGCTGGACAACTTATCCACAGCTGTCCTCCAGCAGGATACGGCCGCTGGAACAGGCAGCCCCGGCATTGAGGTAGGCGAAGTACAGTTTCTGGCGCTGGGTGTCGAAGCGCAGGTTCAACTGGATGCGATCGCCGGGGCGTATCAGTTGCTGGAACTTCAGCACTTCCATCCCGGCGAAACGGCCCGGCAGTTCCAGCAGGCGCTGGCCGAGGGCCAGGGCCCAGTCCACCTGCACCACCCCGGGAAGGATCGGCGCCTGGGGAAAATGCCCGCTGAAATAGGCCAGGTCCGGGGGGATCGCCAGTTGCAGCTGCCACTCGTCGTCCTGCTGCAATTGGGCCAGGACCTCCGGCTCCCGCGGGCGCGGCGCCTGGAGCAGGGCCTGGACCTGGGCCTGGGGCAGCTTGCCCTGGGCGGTGAGCGGCAACTGGCGCAGCAGGCGCCAGCGCCGGGGCAGGGCCAGGGCCTCGCAGTGCTGGGCCAGGTGCTGGCGCAGGGCCTGGACCAGGTGCCGCCGGCCCTGGTTGCGCAGCACATGCAGGCCGGCTTCGTCGAGCACCAGCAGGGCGCCCAGGTAGGCACGGTTCTCCTCGATCACCCCAAGGCGGGCCTCGGCGACCCAGGCGTGGCTTTCCAGGGCCTGCTCCAGCATGGGCAGGGAGATGCGTTTTTCTTCCAGCTTGACGATGCGGTCCAGGCGCCCCAGCAGTTCGAAGCGACCGTCGGTGGCGATCCGCGCGGCATCGGCACTGTGTTCCACGTGTCCGGCCGGCAGGTAGGGCGAGGCGATCAACAGCGCACCGTCGGCATCCTGGCCCAGTTGCACATCGGCGAAGGGTTGCCACAGTGTCGCGCCCTGGCGCCAGGCGATCCCGCCGGTCTCGGAGCTGCCGAGGATCTCCGTGGGCCATTGCCCCAGGCGCTGCTGCAAGCTCGCGGCGGCGGGCGCGGGCAAGGCGCCGCCGGAAGAAAATACTCGCCGGACCTGGCTCAGGGCCGGCCAGTCGAGGTTGTCGCCCATGCGCTTGAGCAGTGCCGGGCTGGCCACCCAGGCGAATGCCGGGCATTCGCGGCTGGCCCGTTGCAGGTCTTCGGGGAACGCCAGTTGGCGCCGCAGGAACGGGCGACCGGCGCACAGCGGCCAGAGCACCCGGAACAGCAGGCCATAGATGTGCTGGGTGGCGACGCTGCCGATGATCCAGGCCGGGCCCAGGTCGTGGCCCCAGAGCTGCTCCAGGGCCTGTACTTCATTGGCCAGCTGGCGCAGTCGCTTGTCGATGCGCTTGGGTTCGCCGCTGGAACCGGAGGTGCACAGGCTCAGGCGACAGGTGTCCAGGTCCAGGTCGGCCGCCGCCAGGGGGCCGGTCGCGGTTGCCGGCAGTGGCGGGTCCTGGTCGGTCAGCCATAAGTCGACCTCCGTCGCCCAGCGCTGGCGGGTCTGGGCTTGCAGATCGGCGGGCAGCAGCACGCTGGCCCCGGCACGCCAGGCTCCGAGCAGGGCCACCGCCAGTTCCACGGCATCTTCCAGGTGGATCGCCACGCGCTCGACGTGCAGCTCCCGGAGGGTCGCGGCCAGGCCAAGGGCCCGGGCCTGCAGGGCCGCAAGGTCGATATCGGGATGGGCGGCGGCCAACCGTGGCCCTTGTGTCTCGAGCAAGAGCTGCTCAAGGGGAATCCAGTTCATCTACGGCCTCTTACCCGTTGGCGCAACAGCCATTCGATGGCGAACAGCAAGCCTATCAGCCCGTAGGCGATCAGGCCGTTGTACAGCATCCACCAGTCCAGCGGCGCCCAGAGTGTCAGCGCGGCGGCGATCAGGCCATTGCAGAGGAAGAACAGACTCCAGGCGATAGTCACCTGGCGGGTGTAGCGTATGGCCTGTGGCGGCAGCTCCGGCTCGCTGAGGCGGGCCAGGCGCTCGGCTACTGGCGGGCCGTACTTGAGGCTCAGGCCGAACACCCCCAGCATGCAGGCGCTGATCAGCACCGGGTACCAGCGCAGTAGTCCCGGGCGATCGAACCAGGCCAGCAACAGGCAGAAGACGAGCGCGGCACCGGCCATCCACAGGCTGCCGGGACGACGCTCACCGGTCAGTGCCCGGACCAGCCACAGGCTGCCCAGCAACAGGCCGAATTGCCATGGCGCGAAGTGCTCCATGCCCAAGTACACGGCGAAGGGATAAAGCAGGCCGGCCAGCAACAAGCCCAGGCCGATCAGGCGGTTCATGCGGCCGGCTGGACCAGACGATAGACCGCCTCGACCACGTCGTTGACGGTACGCACCGACTTGAACTCCTCGGCGGCGATTTTCTTGCCGGTCTGGCGCTTGATGTGGTCGATCAGGTCGACGGCATCGATGCTGTCGATTTCCAGGTCCTGGTACAGGTTGGAGTCCAGGCTGATGTTCGACGGTTCCACTTCGAAGAGTTCGACCAGGGCATCGCGCAGGGTATTGAAGATATCGTCACGGGTTTGCATGGTCGGTTCTCAAGCTGCCTGTTTTGCGCTGACGAAGGCCGCGAGGCTCGCCACGTTGCTGAAGTGATTGCGGGTGTCCTTGGCGTCGGCGTCGATCTTGATGCCGTACTTCTTCTGGATCGCCAGGCCCAGTTCCAGGGCGTCCACCGAGTCCAGGCCTAGGCCTTCGCCGAACAGTGTCTGCTGGTCGCCGATGTCCTGGGCGCTGATGTCTTCCAGGCCCAGGGCATCGATGATCAGCAGTTTGATTTCAAGCATCAGGTCCGGGTGCGTATCGCTCATCTTTGGCGAGCTCCTTGGTGAAATAGTTGTGCAAGTGCTCATTGAGCTTGCGCGAAGCCTGGGGCGCCGGGCCCTGGGCGGCAAAGGTCTGTGGGTCTATATCGGCACCGACGTGAAAACTGAAGTGCACCCGGCGTTGCGGGATCCGGTACCAGGGCTCGGCCTTGGTCAGCGTGCTGGGGCTGACCCGGATCACCACTGGAGTGATGAGCTTGGCACCGCGCAGGGCGATCGCCGCGGCTCCCCGATGAAAGGCCGGCGCTGCGCCAGGAAGGGTGCGGGTGCCCTCGGGAAAGACGATCAGCGTCTGGCCTTCGTGCAGAGCCCCGCAGGCGTTCTCGAGCATCTCCAGGCTGCCGTCGTTGCTGATGTACTGGGCCGCGCGCACCGGGCCACGGGTGAAGGGGTTGTTCCACAGGCTCTCCTTGACCACGCAGTTGGCGTCGCGCACCAGGCCGATCAGGAACACCACGTCGATCAGCGACGGGTGGTTGGCGATGATCATCTGGCCCGGGCGCCCCAGTTGCCCGGCGCCCTGGACCTCGTAGGTGAGTACGCCGCACCTGGCCATCCAGCGGATGAACAGCCAGAACAGTCGGCTGATGGTCTTGCGCGCCCGCAACCGCTGGTCCGGGGCATCCCCGGGCAGGCAGGCCAGCAGCGGGAAGATCACCAGGCGCAGGCACAAACCACCTATTCCGAACACTGCAAAGCTCAGCGCCGTGGCCACCAGGCGCCAGTAATAGGCATCGCGCCCCTTGGTCTTCACTGGTTGCGTTGCCAGGTCCATGTGCGATTCATCCAGGCATGTTGGCAATAAGGTTGCGGCCCAAGCAGGGTACGCAACAGGTTCAGGGCGTGGGGCCATTGGGTTGGAACCTGGGGCCGGCCGCCGGTGCCCTCCAGCGACAGTTGCCATTCCTCGCCGGGGGTCAGCAGCAGGCCCAGGGCATAGGGAAAGGGCACGTCGTCGATCCAGTCGGCGTAGGCCTGGGGTGGCTGCTCCTCGGTGATCACCAGCAGTACGTGGGGGGCGCCGTCGGCCAACAGCGCCGCAGCTTCCAGCATGCCGTGCTCCAGGCCGTCCCCGGCCGCAGCCAGGGCGGTCATCTCGCTGGTCTCGCCCCGCATGATGGACCACAGGCCGATCACCGCGTTGTGCACCGAGAGACTGAACTGGGTGGGCGACAACGGTTGCTCGGCGGCCAGGTCGCTGAGGATCTCCAGGGTTCGCGGGGTTTCGCCATGGCGGGAAATGAACACCAGGGGCAGGCGCTCGAGGCCCTCGGCCAGGGGCCAGCCAACGCTGAAGGCCATGCGGGCCAGGCGACTGAGGCGACGGCGCTGCATGGCGGGCAGGAAGGAAACGTCCGGAGCGCTATCGCTGCTGGCCGGCAGGGCCGGCTGCTGGCACCAGGCCTGCCAGGCGTCCACGCCCTCGAGCCCAGGGGCCCACGCACGCCATTGAGCGATATTGAACTTGATCACTTGGTTTCATCCCGCCCCTGCGGGCTTTCTTGACGTGGTGCGGCGCTGGGGGTGGCGCCTGGCCAGGATGACGCGTAAGCGCCAGTGGCGCGCATTATCCCGGTGCAACAGTCATGTAGCAAATAGCGGATGGACTGCTGGTCGCAAATGAGATGAATCTGCCGTGGAGCGAAAGTCCCTTCGCCACCACCGGCTGCCAAGGCCTTGTGCAGGCGCCTGGCAGCGGGGCTGGCGCAGTAGCCGACCGGTCCCGGGATAGCCGGCCGAACTTGCGTTGCCGAGGTAGCTAAGGGGCGGCGTCGGCTACTACACTCGGTGATCTTTGATACACGGAGGTCTAGCTATGCGGCGCGTGGTGTTCAATCAGAAAGGTGGCGTGGGCAAGTCGAGCATTGCCTGCAATCTGGCGGCGGTCAGCGCCAGCGAGGGGTATCGCACCTTGCTGGTGGACCTCGATGCCCAGGCCAACTCTACCCAATACCTTACCGGCCTGACCGGCGAGGACATTCCCATGGGCATCGCCGACTTCTTCAAGCAGACCCTGTCTTCCGGGCCGTTCTCCAGGAAGAACCAGGTGGACATCTACGAGACGCCGTTCGACAACCTGCATGTGGTGACCGCCACGGCGGAACTGGCGGACCTGCAGCCCAAGCTGGAGGCCAAGCACAAGATCAACAAGCTGCGTAAATTGCTCGACGAGTTGTCCGAGGATTACGAGCGGATCTACCTCGATACCCCGCCAGCCCTGAACTTCTATGCGGTATCGGCGCTGATCGCGGCCGATCGTGTGCTGATTCCCTTCGATTGCGACAGTTTTTCCCGCCAGGCCCTGTACGGCCTGCTGGCCGAGATCGAGGAGTTGAAGGAGGACCACAACGAAGAGCTCGAGGTCGAGGGTATCGTGGTCAACCAGTTCCAGGCCCGGGCCAGCCTGCCGCAACAAATGCTCGACGAGCTGATTGGCGAAGGCCTGCCGGTGCTGCCGGTGTACCTGGCCAGCTCGGTGCGCATGCGTGAGTCCCACCAGGCCAGCCTGCCGCTGATCCATCTCGACCCACGGCACAAGCTGACCCAGCAGTTCGTCGACCTGCACAACCTGCTGGAAAACGCCTGAGTTTCAAGTTGCCATGGGCGCAGGGCGTGACCTGCGCTTCATGGCGTCATCTCAAATCCCCTGGCTACGCAACCAGCCGATCAACTGCGGCAAGGGCAGGGCGCCGCTTTGCCGGGCCACTTCCCGGCCATTCCTGAACAGGATCAGGCTTGGAATCGAGCGAATGCCCAACTGTGCCGAAAGCTGCTGGTTGGCTTCGCTGTCGAGCTTGGCCAGGCGGCATTTGCCGCTCAGTTGCGCGGCGGCCTGCTGGAAGGTCGGTGCAAAGGATTTGCACGGCCCGCACCAGTCTGCCCACACATCCACCAGCAACGGCAGGTCGCCCTTGACCTGGCTGGCGTAAGCGCCCTGTTGCAAGTCAAAGGGTTTGTCCAGCAACACCTCGGCCTTGCAGCGCCCACACCTGGGATGGTCGCCCAGGCGCTCGGCGGGGATGCGGTTGAGGCCGTTGCAGTGCGGGCAGGGGATCAGCAGTGGGTCGGTCATGGAAGCTCCGGGTCAGTGGCCAATGGCATCTATCTGGAGTCGTGGCGCGGATTTATCAAGCCGCGGGGCGGTGGATGCATCCGCTCACATATTGGAGCCCTGTCCCTGGCCTCCTATCTCTCAGGATTGGGAGGGCATCGACCGCTGGTCTATTCATCATTATCGCAACTTGCGATTGACCGGCTTTCTGGCTAGCTTTCATAGCAATATGCGATAGGGACATTGCATGCGAGTGATCACTGCAAAACGTATATGGGAGGCCAAGGAGAAATGGCCGCAGTCAGCCAAGGCGCTGGATGATTGGTACCGACTGATCAAGAGCAATAGCTTTGCCGATTTCTCGGCAATCAAGGCCATGTTCCCGGCTGTGGACAAGGTCGGTCCATTGCATGTCTTCGATGTGGGTGGCAACAAGCTGAGGTTGATTGCCGTCCTGCGCTACACCACCCAGAAACTCTATATCAGGTACATATTGAACCACCGTGAGTACGACCGAGGGCAATGGAAGGAGGGATGACAATGAGTGTGTTGATCAAGCAGGCGGCCGAGCACTGGCAATTCGTTGCGCCATTGCTACGCAAGCCTCGGACCGAAGAAGACTATGATCGACTGGTCCAGGCTCTGGATGAGTTGCTGGACCTTGCGGGGGATGATGAGGCTCATCCTCTGAACAGCCTGCTGGAGATCATTGGTGACTGGATCGAGGCGTATGACCTCGAACACCGGCCTATCCCCAAGGCTAGTGGCATCGATGTACTGCGTTACTTGATGCGCGAGCACGGCCTGACCCAGAGCGACCTGCCCGGGGTCGGGGCGCAATCGGTGGTTTCCGAAGTGCTGAGTGGCAAGCGCCAGCTCAACCTGCGGCAGGTGCGCTGGCTGTCCGAGCGCTTCAAGGTGGCGATGGAAGTGTTCGCCTGACTCAGGACGAACAGCTGATTTCCAGGTGCTTGCCCCAGTCCGGCGGCCGCTTGGCGTAGCGGTCCATGCCAGCCTGCTCCTCGAACGGCCGGCTCAGCACCTGGTGCAGGCGCCGCACTTCGCTGTAGTCGCCCGATTCCGCGGCCTCGATGGCCTGTTGCGCCAGGTAGTTGCGCAGGATGTACAGCGGGTTGACCGCGTGCATGCGCGTGCGGCGGTGCTCCTGGCCCTGCTGCGGATCGCGGGCCACCCGCGCCACGTACGACTCGGCCCAGGCATCGAAGCCCTTGAGATCGACGAAGTCGTCACGCAGCTGCGCCACGGCCTGCTCCGGCGCCGTGTCCCCCAGGCGGCGCAAGAACAGGCTGTAGTCCACGGCGCTGCCCTGCATCAGTTGCAGCAGCCGTTCCACCAGTTGCTGGTCGGCGTCCTCGGCATGGGTCAGGCCCAGGCGCCGGCGCATCAGGTCCAGGTAATGGGCCTGGTACAACGGCAGGAACAGGCCCAGCGTTTCACGCAGGTCCTCGACCGCAATCAGTGGAGTCAGGGCCTGGGCCAGGGCGCTGAGGTTCCATTGGCCGATGGGCACCTGGTTGCTGAAGGAGTAGCGACCCTGGTCATCGGAGTGGTTGCAGATGAAGTGGGCGTCGAAGTCGTCGAGGAAGGCGAAGGGGCCGAAGTCGAAGGTGATGCCCAGGATCGACATGTTGTCGGTGTTCATCACGCCGTGGCAGAAGCCATAGGCTTGCCATTTGGCGATCAGCTCGGCATTGCGCTCGACGATCTCGCGGAACATCGCCAGGTAGGGCTGGGGCTGGTCCCGGCAGTCGGGAAAGTGCTGGGCCAGTACGTGCTCCGCCAGCTGGGTGTGCTGCTCGGACTTGCGCGTGTAGTAGAAGTATTCGAAATGCCCGAAGCGAACATGACTGGGCGCCAGGCGCAGGACCATGGCGCCGCGCTCCTGCTTCTCGCGCCACACCGGGGTGTCCGAGCCGATCACGCACAGCGCCCGGCTACTGGGAATGCCCAGGGCATGCAGGGCCTCGGAGGCGAGGAACTCGCGGATCGACGAGCGCAGCACTGCGCGGCCATCGCCCATGCGTGAGTAAGGCGTCTGGCCGGCGCCCTTCAGGTGCAGGTCCCAGTATTGGCCGGCATCGTTGCGCACTTCCCCTAGCAGCAAGCCGCGACCATCTCCCAGCTGGGGGTTGTAGGAGCCGAACTGGTGCCCGGAATAGACCATCGCCCGGGGTTCGGCCTCGGACCACAGCTTGTGCCCGCCGAACAGCTCGGCGAATACCGGGCTTTCGGCGACGGCGGGGTCCAGGTCCAGCAGGGCCATGGCTGCCGGGCTGGCCACCACCAGGCGCGGGTTGTCCAGGGGCTCGGGCAGCACATGGGTCGAGAAGGCGTCGCCCAGGCGGGCGAAACGATTGTCGAAGGTCAGTTCGTCGAGGGCTTTCAACGGCCATCTCCCAGCAGAATGTCCGAGTATTCTGCTGGGCAAAGCCGTTCGCGTCGAGTTCGCCGGGCGTTAGGGGGCTGGCTTTTCCGGCGCTGGCGGGTCCTGGGGTTTCTCCGGGCCGATGGGCACCATCTTGTACTCCTGGCCTTGGAGGTTCTTGAGGTAGACCTCCATCTGCCGGAACGAGATGTTGATGTGCTGCTTCTTGAACTCGCGGCTGATGAAGCGGTTGACCTCGTCGATCACCGGGTTGCGGTCGCCCAGCTCGCGCACGTGCATGCGCAGTTCGTGGTCCAGGGTGCTCTCGCCGAAACTGAGGAAGTACACCTGGGGTTCCGGTTCCTTGAGTACCCGTGGGTTCTCCCGGGCGGCCTTGAGCAGCAGTTCCTTGACCAGGTCCAGGTCCGAACCGTAGTCGACGCCGAGTTTCAGGGTCACGCGGGTGATGGTGTCGGTCAGCGACCAGTTGATCAGTTGTCCGGTGATGAAGGTCTGGTTCGGGACGATGATGTCCTTGCGGTCGAAGTCGGTGATGGTGGTGGCACGGATGCGGATCCGGCTCACGGTGCCCGACAGGTTGCCGATGGTGATGGTGTCGCCGATCCGCACCGGGCGCTCGAACAGGATGATGATGCCGGAAATGAAGTTGGCGAAGATCGCCTGCATGCCGAAGCCCAGGCCTACCGATAGCGCGGCCACCAGCCATTGCAGCTTGTCCCAGCTGACGCCGAGAGTCGACAGGGTGGTGACGAAGCCGACCCCGGCGATGGCATAGGAGAGCAAGGTGGTGGTGGCGTAGGCGCTGCCCTGGGCCAGGTTCAGCTTGGACAGCACCAATACTTCCAGCAGGCCCGGCAAGTTGCGCGCCAGGGCGAAGGTGATGCCGACGATGATCAGCGCGCCGAGCAAGTCGCCGATGCTGATGGGCACCATGCTCATGTTGGCGCCGGTGCCGCTGGTGTACTCGTAGAGGGTCACCCGGTCCAGGTAGGAGAACACCGAGATCAGGTCGGCCCAGACCCAGTACAGGGCCACCATGAAGCCTCCCAGCAGGGCCAGGCGGATCAGGCGCAGGGACTGTTCGTTGACCTTCTCGATATCCATGGTCGGCTCTTCGACCACCGCTTCGCCGCTTTCCCCGGCCTCCTTGGCCGCCTGGCGCTTGCTCAAGGCGCGCTGGTAGGCCAGGCGCCGCGCCGCGACGGCCAGGCCGCGCACGAAGGTAGCCTCGACCACCAGCCACAGCATCAAGAGGTACAGGGTGTTGATCAGGCGATCGCTGAGCTTCAGGGCGGTGTAGTAGAAGCCGAAGCACACGGCGATGAACAAGGCGATCGGCAGCAGGGTGAACAGCAAGCCCACGGCCTTGCGGAACAGCGAGGCGTTCTCGTGGGTCGGGCTGCTGAGCAGCAGGCGACTGAGCAGCCAGGCCATCAGGGCATAGCAGGTCAGCACCACGGCGATGCCCAGTACATCCTCGGCCAGGGCCGCGGGTTGCAACTCGGCCACCGTGACCACGGCCACCAGGGCCAGGACTACCAGGCCCAGGCGGCGGATCCACCCACGCAGGAACTCCACCTGGGGTTTCTCCCAGCGAAAGTGCAGTTCGGCCACGCCGCCGGGGGCCAGGATCCGATAGGCGGTGTAGAACACCAGCCAGGCCTGGGCGATCTGCAGCAGCGCTGCGCCCAGGGTGGCATTCTGTCCCCGGGCATCGATCTGCAGGGCATAGCCGCACAGCGCCAGGCCCAGGGCCAGGGGCATCGCCAGCAGGACGTTGACCAGGATCGCCAGGGGCGTGTGCCACTGACTATCACGTTTGAAGTGGCCGATATCCTTGTGCACCTTGCTCAGGCGCGCATACAGGCTCTTGCGTCGCCACAGCAGGGCGCCGATCAACAGCAGCAGGGGCAGGAACAGCAAGGGCTGCTGCACCAGCGCGTCGATCAGCTCGCTGAAGCTCGAGGCCCAGGGCAAGGTGGTGACCTGGTACTGCAAGCGATCGGGCACCTGGCGCAGCCATGCGGTGTCCAGTGGCTTGTTGCTGGGGATCCAGAACATCTGCTCGTCGAGGGTCGCCCGCAGGGTCTGGGTGGTGCTGAGCAGCTGCTTCTGGTTCAGCTGCAGGGTGATGGATTCATTGAGCAGCGCGCTCAATTCGCGGTTCAGGCGGTCCAGCAGGTCGACCCGGGTATTGGCCAGTTCCAGCAGGGTCTTGCGCAATTGCGGGGTGACCTGCTCGGGCGGCTGGTTCTTGAGCAGGTTGTCGACGTAGGCGGTGGGGCTGCTGAGCAGCTCGCGCTGCTGGCTGACCTCGAACTGGTAGAGGCGGATATCGGCGATATTGTTCGCCAGGTCGCGGTCGACCTTGAGCCGCGGCAGGGCCTGTTTCTGCTTGTAGAGGATCTTGGACAGCAACAGGCTGCCCTTGAGCACGCTGATCTGCTCGTCCAGCGCCGCGGCGACCTGGGTTACGTTGTCCAGTTGCTGCTTGGTCTGCAGGTTGCGCTGGGTCTGTTCGTTGAGTTGGTCGGTGAAGTGCAGGAGATAGTCTGAGGCTTCTAGATTGATGGCGCTCTCGGTGGCCAGCAGGCTGCTGCCGCCGGCTTTCTGCGCTTCGATGGACTGCTGGGTAACCGTCTCCTGGGACTGGGCCAGGCGCTTCTGGTTGATCAGGGTCTGCAGGTCCTGGGTTTCCTGTTCCAGGCGCGCGATCTTTTCCACCAGCAGGTCGTGCTGGCTGCTGCCCAGGTCTTGCAGCTGGCTGTTGCCTGCCAGTTCCTGGCGGCGCAGCGGGATCAAGGCATTGATCGCCGCGAGCTCGGCATTGAGCAGGTTGCGCTGGTCGCTGCTTAGCAGCTTGCCGTTGTCCTTGCCCGCCTTGAGGATGGTGTTGATCTGCAGGATTCGCGTCTGGCCGTTGCTGATCTCGGCCTGGGCCCGTTCGGGGCGGGTCTGGGCGCTGATGGTCAGGCTGTTGGCCTGGGCCAGGGCTTTTTGCAGTTCACCCTGGGCGGTGGTGCGCTCGGCCAGCAGTTGCTCCAGCTGCGTCACGCTCAGCGTGGCATAGCGCTGGGTCACCGGCACCACCTTGCTGGCCTTGAGGCGTGCCAGCTCGCGCTGGTTTTCCAGGGTCTGGCGTGGAGCGTTGGCCAACTGCTGCTTGAGCTCCGGCAGGCGCTGTTCGTAGTCCTGCAGGTTGGCCAGTTGGTTCAGGGTGTTCTGCAAGACGGTCTGCAGGGCCTTCTGATCGACTTCCGACAGCTTGCGCTCGGCGATCTTGTCCAGGCTTTGCTGGACCGCCTCGGCACTGGGCGGATCGCCGCCCTGTGCGGCGCCGACAGAGAGACTCAGGCCCAGCAGGGCAATGGCGAAAATTTTACGCAGGGTCGGCATAGGGATCGATCGAGCAAGCAAGTAGGAATAGGGGGAATGCGACGGCAAGAATCTGGCGCGTTTCCGAGTTTAGAGGAAGAGTCCGGGGCCGGGGCGACTTCCTTCGGGGAATCTGACGCCGACTTTGCCGATCTTGTTCCCGTCCATCACCGCGACCGTCCAGGTGGTGTTGTTCCACTCCACCTGGTCGCCGACCACCGGCGCACCGCCGACCTTCTGGGCGATGAATGCCGCCAGCGGCATGTCCGCATCCTGGCCGTCGAGCTTGAGTCCGTAGAGCGCCGAGACCGCGCCCAGCTGGGCGTCGCCTTCGAGGACGAAATCGCCGAAGAAGCGCAGGTCCAGGCCGCGTTCCGGGGCTTGGCTGAAGAGTTTGCCCAGGGCCGGGAGGTTGTGTTCATGGCCGATCACGCATAGCAGGTCGTCGGCCTCCAGCACCGTGCTACCCGAGGGGTGGAGCAATTGCTGGCCGCGAAACAGGGCGGCGATGCGCGTGCCTTCGGGCATCTTCAATTCCCGCAGGGCCGCGCCGATGCACCACTTCTCCGCGCCCAGGCGGTAGACGAACAGCTCCCACTCGCTGGTGACATGGACTTCCAGGGCGGCCCGGGAAATCGGTGCCGGCTCCGGTGGGACCGTGACCTTCAGCCACTTGGCCACCCACGGCAGGCTGGTGCCTTGCAGCAGCAGGGAGATCAGCACGATGAAGAACGCCAGGTTGAAGTACAGCTGGGCGTTGGGCAGGCCGGCCATCAGCGGGAACACCGCGAGAATGATCGGTACCGCGCCCCGCAGCCCGACCCAGGAGATGAAGGCCTTTTCCCGGCCATGGAAGGCCCGGAATGGCAGCAGCCCCACCAGCACCGACAACGGCCGGGCGAAGAGGATCATCCACAGCGCCAGGCCCAGGGCCGGCAGGGCGATGGGCAGCAGGTCGTGGGGAGTGACCAGCAGTCCCAGCACCAGGAACATGCCGATCTGCGCCAGCCAGGCCATGCCGTCGAGCATGTGCAGGATGCCGTGGCGGCTGCGTACCGGGCGGTTGCCGATCATCAGGCCGCACAAGTACACCGCGAGGAAACCGCTGCCATGCAGGGCGTTGGTCAGGGCGAACACCACCAGCCCGCCGGAGATCACCAGGATCGGGTACAGGCCATTGGCCAGGTGGATGCGGTTGACCAGTTGCAGCATCAGCCAGCCGCCGCCGAGGCCGATCACCGCGCCGATGCCGAATTCGCGGACCAGTTCCACCAGCAGGCTGAAGTGCAAGCCGGTATGGCCATTGGCGAGCATGTCGATCAGGGTCACGGTGAGGAACACCGCCATCGGATCGTTGCTGCCGGACTCGATCTCCAGGCTCGCGGTCACCCGTTCGTTGAGGCCCTTGCCTCCCAATAGCGAGAACACCGCCGCGGCGTCGGTGGAGCCGACGATGGCGCCGATCAGCAAGCCCTGGATCAGGTTGAGGTCGAACAGCCAGGCCGCGGCCATGCCGGTCAGCCCGGTGGTGATCAGCACTCCTACCGTGGCCAGTGACAGCGCCGGCCACAGGGCCACGCGAAAGCTCGCGACCCGGGTGCGCAAGCCGCCGTCCAGGAGGATCACTGCCAGGGCCAGGTTGCCCACCAGGTAGGCGGTCGGATAGTTGTCGAAGATGATCCCGCCGCCGTCGACGCCGGCGGTCATGCCCACGGCAAGGATGATCACCAGGATCGGGATGCCCAGGCGGGAAGAGAGGGAACTGACCAGGATGCTCGCACCTACCAGCAACGCGCCGATCAAGAACAGGCTGTTGATGGTCGTCGCATTCAAAGGCAGTACTCCAGAGCGGAAAAGGCGGGCGCGAACTGACCATGCAGTCTGCGTGCCATCGATTCTAACCTGCTGAAATGTGCCGCTGTCAAAAGCTTTTCATGGCAGCGACGCAGGCCCCGGCGGACGGTATCCGTCGGGGCTTTGGCCGGATTTGCGAAGGCCTTCAGAGGTTGAAGCGGGCGACCATGCTGTTGAGGTCCACGGCCAGGCGCGACAGCTCGTTGCTGGCTGCACTGGTCTGGTTGGCGCCGGTGGCCGATTGCACCGACAAGTCGCGAATGTTCACCAGGTTGCGGTCCACTTCGCGGGCTACCTGGGCCTGTTCTTCGGCGGCGCTGGCGATCACCAGGTTGCGCTCGTTGATTTCGATGATCGCGCTGTTGATGGTGTCCAGGGACAGGCCGGCGCCCCGGGCGATGTTCAGGGTCGACTCGGCGCGCTCGGTGCTGTTGCGCATGGAGTCCACGGCCTGTTCGGTGCCGTTCTGGATGCTGCCGATCATGCGTTCGATTTCACTGGTGGACTGCTGGGTGCGATGAGCCAGGGCGCGGACCTCGTCGGCGACCACGGCAAAACCACGTCCGGCCTCGCCGGCACGGGCGGCCTCGATGGCGGCGTTGAGGGCCAGCAGGTTGGTCTGGTCGGCCAGGCCACGGATCACGTCCAGGACCTTGCCGATGTCGCGGGATTCGTTGGCCAGGTCGCCGATCAGGCTGGCGGTGTCTTGCACGTCGCCGCTCATGCGTTCGATGGCGGCCACGGTTTCCTGTACCAGGTCGCGGCCGTCACCGGCCGAGGCGGTGGCATTCTTCGAGGCCTCGGAAGTGCTGACGGCATTGCGTGCCACTTCTTCCACGGCGCTGGTCATTTCGTTGACCGCAGTGGCGGCCTGCTCGATCTCGTTGTTCTGCTGGGTCAGGCCGCGAGCGCTTTCCTCGGTGACGCTGTTGAGTTCCTCGGCGGCGGAGGCCAGTTGGGTGGCGGAGCCGGAGATGCGCTGCAAGGTGTCGCGCAGTTTTTCCTGCATCTTGGCCATGGCCCGCAGCAAGCGGCCGGCTTCGTCGCTACCGTCGGCCTGGACCGGGCGGGTCAGGTTGCCCTCGGCGATCTCCTCGGCGGCTTCCAGGGCCTTGGCGATCGGCTGGGTGATGCTGCGGGTCAGCAGCCAGGCGAACAGCAGGGTCAGGCCAGTGGCCAGGAGCAGCAGGACCACCACCAGCTTGAACGCGGCCGAATACTGCTCGGCGGCCTGGCGGTTGGTGTCCACCGTCTGCTGGGTGTTGATCTCCATCAGGCGGTTGAGTACGGCGTTGATCGCCTCGGAGTTGTTCAGCAACTCGGTGTTGAGCAGGTTGCGCAACTCATCCACCTGGTTGTTGCGCGACAGGCTCTTCATCCGCTCTTCGATCTGCCGGTACTGGCCCAGCAGCTGGATGTACTGGTCATAGGCGGCTTTTTCCGCCGGGCCGGTGATGAGCTTTTCATAGGTGGCCTGGGCCGTGCGGATCTGCTGGTTGCGCATATCCAGCAGTTCCATGGTCTTTTGCTGCACATCCGGCTCGCGGTTCACCAGCAGGCGATAGGACAGCACCCGCAGGCGCAGGGTCAGCTGGGTGAACTCGTCGAGGCTCTGGATGCTCGGCACGCTGCTCAGGGTGATGTCTTCGGCGGCGCCACGGATCTTGCTCATCTGGTTCAGGGCGAAAACCCCGAGGATCAGCATCAAGCCGCCGATCATGGCAAAACCGAGGAAGGCCCGCGGAGCGATATTCATATTACGAAGGGACATGATAGGTACCAGGAAGAGCGCATCCATGCGGGGCTTGAGACTGATCTACCGTGACTTATCGGTCGTACGACTAAAGTCTTGAGTCCTGTCGTGGATTTCAGTCTCGCGCGGGTGTCGCGGATGGCTCTTGCGCTGGTCGTTCATTCCGGCCCCAGCCTGCAAACAGGGGCGGGGCGGAGGGCGTCGGATCAGAGGCGGAAGCGCGCCACCAGGCCGTTCAGGTCCACGGCCAGGCTGGCCAGTTCATTGCTGGCGGCGCTGGTCTGGTGGGCGCCGGTGGCCGACTGCACCGACAGATCACGGATGTTCACCAGGTTGCAATCCACTTCCCGGGCTACCTGGGCCTGTTCTTCGGCGGCGCTGGCGATCACCAGGTTGCGCTCGTTGATCTGGATGATCGCGCTGTTGATGGTGTCCAGGGACAGGCCGGCGCCCCGGGCGATGTTCAGGGTCGATTCGGCGCGCTCGGTGCTGTTGCGCATGGAGTCCACGGCCTGTTCGGTGCCGTTCTGGATGCTGCCGATCATGCGTTCGATTTCGCTGGTGGACTGCTGGGTACGGTGGGCCAGGGCGCGGACTTCGTCGGCGACCACGGCAAAACCACGTCCGGCCTCGCCGGCACGGGCGGCCTCGATGGCGGCGTTGAGGGCCAGCAGGTTGGTCTGGTCGGCCAGGCCACGGATCACGTCCAGGACCTTGCCGATGTCGCGGGACTGATTGGCCAGGTCGCCGACCAGGCTGGCGGTGTCTTGCACGTCGCCGCTCATGCGTTCGATGGCGGCCACGGTTTCCTGCACCAGGTCGCGGCCGTCGCCGGCCGAAGCGGTGGCGTTCTTCGAGGCCTCGCAAGTGCTGGCGGCGTTGCGCGCCACTTCTTCCACGGCACTGGTCATTTCGTTGACCGCGGTGGCGGCCTGTTCGATCTCGTTGTTCTGCTGGGTCAGGCCACGGGCGCTTTCCTCGGTGACGCTGTTGAGTTCCTCGGCGGCGGAGGCCAGTTGAGTGGCGGAACCGGAAATGCGTTGCAGGGTAGTGCGCAGGTTCTCCTGCATCTTGGCCATGGCCCGCAACAGGCGGCCGGCCTCATCGTTGCCATCGACCTGGACCGGGCAGGCCAGGTTACCCTCGGCGATCTCCTCGGCGGCTTCCAGGGCCTTGGCGATCGGCTGGGTGATGCTGCGGGTCAGCAGCCAGGCGAACAGCAAGGTCAGGCCGCTGGCCAGCACCAGCAGCGCCACCACCAGGTCGAAGGCGTTGTGGTACTGCCTGGCAGCCTCCTCGGCGGCGGCGGTGGAGTAGCGGGTATTGATCTGCACCAGGCGGTTGAGGGTGCTGTTGATCGCCTCGGCGCTGTCCATCAATTGCTCGTTGAGCAACGCTTGCATGGCCTCCAGCTGGCCGTTGCGCGACAGTTCGATCAACTGGCTCTCCAGTTGGCGATGATGGGTCAGCGCCTTGATGTATTCGGCGTAGGCGGCACGCTCTTCGGGGAGGCTGATCAGGGCTTCGTAGCGCGGGCGGATATCGTCGATCTCCTGGTTGCGCTTGACGATGGTCTCCAGTGCCCTTTGCTGGGCTTCGGCGTCGCGATTGACCAGCAGGCGATAGGCATTGACCCGCAGGCGCAGGCTCAACTGGGTGAAGTCATCGACGCTCTTGATGCTGGGGAGGGTGTCTTGGGTGATGAGCTCGGTGGCCGCATGGATCTTGCCCATCCGGTTCAGCGCAAAGATGCCGAGAAACAGCATCAGGCAGCCGATCAGGGCGAACCCGAGAAAGGCCCGCGGGGCGATGTTCATAGTGCGCAGGGACATTGTTTTCACCTGTGTGAAGCGCGGTTGGCGCTTTGGGAAAATGGATGAGTCCCTGGCTATCGCGTGGGGAAAATGCTTCTTGAATCGCCAAAAGCGGTTTCGGAAATTTCCATTGGCTTGTCCGATTTTTCGAGAAAAGTCCTAGCCTCCGACCGGGGCTCAGGAACCCCAGGGGAGAATGGCAGTCTCTAGCAGCTCTCGCGGAAGGGTCATCGCCAGCAAAATCAAGGCTTTGCGCCTGGATAACCCTGGCATCCAGGGTGACTTTTCTTTATCGTACGCGCCCTTTGCAAAAAGCCCGGAAGATCAAAATGTTGGAAGCATCCCTCAGCCAATTGGAGCAGCTGGTCAGTGACCTGGTGGTACAGAACCAGGAGCTGCTCGGCACTAACGAAGCCCTCAAGGCACAACTGGCCCAGGCCAGGGACGAGAACGAAAGCCTGCAGCTGAACCTGATGGAGCAGGAAGAGAAGCACGGCGCCACCGCTGCCCGCATCCAGGCCCTGGTTGAGCGCGTCACTGCGAGCCCGGCCAATCCATGAGACATCACAGCGATGGAGTGAGAGTGGTCTCGATCCTCGGCGAGGACTATTCGCTCAAGGCGCCGGCCGGACAGGAACAGGTCCTGATGGATGCGGTGCAGATGCTCCAGGCCGCCCTGGCCGATACCAAGAAGAAGTTCCCGACCCTGATCGGCGAGCGCCTGCTGGTACTGGCGGCGATGAACCTGTGCTCGCAGCAGCTGGAGATGCAGAAGCGCCACGAGCAGGAGCTCGAGCGCTACCAGGAACAGGTGAGCGCCACGGTCGACGTGATCGCCAAGACCATCCAGCAGAACTGATCCCGCTGAGCCGCCTCAGCCCGTTGCGGCTGGAGTCACGCAATGGCCCCGACGCGCTTGCCGGGGCCCGTGGCGCTCAGAACCACTCGTCGCGCATTGCCAGGCAAGTATCGTCCCGGGCCTCCAGGAGCCTCAGCTCATGCTCGCAGCCCGGTACTTCCCAGGTGAGGAAGTAGCGCGCAGCCTGCCGCTTGCCCAGGTAGAAATCCCGATCCGCCGCATCTCCCCGGGCCAGGCCTTCCTCGGCGCGGATCGCCTGCTCCAGCCAGCGCCAGCCAATCACCGCATGGCCGAAGGCTTTCAGATAGAGCGCCGAGTTGGCCAGGGTCGCGGTGACCTTGCCAGTGGCCAGGTCGCCCAGTAGCCCCAGGGTCACGGTTTGCAGGCGCGCCACCAGTTGTTCCAGGGGCTGGCGCAAGGCGTCCAGGCTGGAGTGGGCCTGGGAGCGCCCGCAGGTCTCGATGATCAGGCGGATCAGGCGCTTGAGCCCCGCGCCGCCATTCTGTGCCAGCTTGCGTCCCAGCAAGTCCAGGGACTGGATGCCGTGGGTGCCCTCATGGATCGGGTTCAGGCGGTTGTCGCGGTAGTACTGCTCCACCGGATACTCGCGGGTGTAGCCATGGCCGCCGAGGATCTGGATCGCCAGCTCGTTGGCCTTGAGGCAGAACTGTGAAGGCCAGGACTTGACGATCGGGGTCAGCAGGTCCAGCAACTCGTGGGCCTGCTGGCGTCCGGCTTCATCGTCCAGGGTGGTGGTGTCGTCGAATAACCGGGCCGCGTACAGGCCCAGGTCGAATGCGCCTTCGACATAGGCCTTCTGGGTCAGCAGCATCCGGCGCACGTCGGCGTGCTGGATGATCGCCACCTGGGGCGCGCTCGGGTCCTTGCCATCTGGCAGGCGTCCCTGCGGGCGTTCACGAGCGTACTCCAGGGAGTACAGGTAGCCGGCATAGCCGAGCATCACCGCACCCATGCCGACGCCGATGCGCGCCTCGTTCATCATCTGGAACATGTAGGACAGGCCCGCATGGGGCTTACCCACCAGATAGCCGACGCATTCACCGTTATCGCCGAAGTTCAGCGCAGTCGAAGTGGTGCCGCGATAGCCCATCTTGTGGAACAGGCCGGCCAGCAGCACGTCGTTGCGCTGGCCCAGCGAGCCGTCGGCGTTGACCAGGAACTTGGGCACGATGAACAGCGAGATGCCCTTCACGCCGGGGGGCGCATCCGGCAGCTTGGCCAGCACCATGTGCACGATGTTCTGCGCCAGCGAGTGGTCGCCACCGGAGATGAAGATCTTGTTGCCCTTGATCCGGTAGCTGCCGTCGCCGGCCGGTTCCGCACGGGTGCGGATATCCGCCAGCGAGGAGCCGGCGTGGGGCTCGGTCAAGGCCATGGTGCCGAAGAAGCGACCGTCGATCATCGGCTGCAAAAAGCGCTGTTTCTGCTCCTGGCTACCGAAGCTCTCGATCAGGTTGGCTGCGCCCATGGTCAGGAAGGGGTAGGCGGAGCTGCCGACGTTGGCCGCCTGGAAGTGGGCGAAGCAGGCCTGGGACAGCAGGGTCGGCAACTGCATGCCGCCGGCCTCGAAGTCGCGGGTGGCGTTGAGGAAGCCGGCCTCGAGAAAGGCGTCCACCGCCGGTTTCACCTCGGGGATCAATATCGCCTGGCCGTTTTCATAGCGCGGTTCGTGCTCGTCGCCCTTGCGGTTGTGCGGGGCGAAATATTTCTCGGCGATGCTGCGGGCGGTGCCCAGGGCGGCGTCGAAGGTTTCGCGATTGTGTTCGGCAAACCGTTCGCGCTGGGTCAGGCCCTCGGCATCGAGCACCTCATACAGTTCAAAAGCCAGATTGCGGGAACTGAGCAAGGTCTCGGACATGGCGGCTTACCTGTTGATTGAGGAAATGAGCCGAGTCTAGACCTGTGAATGAAGGTCGGATAGGAAGATTGATAGGCGTGATGAAGCAGGAGAAACCAAGCTACAAGCCAGAGCCAGAAGCAAAAACGGCAAGCAAAGGCTGTTGCCCCTGCTTGCCGCTTGTAGCTTGCCGCTGCTCTTAACCGATGGTCATCAGGCTGGCGTTGCCGCCGGCCGCAGCGGTGTTGACGCTCAGGGCGCGTTCGATCACCAGGCGTTCCAGGGCGATCGTCGTTTCGCCCTGGGACAGGCCCTGGACGCCGATGATGGCACCGGCGCGCTGGGCCACCTGCTGGCAGACGCCGCGCAACTGGTCGGAGTCGCCGTGGTGCAGGACCGCGTCGAACACGGCCTCATCCTTGGTCCAGTCGGCCACGCGCTTGATGCGTACCTGGACTTCCCGGGGCAGGCGGCCGAACAGAGCCTTGGACACGGCGTTTTCCGGCCAGACTGCCGAGCCGCCGACGGCCAGTACCGCCGCCAGTTGCGTCAGCAGGTCGCCTTCGATTTCCGCCAGGCACAGCACGTGCTCACGGGGCAGGATGGCGTAGCTGTTGCGCTCGCCGGTCGGGCCGGCCAGCTGCCGGGTGATCCCGCTCTGCGACCGCCCGGCGAACTGTTTGCACAGGGCCGAGAGTTCCGCCAGCTTGGCGCTGTCAGCCCAGGCTTGCAGGGCCGACAGCGGCTTGAGCAGCGACTCGCGCAGGCGCAGGTCCGGGGCGCTGATGGCGTCGGCACGGACGAAGGACTGCTCGATGGCGTCCACCGGACGGGTCGACAGCAGGCGGTACAGGTACAGCGGGCCGCCGGCTTTCGGGCCGGTGCCCGACAGGCCTTCGCCACCGAATGGCTGCACGCCGACCACGGCACCGACGATGTTGCGGTTGACGTACATGTTGCCGGCGTTGACGTTGTCCACCACCTTGGCGATGGTCTCGTCGATCCGGGTATGCACGCCCAGGGTCAGGCCGTAGCCGGAAGCGTTGATCTGGGCGATCAGCTGGTCGATGTCCTTGCGCTTGTAGCGCACTACGTGCAGCACCGGGCCGAAGATCTCGCGCTGCAGTTCGTCGAAGCTTTCCAGCTCGATCAGGGTCGGCATGACGAAGGTGCCGCGCTTGATTTCCTCGCCTTCGGCAATGGCCACCTGATACACGGTACGGCCTTTGTCGCGCATGCCCTGGATGTGTTTCTCGATCCCGGCCTTGGCTTCGGCGTCGATCACCGGGCCGATGTCCACGGCCAGGCGCTCGGGGTTGCCCAGGCGGCTTTCGGCCATGGCACCCTTGAGCATTTCGATCACGCGGTCGGCGGAGTCTTCCTGCAGGCACAGTACGCGCAGGGCCGAGCAACGCTGGCCGGCGCTGTCGAAGGCCGAGGACACCACGTCGATCACCACCTGCTCGGTCAGGGCCGAGGAGTCGACGATCATCGCGTTCTGGCCACCGGTCTCGGCGATCAGCGGGATTGGCCGGCCCTGGTTGTCCAGGCGCCCGGCGATGTTGCGTTGCAGCAGGCGGGCGACTTCGGTGGAGCCGGTGAACATCACGCCCTTGACCCGCTCGTCGCCGACCAGGCCGGCGCCGACGGTCTCGCCACGGCCTGGCAGCAGTTGCAGCACGCCTTCGGGGATGCCGGCTTCCAGCATCAGGCGCACGGCCTGGGCGGCTACCAGCGGGGTCTGCTCGGCAGGCTTGGCCAGTACCGGGTTGCCGGCGGCCAGGGCTGCGGCCACCTGGCCGGAGAAGATCGCCAGCGGGAAGTTCCACGGGCTGATGCATACCACCGGGCCCAGTGGGCGGTGGGCGTCGTTGCTGAAATCGTTGCGGGCCTGCACCGCGTAGTAGCGCAGGAAGTCCACGGCCTCGCGCACCTCGGCGATGGCGTTGGCGAAGGTCTTGCCGGCCTCGCGGACCAGCAGGCCCATCAGCGGCTGGATCTCGCCTTCCATCAGGTCGGCGGCGCGTTCCAGGATCGCCGCGCGTTCGGCCGGCGGGGTCGCCTGCCAGATCGGTGCGGCGTTGAGGGCGCACTGGATGGCGTTGTCGACGTCGGCGACGGTGGCCTCCTGGACATGGCCCACCACGTCGCGGTGGTCGGACGGGTTGAGTACCGGCGCCGGGGTTTCTTCGCTGGCAGGGCAGCCGAGCAGCGGCGCGGCTTTCCAGTCGTTATGGGCAGTGGCCAGCAGCGCGCAGGACAGCGATGCCAGGCGATGCTCGTTGGCCATGTCGATGCCGGCCGAGTTGGCGCGGTCGGCGCCGTACAGGTCGCGCGGCAGCGGGATGCGCGGGTGCGGCAGGCCGACGCCGCCTTCCAGGGTGGCCATCTGTTCGATCTGGCTGACCGGGTCGGCCACCAGTTCCTGGATCGAGATCGACTGGTCGGCGATACGGTTGACGAACGAGGTGTTGGCGCCGTTTTCCAGCAGGCGGCGAACCAGGTAGGCCAGCAGGGTCTCGTGGGTGCCCACCGGAGCGTAGACGCGGCATGGGCGGTTCAGCTTGCCGTCGGCGACCTTGCCCACCACTTGTTCGTACAGCGGCTCACCCATGCCGTGCAGGCACTGGAACTCGTACTGGCCGGGGTAGTAGTTCTGGCCGGCGATATGGTAGATCGCGGACAGGGTATGGGCGTTGTGCGTGGCGAATTGCGGGTAGATGACTTCCGGTACCGACAGCAGCTTGCGCGCGCAAGCGATATAGGAAACGTCGGTGTAAACCTTGCGGGTGTAGACCGGGTAGCCTTCCAGGCCCTCGACCTGGGCGCGCTTGATCTCGCTGTCCCAGTAGGCGCCCTTCACCAGGCGGATCATCAGGCGGTGGCGGCTGCGGCGCGCCAGGTCGATGACGTAGTCGATCACGTACGGGCAGCGCTTCTGGTAAGCCTGGATCACGAAGCCGATACCGTTCCAGCCGGCCAGTTGCGGCTCGAAGCACAGGCGCTCGAGCAGGTCCAGCGACAGCTCCAGGCGGTCGGCTTCCTCGGCGTCGATGTTCAGGCCGATGTCGTACTGCTTGGCCAGCAGGGTCAGGGACAGCAGGCGTGGGTACAGCTCTTCCATCACGCGCTCGTACTGGGCGCGGCTGTAGCGCGGGTGCAGGGCCGAGAGCTTGATCGAGATGCCCGGGCCTTCGTAGATGCCGCGACCGTGGGAGGCCTTGCCGATCGAGTGGATGGCCTGCTCGTAGGACGCCAGGTATTTCTGCGCGTCGTGCTCGGTCAGTGCCGCTTCACCGAGCATGTCGTAGGAGTAGCGGAAGCCCTTGGCTTCGAACTTGCTGGCGTTGGCCAGGGCTTCGGCGATGGTCTCGCCGGTGACGAATTGCTCGCCCATCAGGCGCATGGCCATGTCCACGCCCTTGCGGATCATCGGCTCGCCGCTCTTGCCGATGATGCGGCTCAGGGAAGAGGTCAGGCCCGCTTCGTTGTGGGTCGACACCAGCTTGCCGGTGAGCAGCAGGCCCCAGGTGGCGGCGTTGACGAACAGCGACGGGCTGTTGCCCAGGTGCGGTTGCCAGTTGCCGGTGCTGATCTTGTCGCGGATCAGCGCGTCGCGGGTGCCTTTGTCGGGGATGCGCAGCAGGGCTTCGGCCAGGCACATCAGCGCCACGCCTTCCTGGGACGACAGGGAGAACTCCTGCAGCAGGCCCTGGACGATGCCGGCCCGGCCGCCGGCGCTCTTCTGGTTGCGCAGTTTTTCGGCGATGGAGGCGGCCAGCTTGTTCGCGGCCTCGGCGGTGGCGGCCGGCAGGCGCGCCTGCTCCAGCAGCATCGGCACCACTTCCGGTTCCGGTCGGCGATAGGCCGCGGTGATGGAGGCACGCAGTACCGATTGCGGCAGGATGCTCTCGGCGAATTCGAGGAAGCATTGGTGAGCATGGTCGGTGATCACGTCACCGGCGTCGTCGCCGTCGCGGGCGATGGCGTTGCTCAGCTCGGTCAGGGTTGCACCACCCTCGAGTTTCTCCAGGTAATTGAAGATCGCCTGCTTGATCAGCCAGTGCGGAGTCCGATCAATCGAGGCCGCGGCCGCCTTGAGACGTTCGCGGGTAGGGTCGTCGAGTTTGACCCCAAGGGTGGTGGTAGCCATATTTTTATCCTCATGTTTGCCACGCGAGTGTGGCATCAGCTGGCGGCAAGATTATCCGCGAGCCGAAATAGGTGCAACCGGGTGCAACCCATTTTTACCGGGAAAAAACCGCAGCTTGTCAGGAATAAAATTCCGCTACGCAAAGTAGGGAATCGATCTGGTGCATTCGCTTCTGAAAAAGATTTTCCTTGCTCCAAAAAGGAGCAAAAACGTCACCAACCGCCGATTTATCGACAAGGTGCAACTGATTCACGTCAAATCGGTTGCACCTTGTTCATTTTGTTGCATAGGATTCGCGCCCAAGGTGCAACCGTCTTCGTGACTGGGGCATCGGCTGATGGCTTTCCTGGGGAAACATCAGTCATAAATGCGCGGCACGCTTGAACGTCTCCCAATCGTTATCGTTTGGCGGCGTGGGGCAGTGACCGCCGCACCATAAAAACAAAGCCAGGGCGTTACTCATGAGTGCAAGCAATCCAACCCTGATCACGTTCGTGATCTACATCGCGGCAATGGTGCTGATCGGCTTCATGGCCTATCGCTCCACCAACAACCTTTCCGACTACATTCTTGGTGGCCGCAGCCTGGGCAGCGTGGTGACCGCGCTTTCCGCCGGCGCTTCCGACATGAGTGGCTGGTTGCTGATGGGCCTGCCGGGCGCCATCTATATGTCCGGCCTGTCCGAGAGCTGGATCGCCATCGGCCTGATCGCCGGTGCCTACCTGAACTGGCTGTTCGTGGCCGGTCGCCTGCGGGTACAGACCGAGCACAACGGTGACGCACTGACCCTGCCGGACTACTTCTCCAGCCGCTTCGAAGACAAGAGCGGCCTGCTGCGGATCATCTCCGCGGTGGTGATCCTGGTGTTCTTCACCATCTACTGCGCTTCCGGCATCGTCGCCGGCGCCCGCCTGTTCGAAAGCACCTTCGGCATGTCCTACGAGACAGCGCTGTGGGCCGGTGCGGCGGCGACCATCGCCTACACCTTCGTCGGTGGCTTCCTGGCGGTGAGCTGGACCGATACCGTGCAAGCCACGCTGATGATCTTCGCCCTGATCCTCACGCCGATCATCGTGCTGCTGGCCACCGGTGGCGTCGACACCACCTTCCTGGCCATCGAGGCCAAGGATCCCACCAGCTTCGACATGCTCAAGAACACCACCTTCATCGGCATCATCTCGCTGATGGGCTGGGGCCTGGGCTACTTCGGCCAACCGCACATCCTGGCGCGCTTCATGGCCGCTGATTCGGTCAAGTCGATCGCCAACGCCCGTCGCATCTCCATGACCTGGATGATCCTGTGCCTGGGCGGCACCGTGGCCGTGGGCTTCTTCGGCATCGCTTACTTCTCGGCGCATCCCGACGTGGCCGGTCCTGTGACCGAGAACCCTGAGCGGGTGTTCATCGAACTGGCCAAGCTGCTGTTCAACCCATGGATCGCCGGTGTACTGCTGTCGGCCATCCTGGCGGCGGTCATGAGTACCTTGAGCTGCCAGCTGCTGGTGTGCTCCAGCGCCCTGACCGAAGACTTCTACAAGGCTTTCCTGCGCAAGGGCGCGTCCCAGCTGGAGCTGGTATGGGTCGGCCGGGCCATGGTGCTGGTGGTGGCGCTGGTCGCCATCGCCATGGCCGCCAACCCGGAAAACCGCGTACTGGGCCTGGTGAGCTATGCCTGGGCCGGTTTCGGCGCGGCCTTCGGTCCTGTGGTACTGATCTCGGTACTGTGGAAAGGCATGACCCGCAACGGCGCACTGGCCGGTATCGTGGTCGGTGCCCTGACCGTGATCCTGTGGAAGCACTTCGCCCTGCTGGGCCTGTACGAAATCATCCCGGGCTTCATCTTCGCCAGCCTGGCCATCGTCCTGGTGAGCAAGCTGGGCGCTCCGAGTGCCGGCATGGTCCAGCGCTTCGAAGCCGCCGAGAAGGATTTCAAGCTCAACCACTGAGTGCCTGATCCGGCCCCTGTTTTTTCGGGGACGCAATGAAAACGGCCCGCTGCGGTGACGCAGCGGGCCGTTTTTTTTCGCCTTCTGAAGCCGCAGCAGGCTGCGAGCGAACGTAGAGAAGGGTGGCCGTGGCGGGCTTAGCTCAGTGCAGTTCAGCGTCGGGCTGGTTGAGGAAGATCAGCACGCCAAGGATCGCCATGTAGAACTTGAACGCCGCTTCCTGGCCGTTCCAGGTGGCGGACTGCCACATCATGAACCATTCCCCGCCCACCACCATGAAACCGAAGAACCAGACGCAGAAACCCAGGCAGAAGCCGGCAATGGCCCAATGCTTGGCGCGATTGAAGTCGCAGGCTTTGCCGTGGCGGGCGCGCCACAGGCGGGTGCCGCCGAGCACCAGCAGCACGCCGGTCGCGGCTTCGCCGGCGATGATCAGCCAATAGCCGGCATTCCACAGCAATGGTTGGGTGATGGCCCGGCCGGTGGCGCTGTTGCCGGGGAAGACGCTGTCCATGCTCAGCACGTGCTGGACGAAGGCGAAGTTGGAACCGTAGTCGCTGATGTTGTTGTAGGCCACCAAAAGGGCGAAGGCGGCGACCGCGAGGGTCATGATGATCTTGGCGTAGCGCACGAGCATGTCAGGGTCCTTTGATAGGGGAGCGATCCTTGGGGGGCGGGGGATCCTGGGTGGGTGTGGCGAGGGCAGCTTAGTGGCGGGGCGCGGGAGGAACAAGGGGCCCCGCCGGTGCGGGCGGGGCCGGTTTGGATCAGGCTTGGCGCAGGGCCTGGTCCAGGTCTTCGAGCAGGTCCTCGATGGCTTCGATACCCACCGAGAGGCGGATCATTTCCGGCTTGACCCCGGCCTTGGCCTGTTCCTGTTCGTTCATCTGCCGGTGGGTGGTGGAGGCCGGGTGGCAGGCCAGGGACTTGGCGTCGCCGATGTTCACCAGGCGCTTGAAGATCTGCAGCGCATCGTAGAAGCGCACGCCCGCCTCGTAGCCGCCCTTGAGGCCGAAGGAGAGGATCGCCGACGGCTTGCCCTGCATGTACTTGCGCGCCAGTTCGTGGTGCGGATGATCCTCCAGGCCCGCATAGCTGACCCAGGCCACCAGCGGGTGGGCCTTGAGGAACTGCGCCACCTTGAGGGCGTTGTCGGTGTGGCGCTCCATGCGCAGGGCCAGGGTCTCCAGGCCTTGCAGCAACAGGAAGGCATTCATGGGCGCCAGGGCCGCGCCGGTGTTGCGCAGCGGCACGGTGCGGGCGCGAGCGACGAAGGCGGCGGGGCCGAACTTCTCGGTATAGACCACGCCGTGGTAGGCCGGCTCGGGGGTATTGAGGCTGGCGAACTTCTGCGGGTGCTCGGTCCAGGGGAAGTTGCCGCTGTCGACGATCACTCCGCCAAGGGCGTTGCCATGGCCGCCGACGTACTTGGTCACCGAATGCACGACGATGTCGGCGCCGAATTGGATCGGCTTGCACAGGATCGGCGTGGCCACGGTGTTGTCCACCATCAGCGGTACGCCACGGGCATGGGCGACCTGGGCCAGGCCTTCGATATCGACGATGTTGCCCGCCGGGTTGCCGATGCTCTCGCAGTACACCGCCTTGGTGTTGTCGTCGATCAGTTCGGCGATGGCCTCGGGGGAGTCGTCGCGGGCGAAGCGCACTTCGACGCCGAAGCTGGGCAGCAGGTGGGCGAACAGGGTGTAGGTGCCACCGTACAGTTGCGGGGTGGAAACGATGTTGTCGCCGGCCTGGGTCAGGGTCTGTATGGCGTAGTGGATCGCGGCGCTACCGGCCGATACCGCCAGCGCCGCGACTCCGCCTTCCAGGGCGGCGATGCGCTGTTCCAGCACATCGTTGGTGGGGTTCATGATCCGGGTATAGATGTTGCCCGGCACATCGAGATTGAACAGGTCGGCACCGTGCTGGGCGTTGTCGAACTCGAAGGCGACGTTCTGGTAGATGGGCACGGCCACGGCCTTGGTGGCGGGGTCCGACTTGAATCCATGGTGCAGCGCAATCGTTGCGTCTTTCATAAATTCTCAACTCAGTAGCAGTCCATTAATGAGCACAGCCAGGCAGGGTCGTGCCCGTACAGCAGTCAGTGGTCCCTTGTGTCTGAGTCGCCAGCAACCGCTTGGTGTACCTGCCCCTTGGCCACGGGCAGGCGCGTCAGTGTCCATCAGGCGTGGCGGATGGGCAAGCTGGCGCGCCGTGCTGGGCAAATGCGATGGCCTGTCCTGACGCGGTCCATGGCACAGGGTAAACTTGCGCTCCTGCGCAGGAGCAACCATGAACTATCGTCACGCCTTCCATGCCGGCAATCACGCCGACGTCTTCAAACACCTGACCCTGACCCGCCTCATCGCCCTGATGTCGCGCAAGGAACAGCCGTTCGCCTATATCGACAGCCATGCCGGCATCGGCTTGTACGACCTCAAGGGCGACCAGGCGACACGCACCGGCGAGTACCTGGAAGGTATCGCCCGGCTGTGGGGCGCGGACGACCTGCCAGAGCTGACCGCCGACTACATGCGCGTGCTGCGCCGGCTGAACCCGGATGGCGAGCTGCGCTACTACCCCGGTTCCCCGGAGCTGGCCCGGCGCCTGATGCGCAACCAGGACCGGGCGCTGCTCAACGAGAAGCATCCCGAGGATGGCCTGCTGCTCAAGGACAACATGAAGGGCGATCGGCGGGTGGCGGTACACCTGGGCGAGGGTTGGCATGTGGCCCGGGCGCTGCTGCCGGTGGCGGAGAAGCGGGCGGTGATGTTGATCGACCCGCCGTTCGAGAAGCTCGACGAGATGCAGCGTTGCGCCGCGTCGATGAAGGAGGCCATCGGTCGCATGCGCCAGACCGTGGCGGCCATCTGGTATCCGGTCAAGGACCAGCGCGCCCTGCGCCGTTTCTACCAGGACCTGGCCGGCACTGGTGCGCCGAAGCTGCTGCGGGTGGAATTGCTGGTGCATCCGCTGGATACGCCCAACAGCCTCAACGGTTCGGGCCTGGCCATCGCCAACCCGCCGTGGGGCCTGGAGGAGGAATTGCGCGAGCTGCTGCCCTGGCTGTCGCAAAAGCTCGGCCAGACCCAGGGCGGCTGGCAGATGGACTGGCTGATCGCCGAAGAGCAGCGGTAAGTTGCAAGCTGCAAGCAAGCTGCAGCGCTACCACTTGCAGCTTGAGGCTTGCAGCTTGCAGCTGCTTTAGATCGGGCAGGTCACCCCGGTGCCGCCGATGCCGCAGTAGCCTTCCGGATTCTTCGCCAGATACTGCTGGTGATAAGCCTCGGCGAAGTAGACGGTCGGCGCCTCTTCGATCTCGGTGGTGATGGTGCCCAGGCCTGCCTTGGTCAGCTCGGCCTGGAACACCTCCTTGCTGTGCAGCGCCTGCTGCAGCTGGGTCGGGTTGGTGGTGTAGATCACCGAGCGGTACTGGGTGCCGATATCGTTGCCCTGGCGCATGCCCTGGGTCGGGTTGTGCAGTTCCCAGAACATCGCCAGCAGTTGCTGGTAGCTGACCTTCTCCGGCTCGTACACCACCAGTACCACTTCGGTATGGCCGGTCAGGCCCGAGCAGACTTCCTCGTAGGTCGGGTTCGGGGTAAAGCCGCCGGCATAACCCACGCAGGTGCTGAACACCCCCTCGCGCTGCCAGAAGCGCCGTTCCGCGCCCCAGAAGCAACCCAGGCCGAAAATGGCGAAGTCCACGTTGCCCGGGAACGGGCCCAGCAGCGGATTGCCGTTGACGAAATGCTCCTCCGGGACGGTCATTGGAGTTTCACGGCCAGGCAGAGCTTGTTCTTTGGTTGGAAGCACGTTTTTGTTCACCAGAATTTCCGAGCGCAAGACCATGTAGCAGTCCTCCAGTCAGTTGGATTGTCGTTATTCAGACCTGCAGTTTGCCCGAGTGTCGCGACGCTGTCAGGCGATTGGTCCGCGCGGATAGCGCTTGAGCCTGGCGATCAATTCGGTGCCGGGAATCGGCCGGTCGAACAGGTAGCCCTGGCCGACGTCGCAGCGATGGCGGCGCAGGAAGGCCAGCTGCTCGGCGGTTTCGATACCTTCGGCGACCACCTTGATCTTCAGGTTGTGGGCCATGGCGATCACCGCCGAGGTGATCTCCATGTCGTCCTGGTTGTCCGGGATGTCGTGGATGAAGCTGCGATCGATCTTGATGATATCGATGGGGAATTTCTTCAGGTAGCTCAGGGACGAATAACCGGTGCCGAAGTCGTCCATGGCCAGGGTCAGGCCGAGCTTTTTCAGCTGTTCGAGTTGCTGGTGGGTGTCGTCGGTGGCTTCCAGCAGCAGGCCCTCGGTCAGCTCCAGCTCCAGCAGCGACGGCGGCAGTTGCTCTTCCTTGAGGATGCCGGCGATGGAGGCCACCAGGTCCGGGTCGGAGAACTGCTTGGGCGACAGGTTGATGGCCACGTGCAGGTTGCCCATGCCGGCGGCGGTCAGTTGCTTGCTCATGCGGCAGGCCTGGCGGGCGATCCACTTGCCGATGGGAATGATCAGCCCGGTCTCCTCCGCCACGCTGATGAACTGATCCGGGCGGATCATGCCCTTCTCCGGGTGGTTCCAGCGCAGCAGCGCCTCCATGCCCAGCAGCCGGCCGCTGCGCAGGCACAGCTTGGGCTGGTAGAACACGTCCAGTTCGTTCTGGGTCAGGGCCCGGCGCAGGTTGTTCTCGACGAACAGCTTGTAGCTGGCCTCGGCGTTCAGGGCCTCGGTGAATACCTGCACCTGGTGCTTGCCGTTGGCCTTGGCCTTGTGCAGCGCCAGGCCAGCGTTGCGCATCAAGGTCTGTGGGTCGCGGCCGTGCAGCGGCGCGCTGGCCAGGCCCACGGAGCCGGTGACGCTGATCAACTGGTTGTCGACGAACATCGGCTTGTCCAGGGTCATCAGCAACTGGCTGGCGATCTGCTGGCCGGCTTCCAGGTCGGTGTTGTCCAGCAGCACGGCGAACTCGTTGCTGGCGAAGCGCGCCAGGCTGCCGCTGGGGCTCAGGCTATTGCGCAGGCGCCGGGCCAGGCTGATCAGCAGCTTGTCGCCGGTCTGGTGGCCGAGGCTGTCGTTGATCCGCTTGAAGTTGTCGATGTCCACCAGCAGCAGGCTGATCGGGGTATCGCTATCCCGGGCGAAGCGTTCGTCCAGGTTGCGGATGAATGCAGGGCGGTTGCCCAGGTTGGTCAGGTTGTCGGTGTAGGCCAGGCGCTCGATGCGTTGCTGGGCCAGCTTGGTCTGGGTGATGTCTTCGTAGATGCCGATGTAGTGGGTCAGCTCGCGGTTGTCGCCATAGACCTTGGAAATCGACAGCTGGCCCCAGTAGGGCTCGAGGTTCTTGCGCCGGCTCTTGAACTCGCCCTGCCAGCTATTGCTCTTGGCCAGGCTGGAAGGGGCGTCGAACAGCAGTTCGCTGAGGTTCTCCAGGGCCGGTAATTCCGACAGGCGGTGACCGTGGACTTCCTCGGTGCTGTATTGGGTGATCGCCGTGAAGCTGGGGTTGACGTATTCCACCACGCCGTCGCAGTTGACCAGCAGGAAGGCGTTGGCGCTTTGTTCCACGGCCCGCTGGAACAGGTGCAGGGCGCTGGTGGCGGCCCGGCGATTGTGGTTGTTGATGACCTGGGCGAACTGGTCGGCCAGCTCGCCGGCGAAGGCGATCTCGTCCGACTGCCAGGCGCGGGTGGTGCCGGTCTGTTCCAGGCACAGCACCCCGACCACCTGGCCGTCGATGCGGATGCTGGCATCGAGCATGGCGTTCACGTCCCGGGGGCGCAGGCTCTCGGCCATTTCCCGGGTACGTGGGTCGCGCATGGCGTTCTGGGCATCGATGGCGCGGCAGCTGTGCAGGGCTTCCATGTAGTCCGGGAAGCTGCTGGCGTCGATGGCGTCGGGCAGGTGGTACTCCTGGGTGGCGCGATGGTAGGCCGCGATCGGCTCCAGGCGCTGGCCTTCCAGGTCCCAGATGCTGGCGCAGTCGATCTGGTAGATGTCGCAGGCACTGCGGGTGATCAGCTCGGCGGCTTCCTTCAGGGAGTTGCCGCTGCTGTAGCGCTGGCGGGTCAGCAGCAGGATCAGGTCCTGCTGGGCCCGTACCCGCTCCAGGTGTTGCAGCTGTTCCTGCTGGGCCCGCTGGTTGAGTTCCAGGGCGATCTGCAGGCGGCTGTTCTGGGTTTCAAGGTCCAGGGTCGGTGTCGTTGGGCTATTGCCGAACAGGCCTTCGACCACCAGCAGGTAGCCACGCAGCAGGTGTCGGTTGTGCTGTTTGTAGGCTTCGCCCAGTTCCAGGATGCTCAGGGGGCCTTGGGCGGTGTGCAGGGTATAGCGGATCAGGTAATGGGAAGCACTGGCCAGTTGCTGCTGGATGTTGTCATGCAGTTGATAGCGCGCTTCAGGCTCCATCAGGCTGGCGTAGGGCGAGCCGACCAGGGCGCAGAGCTCCACGGCGGGCAGGCCGAACTGGCGTTCGCAGTTGGGATCGAGAAACAGTAGCGCCCAGCTCGCTTCATTCAGCCGTTCGAAACGCAACATGCCGAGCCGCGAAGGCACAGGCAACTGCGTCACTACCTCGGCCACCATACGGCTGGCGGCATCGGGTTGGCTTTTCATGGGGAAACTCGCTTCGAAATTGCTGATCGCGCCGGGCTCACGCCCTCTTTACTGTTGCCTGCGGCAAGGTTGCATCATGGCGCATCGACTGACAAGAGAGATGAAGGCCAAGTGCTATAAACCTTTATATCGGCAGGTAAGGGGATTTCTGCAAAGTTACTTTGCGCCACTTGCATGGCTCGTTCCACAGCGGGATCCAGGTTGTTTTTCCGGAAAAAAAAGCCCCGCCAGATTGACGGGGTTGAGGTACGAGCGTGGCGCTCGAAAAAGGCTGCGATGCCAGCCCTCCCATGACAGGAGGGCTGGCTCGCGAGTTACAGCAGGATGGTGCGGATGTCCGCCAGCAGGTCGCTCAGGCGCTTGGTGAAGCGCGCGGCGGCTGCGCCGTTGATCACACGGTGATCGTAGGACAGCGACAGCGGCAGCATCAGCTTCGGCTGGAAGGCCTTGCCGTCCCAGACCGGCTGGATGGTGGCCTTGGAAACACCGAGGATCGCCACTTCTGGCGCGTTGACGATCGGCGTGAAGCCGGTGCCGCCAATGTGGCCGAGGCTGGAGATGGTGAAGCAAGCGCCTTGCATCTCGTCCGCGGAGAGTTTCTTGGTCCGGGCCTTTTCCGCCAGGGAAGCAGCTTCGGCCGCCAGTTGCAGCAGGCTCTTCTGGTCGACGTTCTTGATCACCGGTACCAGCAGGCCATCCGGGGTGTCCACGGCGAAGCCGATGTGCACGTACTTCTTGCGGATGATCGCCTTGCCGCTCGGAGCCAGGGAACTGTTGAAGTCCGGCAGTTCCTTGAGCAGGTGGGCGCAGGACTTGAGCAGCAGCGGCAGGACGGTCAGCTTGACGCCGGCTTTCTCGGCCACGGCCTTCTGGGCAACGCGGAAGGCCTCCAACTCGGTGATGTCGGCGGAGTCGAACTGGGTCACGTGCGGCACGTTCAGCCAGCTGCGGTGCAGGTTGGAAGCGCCGACCTGCATCAGGCGGGTCATGGCCACTTCTTCGACTTCACCGAACTTGCTGAAGTCCACGGCCGGGATCGGCGGGATGCCTGCGCCGCCGGTCGCGCCAGCGGCTGGCGCTTCCTTGGCCTTCTGCATCATGGCCTTGACGTAGACCTGCACGTCTTCCTTGAGGATCCGGCCATGGGGGCCACTGGCGCTCACGGCGTTCAGTTCGACGCCGAACTCGCGGGCCAGCTGGCGCACGGCCGGGCCGGCGTGCACCTTGGCACCTGGCTTGGCAGTCGCAGCTGCTGCGGCGACTGGTGCTGGAGCGGCTGGTGCGGCTTCGGCCTTGGCTGGCGCAGGAGCGGCAGCCGGGGCAGGTGCGGCAGAGGCCGGAGCGGCTGCTGGAGCCGCGCCCTTTACCTTGAGCTTGAGGATCAGGTCGCCGGTACCGACTTCGTCGTCCAGCTTGATCAATACGCTTTCCACGATGCCGGCGGCTGGCGATGGGATTTCCATGCTGGCCTTGTCGGATTCGAGGGTGATCAGCGACTGGTCGGCTTCGACGCTGTCGCCGGCCTTGACCATGACTTCGATGATCTTGGCCTTGCCGGCCGAGCCGATGTCCGGAACGTGGATATCCTGCACGCTGTCGGCCGCTGCTGGCGCAGGAGCGGCAGCCGGGGCAGGGGCTGCAGCGGGCGCGGCCGCAGGGGCCTGGACTGGAGCGGCGGCAGGGGCCGCGGCACCGGCCACTTCCAGGTCCAGGATCAGGTCGCCGGTACCGACTTCATCGTTGAGCTTGACGCTGATGGCCTTGACCACGCCGGCGGCTGGCGATGGGATCTCCATGCTGGCCTTGTCGGATTCGAGGGTGATCAGCGACTGGTCGGCCTCGACACTGTCGCCGACCTTGACCTGGAGCTCGATGATCTGGGCCTTGCCCGAGGAGCCGATGTCCGGCACGTGCACCTGCTGTACCGAAGTACCGGCAGGGGCGGCGCTCGGCGCAGCGGCAGGCGCTGCCGGGGCCGGCGCGGCCTCGGCTTTCGGCGCTTGGGCGGCAGGCGCAGGGGCCGCAGCGGCGGCGCCCTCGACTTCCAGTTCCAGCAGTTCGTCGCCTTCTTTCAGGCGGTCGCCCAGCTTCACTTTCACGCTCTTGACCACGCCGGCGCTCGGGGCAGGGATTTCCATGCTCGCCTTGTCCGACTCCAGGGTCAGGATGCTCTGGTCGGCTTCGATGCGATCGCCGACTTTCACCATCAGTTCGATTACTTCACCTTCACCGCTGCCGATGTCAGGTACGCGAATGAGTTCGCTCACAGAAAGTCTCCTCAGCAGTCCAGTGGGTTGCGTTTTTCCGGGTCGATACCGAACTTGGCGATGGCCTCGGCCACGACCTTGGGTTCGATGTCGCCACGGTCAGCCAGGGCTTCCAGGGCTGCCAGCACCACGAAGTGACGGTCGACTTCGAAGAAGTGACGCAGTTTCTTGCGGCTGTCGCTGCGGCCGAAACCGTCGGTGCCCAGGACCTTGAATTCCTTGGATGGGACCCACTGGCGGATTTGTTCGGCGAACAGCTTCATGTAGTCGGTGGAGGCGATGACCGGCCCCTTGCGGCCGTTCAGGCACTCTTCGACGTAGCTCTGCTGTGGCTTCTGGCCCGGGTGCAGGCGGTTGCTGCGTTCCACGGCCAGGCCGTTGCGGCGCAGTTCGTTGAAGCTGGTCACGCTCCAGACGTCGGCGGCGACGTTGAATTCGTCACGCAGGATCTTCGCCGCTTCGCGGACTTCGCGCAGGATGGTGCCGGAGCCCATCAGCTGTACGTGGTGCGCGGCCTCGCGGGTGTCTTCCTCGAGCAGGTACATGCCCTTGATGATGCCTTCCTCGACACCTTCGGGCATGGCTGGCTGCTGGTACGACTCGTTCATCACGGTGATGTAGTAGAAGACGTCCTGCTGCTCTTCGGTCATCTTCTTCATGCCGTCCTGGATGATCACCGCCAGCTCGTAGCCGTAGGTCGGATCGTAGGTGCGGCAGTTCGGGATGGTGCCGGCCAGCATGTGGCTATGGCCGTCTTCGTGCTGCAGGCCTTCACCGTTGAGGGTGGTACGGCCGGCGGTGCCGCCGATCAGGAACCCACGGGTACGGCTGTCGCCAGCGGCCCAGGCCAGGTCGCCGATCCGCTGGAAACCGAACATCGAGTAGAAGATGTAGAACGGCAGCATCGGCTGGTTGTGGCTGGAATACGAAGTGCCGGCAGCGATGAAGGAGCTCATGGCGCCCGCTTCGTTGATGCCTTCCTCGAGGATCTGGCCCTTCTTGTCTTCCTTGTAGAACATCACCTGGTCTTTATCGACTGGCTCGTAGAGCTGGCCGACCGAGGAGTAGATGCCCAACTGGCGGAACATGCCTTCCATACCGAAGGTACGGGCTTCGTCCGGGATGATCGGCACGATGCGCGGGCCGATTTCCTTGTCCTTGACCAGCTGCGCCAGGATGCGCACGAAGGCCATGGTGGTGGAGATTTCACGGTCGCCGGAACCATCGAGGATCGCCTTGAGGGTATCCAGTGGTGGCGTCGGCACGCTGAAGCTCATGGCGCGGCGCTGCGGCACGAAGCCACCCAGCGCGGTGCGGCGCTCGCTCAGGTAGCGGGCTTCGGCGCTGCCGGTTTCCGGCTTGAAGAACGGCAGGTGTTCCAGGTCTTCGTCCTTGACCGGGATGTCGAAGCGGTCGCGGAACAGCTTCAGGCTCTCGACGTCGACCTTCTTGGTGTTGTGCGCGGTGTTCTTCGCTTCGCCGGCGCCGGTGCCATAACCCTTGATGGTCTTGGCCAGGATGACGGTCGGCTGCTCTTTATGGTTGACCGCCTGGTGGTAGGCCGCATAGACCTTGTACGGGTCGTGGCCACCGCGGTTGAGTTTCCAGATCTCGTCGTCGGACAGATCGGCAACCATCGCCTTGAGTTCAGGGGTGTTGAAGAAGTGCTCACGGACGAACGCGCCGTCCTTGGCCTTGTAGTTCTGGTACTCGCCGTCGATGACTTCGTCCATGCGGCGTTGCAGGATGCCGTCGACGTCCTTGGCCAGCAGTGGATCCCAGAAACGGCCCCAGATGACCTTGGTGACATTCCACTGGGCACCACGGAACACGCCTTCGAGTTCCTGGATGATCTTGCCGTTGCCGCGAACCGGGCCGTCGAGGCGCTGCAGGTTGCAGTTGATGACGAAGATCAGATTGTCCAGCTTCTCGCGGCCGGCCAGGGAGATGGCGCCCAGGGCTTCCGGCTCGTCGCACTCGCCGTCGCCCAGGAAGCACCAGACCTTCTGCTTGCCGGCAGGGATGAAGCCACGGGCTTCCAGGTACTTCATGAAGCGAGCCTGGTAGATCGCCTGGATCGGGCCCAGGCCCATGGAAACGGTCGGGAACTGCCAGAAGTCAGGCATCAGCCATGGGTGTGGATAGGACGACAGGCCCTTGCCATCCACTTCCTGGCGGAAGTTGTTCATCTGTTCTTCGCTGATGCGGCCTTCCATGAAGGCGCGAGCGTAGACGCCAGGGGAGGTGTGGCCCTGGAAGTAGATCAGGTCGCCGCCGTGCTCGTCGGTCGGGGCCTGGAAGAAGTAGTTGAAGCCGATGTCGTACAGGGTGGCGCTGGAGGCGAAGCTGGAGATGTGACCGCCCAGGTCGGAATCCCTCAGGTTCGTGCGCATCACCATGGCCATCGCGTTCCAGCGCACCAGCGAGCGAATGCGGCGTTCCATGAACAGGTCGCCAGGCATGCGTGCTTCGTGGGTGACGGGGATAGTGTTGCGATAGGGAGTGGTGATGGCGTAGGGCAGTTGCGAGCCGCTGCGGGTCGCGAGTTCACCCATGCGGGTCATCAGGTAGTGAGCACGGTCTTCGCCTTCTTTGTCGAGAACCGATTCCAGGGCGTCCAGCCATTCCTGGGTTTCGACGGGATCGAGGTCTTGCATGGCTTGCTCCAGGGCGGAAAGGCTTCCAGAATCGGTTGCCTGAGTTTGCGACTGGCCTTGTGGGCAGACGTTATGAATTCTTGGATTGCCGGAGGTTGCTCCAGCGATGTGTAGTTTTACTACAAATCATCGGCCGTTTCAGCCTTTCGAATGTATAGACGAGTAGTAAAACTACAGAAGAATGGCTCGTGGCCTCCTGCTGTGTTGTGAGAATAATCGTTACTCTTGGTCAATGAATGACGCGAATAGATGGTGGGTTGATGCTGGCTGCTAAAAAAAATCTATTTTCAGCTATTTCTAACTTTTGTTCGACACTCCGTCGCTGCTTGTCCTCTACCTCTCCCTCAGCCTGCACGTTCCACGCCCATCAAGGATAGCCCATGAGCCTGCCCCCGCTTGCCCAAGTCCCCGCGATTCTCCTGCCACTGGTCAGCCGTGCGGAGCAATCATTTCGCAATGCGGTGGCAGCCCTGGAAAATGACTCCGCAGTGGCGCACTGGAGCACCGAGCGCTGGGGTGAATTCGCCCGGGTTTGTGCCGCCAGCGACTTCGTCATCGATCAGAGCCTGCGTGATCCTTCGATGCTGCTGGAGCTGGTCCGTTCCGGCGAGCTGGATCGCGGGTTCGCCCCGGGCGAGCTATGTGCGCAGATCGCCGCGGCGGTGCAGGCGGCCGAGACCGAAGATCAACTGGGGCGAGTGCTGCGTCGCCAGCGCACCCGGCAGCAGGTGCGTATCATCTGGCGCGACCTGACCCGCCAGGCGGACCTGGTGCAGACCTGCCGCGATCTTTCCGACCTGGCCGATGCCTGCATCGACCAGGCCTACCAATGGTTGTACCTGCGCCATTGCCAACAGTTCGGCGTGCCCACCGGCCACCGCAGCGGCGAGCCGCAGCAGATGGTCATCCTGGGCATGGGCAAGCTGGGGGCCGTGGAGCTCAACCTGTCGTCGGACATCGACCTGATCTTCGCCTACCCCGAAGGCGGCGAGACCGTCGGGGCCAAGCGGGGGCTGGACAACCAGGAGTTCTTCATCCGCCTGGGGCAGCGCCTGATCAAGGCCCTGGACCCGATGACCGTCGACGGCTTCGTGTTTCGCGTCGATATGCGCCTGCGTCCCTATGGCTCCTCGGGGGCCCTGGTTCTGAGCTTCAATGCCCTGGAGCAGTACTACCAGGACCAGGGGCGCGACTGGGAGCGCTACGCGATGATCAAGGCACGGGTGGTGGCCGGCGACCAGGCATCCGGCGCCCAATTGCTGGAATTGCTGCGGCCCTTCGTCTATCGCCGTTACCTGGACTTCTCCGCCATCGAGGCGCTGCGCACCATGAAGCAGCTGATCCAGCAGGAAGTGCGGCGCAAGGGCATGGCCGACAACATCAAGCTGGGCTCGGGCGGTATCCGTGAAGTGGAGTTCATCGCCCAGGCCTTCCAGCTGATCCATGGCGGTCGCGACCTGAGCTTGCAGCAGCGTCCTCTATTAAAGGTACTGGGAACCCTGGAAGGACAGGGCTACCTGCCGCCGGCGGTGGTCAGCGAGTTGCGCGAGGGTTATGAATTCCTGCGCTACACCGAGCATGCGATCCAGGCCATCGCCGACCGCCAGACCCAGATGCTGCCGGACAATCCCCAGGATCAGGCGCGGATCGCCTTCATGCTGGGGTTCGCCGACTGGGAGGCCTTCCATGAACGGCTGATGCATTGGCGGGCCCGGGTGGAATGGCACTTCCGCCAGGTGATCGCCGATCCCGATGAGGACGAGGGGGCCCAGAGCGAGGTCGTCGTGGGTGGCGAGTGGTTGCCGTTGTGGGAAGAAGCCCAGGATGAAGAGGCAGCTTGCCGCCAGTTGCAGGAAGGTGGTTTCGTCGATGCGCCCAAGGCCTTGCGGGCCCTGGCCAGCCTGCGCAGCAGTCCGCAGTTGCGGGCCATGCAGCGCCTGGGGCGCGAGCGGCTGGATGCCTTCATTCCGCGCCTGCTGGCCCAGGCGGTGGAGCATGCCAGCCCGGACCTGGTGCTGGAGCGGGTGCTGCCCCTGGTGGAAGCGGTGGCTCGGCGTTCTGCCTACCTGGTACTGCTCACCGAGAACCCCGGGGCGTTGCGCCGCCTGCTGACCTTGTGCGCGGCCAGCCCATGGATTGCCGAGCAGATCACTCGCTTCCCGCTGTTGCTGGATGAGTTGCTCAACGAAGGTCGACTGTTCAAGCCGCCCCTGGCGCCGGAGCTGGCGGCCGAGTTGCGTGAGCGCCTGACGCGGATTCCCGAGGACGACCTGGAACAGCAGATGGAGGCCTTGCGCCATTTCAAGCTGGCCCATCGCCTGCGAGTGGCAGCGTCGGAGATCGCCGGCAGCCTGCCCTTGATGAAGGTCAGCGACTACCTGACCTGGTTGGCCGAGGCGATCCTCGAGCAGGTGCTGGCCCTGGCCTGGCGCCAGACCGTGGCCCGCCATGGTGCACCGCTGCGCACCGACGGCACCCTGTGCGATCCGGGGTTCATCATCGTCGGCTATGGCAAGGTCGGCGGTATCGAGCTGGGCCACGGGTCCGACCTGGACCTGGTGTTCATCCATGATGGTGACCCCCAGGCCGAGACCGATGGGCCCAAGCCCATCGATGGCGCGCAATTCTTCACCCGGCTCGGCCAGCGCATCATCCACCTGCTGACCACCCAGACCAACTCTGGCCAGCTCTATGAGGTGGACATGCGCCTGCGGCCATCCGGCGCTTCGGGCCTGCTGGTCAGTTCCCTGGGGGCCTTCGGCCGCTACCAGGAGAACGAGGCCTGGACCTGGGAGCACCAGGCGCTGGTGCGGGCCCGGGTGCTGGTGGGCAGCCAGGATGTCGGCCAGGCTTTCGAAAAGGTCCGGGCCGCGGTGTTGGGCAAGCATCGCGACCTGGCCAAGCTGCGCCAGGAGGTCAGCGAAATGCGCGCCAAGATGCGCGACAACCTGGGTAGTCGCCTGACCGCCGCCGGTACGGCCGCCAATGCCTTCGAAGCCACGGTGCCCTTCGACCTCAAGCAGGACGCCGGAGGTATCGTCGATATCGAATTTATGGTGCAATACGCGGCCCTGGCGTGGTCCGAAGAGCACCCGTCATTGCTGCGCTATACCGATAACATCCGCATCCTGGAAGGCCTGGAAGAAGTCGGGCTGATGTCGGCGAGCGATGCCAGCCTGCTGCGCGAGGTCTACAAGGCCTACCGTTCCGCCGCTCATCGACAGGCGTTGCAGAATGAGGCCGGGATCATCACCGGTGATCAATTCGTGACCGAGCGGCGGGAAGTGTTGCGGATTTGGCGCGAGCTGGGGCTAAGCTAGGCGGCCTGACAGGGGCCGTCATGTACTCGGCGGGCCTTGCGGCTCGCCAAAACTGAACCGGCGGCTGAGGCCGCGGTGCTGGATTCTCGAGGCGGGGAGGCGTATGCCTCCCCGGCTTGTTTATGGAAACCACATGAATATTCTGATCGTTGGGCCCAGTTGGGTCGGTGACATGGTGATGGCGCAGACACTCTTCGAGTGCCTGAAGCAGCGCCATCCTCAATGCGAGATCGACGTGCTGGCCCCCGAATGGAGCCGGCCGATCCTCGAGCGCATGCCCCAGGTGCGCCGGGCCCTGAGTTTCCCCCTGGGCCACGGGGCCCTGGAACTGGCGACCCGGCGCGGCATCGGCAAGTCCCTGGCCGGCCAGTACGATCAGGCCATCCTGCTGCCCAATTCGCTGAAGTCGGCACTGGTGCCCTTCTTCGCCGGCATTCCCAAGCGCACCGGCTGGCGTGGCGAGTTCCGCTACGGCCTGCTCAACGATGTGCGCAAGCTCGATAAAGAGCGTTATCCGTTGATGATCGAGCGCTTCATGGCCCTGGCCTACGAGCCTGGCGCCGACTTGCCTGCGCCCTATCCGCGGCCCAGCCTGCAGATCGATCCGCAGAGCCGTGACGCGGCCCTGGCCAAGTTCGGCCTGGCCCTGGACCGTCCGGTCCTGGCGCTGTGTCCGGGAGCTGAGTTCGGCGAGGCCAAGCGCTGGCCGTCGGAACACTATGCCCAGGTGGCTGAGGCCAGGATCCGTGACGGCTGGCAGGTCTGGCTGTTCGGCTCGAAGAACGATCACGCCGTGGGCGAGGAAATCCGCAGCCGGCTGATTCCCGGCTTGCGCGAGGAGTCGGTCAACCTCAGTGGCGAGACCTCCCTGGCCGAGGCCATCGACCTGCTGTCCTGTGCCGATTCCGTGGTGTCCAACGACTCCGGGCTGATGCACGTGGCCGCTGCGCTGAACCGCCCGCTGGTGGCGGTGTACGGCTCCACCTCGCCGGGTTTCACCCCGCCGTTGGCCGATCAGGTCGAAGTGGTGCGCCTGGGTATCGAATGCAGTCCGTGCTTTGACCGCACCTGCCGCTTCGGCCATTACAACTGCCTGCGCCAGCTGATGCCGCAGTCGGTGAACGAGGCCCTGCAGCGGTTGCAGGGCACTGCGGTCGAGGTTCGATAAGTTGCGGGTACTGTTGATCAAGACCTCTTCCCTGGGTGACGTGATTCACGCCTTGCCGGCCGTCACCGATGCCGCGCGGGCGATCCCGGGGATCAAGTTCGACTGGGTGGTGGAAGAGGGTTTCGCCGAAATTCCCACCTGGCACCCGGCTGTGGGCAAGGTGATCCCGGTGGCGATCCGCCGCTGGCGCAAGAATATCTGGCAGACCATCAAGAGCGGCGAGTGGCGGCGCTTCAAGCAGAGCGTGCGCTCGACCAAGTACGACCTGGTGATCGATGCCCAGGGTCTGCTCAAGAGCGCCTGGCTGACCCGCTACGTGCGTGCGCCAGTGGCCGGGTTGGACAAGGACTCGGCCCGCGAACCGCTGGCTTCGCGCTTCTATTCCCGGCGCCTGGCGGTGGCCCGTGGACAGCATGCCGTGGAGCGGGTGCGCCAGCTGTTCGCCTTGGCCCTGGGTTATGACCTGCCCCAGGGGATGGGCGACTACGGCCTGGATGCCGAAAAGCTGGTGGAACTGCCACGCAAGAATCCTTTCGTGCTGTTCCTGCATGGCACCACCTGGGACACCAAGCATTGGCCCGAGGCTTACTGGCGCGAGCTGGCCGAGCGCATGGGCATGCTCGGGGTCGAGGTCAAGTTGCCCTGGGGCAATGCCGCCGAGAAGGCCCGGGCCGAGCGTATCGCCAGCGGCCTGAAGAACGCCACGGTACTGCCCAAGCTGAATCTGGCCGGCGTGGCCCGGGTGCTGGTCGACGCCCAGGCCTGCGTCGCCGTGGATACCGGGCTGGGGCACCTTGCCGCCGCCCTGGATGTGCCCACCATCTCGCTGTTCGGCCCGACCAATCCGGGGCTGACCGGTGCCTATGGCCGGGTGCAGATCCACCTGGGGAGCAACTTCCCCTGCGCCCCGTGCCTGCAGAAGCAGTGCACCTACCAGCCGACTGCCGTGGACCGGCAGCGGTTCGATCTCAAGCGCGAGTGGCCCCTGTGCTTTACCCGCCTCAACCCCGAGCGTGTCGCCAGCCGGCTGAGCGCCTTGTTACTGGCTGAGGAGCCACGCTGATGCAATTGGCTTTTGTCCTTTATAAGTATTTTCCCTTTGGCGGCCTGCAGCGCGATTTCATGCGCATTGCCCTGGAGTGCCAGCGGCGCGGCCACCAGATTCGCGTCTACACCCTGATCTGGGAAGGTGACGTACCCCCTGGCTTCGAAGTGCTGGTGGCGCCGGTCAAGGCGCTGTTCAACCATCATCGCAACGAAAAACTCAGTGCCTGGATGGCGGCCGACCTGGCCAGGCGTCCGGTGGACCGGCTGGTGGGCTTCAACAAGATGCCCGGGCTGGATGTCTACTACGCGGCCGATGGCTGCTTCGAGGACAAGGCGCAGAACCTGCGGCACTCCCTGTACCGGCGCTGGGGTCGCTACCGGCATTTCGCCGAGTATGAGCGGGCGGTGTTCGCCAAGGATGCCAAGACCGAGATCCTGATGATCTCCGAAGTCCAGCAGCCGCTGTTCATCAAGCATTACGACACCCCGCTGTCGCGTTTCCACCTGCTGCCACCCGGGATTGCCCAGGACCGTCGGGCACCGGCCAACGCGGCCGAGATCCGTGCCGGGTTTCGCCGCGAGTTCGACCTCAAGGACGACGACCTGCTGCTGGTGCAGATCGGTTCCGGGTTCAAGACCAAGGGCGTGGATCGCAGCCTCAAGGCCCTGGCGGCCTTGCCTGCGGCGCTGAAGAAACGCACACGGCTATTTGTAATCGGCCAGGACGACCCCAAGGTATTCCAGGTGCAGAGCGCCGCCCTGGGGTTGAGTGACCAGGTGCAGTTCATGAAAGGGCGCAGCGATATCCCGCGTTTCCTGTTGGGCGCCGACCTGCTGATCCACCCGGCCTACAACGAAAATACCGGGACCGTGCTGCTGGAGGCCCTGGTAGCCGGCCTGCCGGTGCTGGTCAGCGCGGTTTGTGGTTATGCCCACTACATCGCCGAGGCCGAAAGCGGCCTGGTGCTGGATGAACCGCTGGAGCAGGCACAGCTCAACCAATACCTCACCACCATGTTGACCGACGATGCTGCACGCGCGACCTGGAGCCGAAACGGCCTGGCGTTCGCCGAGACGGCCGACCTCTACAGCATGCCGCAGCACGCTGCGGATGTGATTCTGGCGGAGCAAGACCGATGAAGTTGATGCTTGCCGAGCCCTTCAAGAGCCTCTGGGCTGGACGCGATGCGTTCACCGCCGTCGAGGAGCTCAAGGGCCAGGTCTATCGCGAGCTGGAGGCGCGCCGTACCTTGCGTACGGAAGTCGCCGGCCGTGGGTATTTCGTGAAGATCCACCGGGGGATCGGCTGGGGCGAGATCGCCAAGAACCTGGTGACCGCCAAGCTGCCGGTGCTGGGCGCCGGTCAGGAATGGCTGGCCCTGGAGCGCCTGCACCAGGCCGGCGTGCCCACCATGACCGCCGTGGCCTATGGCGAGCGCGGTGCCAACCCGGCGAACCAGCATTCGTTCATCGTCACCGAGGAGCTGGCGCCGACCATCAGCCTCGAGGACTTCAGTATCGATTGGGTCAAGCAACCGCCGGCGCCTGCGCTCAAGCGGGCGCTGATCGCCGAGGTGGCGCGCATGACCGGCACCATGCATCGCGCCGGGGTCAACCATCGCGACTGCTACATCTGCCACTTCCTGCTGCACACCGACCGGCCGATCACTCCGGGGACATTGAAGTTGTCGCTGATCGACCTGCACCGGGCCCAGACCCGCGCGAAGATCACCCAGCGCTGGCGTAACAAGGACCTGGCGGCCCTGTACTTCTCGGCCCTGGATATCGGCCTGACGCGCCGCGACAAGCTGCGCTTCCTCACGGGTTACTTCCAGCAACCGCTGCGGCGGATCCTCGCCGAGGAAGCGCCGCTGCTGGCCTGGCTCGGGGGCAAGGCCGAAAAACTCTACGCACGCAAGCAAAGGTACGGAGATGCGCTCTGATGGCTAGCTGGAACCTGGACCCTGCCTACCAGGCATTGGCACAAGATTTCGGCAGCCTGGAGGCGGTGTTCACCCTCGAGGGCGAACATCTGACCCGCGACCCGCTGTCCGATGTCGTGCGTGTCCAGCGTGATGGGGTCAACTATTACGTCAAGCGCTATACCGGTGCCGGCAAGAACCTGCGGCGCTACCTGGGCAAGCCCCGGGTCAAGTTCGAATGGCAGAACCTCAAGCGTTTCGCCAAGTGGGGCATTCCAACTGCCGAAGTGGTGGCATGGGGCCTGGAGCGACGCTGCCTGGCCTATTCCAGGGGCGCGATGATCACCCGCGAGCTGCCGCGCACCGAAGACTTGTCGGTGCTGGCCGAGCGCAACGATCCCAAGCTCAAGGACCGGCGCTGGGTCGACGGGATCAGCCGCCAGCTGGCCGCCTATACCCGGATCATGCATGACCATCGCTTCACCCATAACGATTTGAAATGGCGCAACCTGCTGGTCGATGACCAGGACCGCCTGTACCTGATCGACTGTCCGAACGGCGATTTCTGGCGTGGGTTCTGGCTCAAGTACCGGATCACCAAGGACCTGGCCTGCCTGGACAAGGTGGCCAAGTACCATCTTTCCGCCACCCAGCGCTTGCGCTTCTACCTGCAGTATCGCCAGCGCGATCGCTTGAGTGCCTCCGACAAGGAGCGCATTCGCCACGTGGTGAGATTTTTCGAGGGACGTGAATGACTGATTTCCTGGCGTCCGAGGAGCGTGCGCTGCTGGAGCGCAACGGCCTTGGCACTTTCGACCAGCTGTGGGCCAGGCAACTGGATGCGGTGGACGAACCCAATACCGGCCGTGGCGGCCATAGCAGCGTCTATCGCCTGGACGTGGAGGGGCGTGGGTTCTACCTCAAGCGGCAAACCAACTACCTGACCCGGACCCTGCGCCATCCGTTCGGCGAGCCGAGCTTCTCCCGCGAGTTTCGCAATATCCGGCGCTACCAGGAGCTGGGTATCCCGGCCTTGCAGGCGGTGTTCTTCGGCATGCGCAAGGTCGCCGGCGAGACCCGGGCGATCCTCATGACCCGGGCCCTGGATGGTTGGGACGACCTGGATGCACTGCTGGCGCAATGGGCGCAGATGCCCGAGTCCCAGCGCCAGGCCGTGCTCGAGGCCTGTGGTCAACTGGCCCGGCAGCTGCACGGCCTGCGCCAGGTACATGGCTGCTTCTACCCCAAGCATATTTTCCTGCGCCCGGAAGGCGCGGGTTACCAGGCGCAACTGATCGACCTGGAGAAAACCCGGCCATTGCTGTTCGGTCAGCGCGATCGGGTCAAGGACCTCGAGCCCTTGTTGCGCCGCGCTTCGGTGTGGAGTGTCGAGGATGTGCGCTGCCTGTTGGCGGCCTACCTCGACCAGCCCCTGGACAGCTCCCTGCTGGACGCCTGGGTCGCCCGGCTCAGTGCCCGCAGCAGCCACAAGGAATCTCGCTGATGCGTTTGTCCGAGCTGAAGCACGCAGGGCGCAATCCGGTCCTGCCCCTGAGCCTGGAGTTGGCGGACGCCGCCGGTGCGGCGCAGTTGCAGTTGTTGAGCCTGCTGCGCGTGCTGCCGGGGCAGCGTTATGTCGGTGCCGGCGTCTGGCGTGGGCGCACGGTGCTGGCCAAGCTGCTGGTCGGTTCCAAGGCGGCACGGCATTTCCAGCGGGAGTTGCAAGGTGTGCGCCTGCTGGCGGAGCAGGGGCTGACCACGCCATTGCTGCTGGCCGATGGCTTGCAGGAAGGCGAGGGCGGCTGGCTGCTCTTCGAGTTCCTGGAGGGTGCCCAGGGCCTGGGCGACGCCTGGAGCCAGGTGCAGGCCTTGCCAATGCTGGCCGATGAGCAGGTCGAGGTGCTGGCCGAGGCGCTGGGGGCGATTGCCCGGTTGCATGCCAAGGGCCTGTGGCAGGAAGACCTGCATCTGGACAACCTGTTGCGCCACGATGGCCAGTTGCACTTGATCGATGGTGCGGGCATCTGCGTCGAAGATGCGGGCAAGCCCCTGTCGCGGCAGAAAGTCCTGGAGAATCTCGGGGTGTTCTTCGCCCAGTTGCCCAAGAACCTTGAGCCCTTCACCGAGGAATTGCTGGTGCATTACCTGCTGGCCAATGCCGAGCATGCGCTGCCCCTGGAGGCATTGCAGAAGCAGGTGGACAAGGTGCGAGGCTGGCGCCTGCGGGATTTCCTGAGCAAGGTCGGCCGCGAGTGCACGCTGTTCAGCGTACATCGCGGCCCCTTCGCCCTGAGGGCGATCCGGCGCGAGGAAGAGGCGGCGATGCTGCCGGTGCTGGAACAGGCCGACGCCCTGCTGGACCAGGGGCATCTGTACAAGACCGGTGGCGCGGCCAGTGTCGGGCGGATCGAGTCCGCGGGGCGCACCCTGGTGCTCAAGCGCTACAACATCAAGGGTTTCGCCCACTGGCTCAAGCGTTTCTGGCGTCCCAGCCGAGCCTGGCACTCATGGCGCGAAGGCAATCGCCTGGCCTTCCTCGGCATCGCCACGCCCAAGCCCCTGGCCGTGCTGGAGCGGCGCTTCCTCTGGCTGCGCCGGCGGGCCTACCTGGTGACCGAGTACCTGCCGGGGCCGGACATCATCGAGCGCTTCGCGCCGTTCGTCGACAGTGGCGGGGCGCCTGAGCCGGAGCTGCGGGCCCTGGACCTGCTCTTCGCCAGTTTGCTCAGGGAGCGCATCAGCCATGGCGATCTGAAGGGCCATAACCTGTTCTGGCAGGAGGATCGCTGGTCCCTGATCGACCTGGATTCCATGCGCCAGCATTCCAGCGTGGGGAGTTTCGCTGCGGCTTATGCCCGTGATCGCGCACGTTTCATGCGCAACTGGCCTGAAAGCAGCAAGTTGTATCAAATGATTGATCAGCGCTTGCCCAAGGCTCCCGACGCGTCTGCGGCCTGACCTGCGACCCGTGGTCGCTGCCATCGCCGCCATGAGCCCTGGAAGATCTTCCTGGGTCGTGGCGGCGGTGGGGCGGGCGCGCCGCGATGTAGCCTGGCTTGTGGCTTGCCTCTAGAGGCTTGCCCCTGCTTTTACGCTATAATCCCGCCCTTTCGTTGTTTCTCGCCCTCTTGCGAGCACACTTTCTTTTCAAGGCGCTTTGCGCCCGCATGCAGACTAAACGAGGCTAGACCCCTGTGGCATTGACGATTCTTGGCCTGTCCGGCGCCCTTAGCCATGATCCTTCGGCGGCCCTGTACATCGACGGCAAGCTGATTGCCGCTGCTGAAGAAGAGCGTTTCGTGCGCGACAAGCATGCAAAGAACCGCATGCCCTACGAGTCGGCGAAGTTCTGCCTGGAGCAGGCCGGGATCAAGCCTTCCGACGTCGATGTGGTAGCGATTCCATTCGCCCCGATCAGCCTGTTCGGCAAGGCGCGCTGGCACTACGCCAAGCGCTACTGGTATGCCCCGGACCGTGCCCTGGACGCGATCCTGATGGGCAACCGTCGCTACAAGCGCTATCGCAAGAAGATCGTCTGGTGCCTGGAGCAACTGGGCTTCGATCCGAAGAAGATCAAGATCGAGCCGGTCGAGCACCACCTGGCCCACGCTTCCAGCGCCTACCACTGTTCCGGCTTCAAGGAGAAGACCGCGATCCTCGGGATCGACGGCAAGGGCGAGTACGCCACCACCTTCTTCGGTTATGGCGAGAACGGCAAGATCCACAAGATCAAGGAATTCTACGATCCGGATTCCCTGGGCGGCCTGTACGGCGCGATCACCGAGTTCCTCGGCTTCGAGATGCTCGACGGCGAGTTCAAGGTCATGGGCATGGCGCCTTACGGCGATGCCAGCAAATACGACTTCTCGCGCCTGGCCAGCTTTGAAAACGGCGAGCTGGTGATCAACACCGACTACGCCAACGTCATCGGCCTGCGTCGCTATAAAGAGAAGGGCAAGGGTTTCTACTTCTCGCCGAAGCTGATCGAGTGGCTGGGTCCCAAGCGCGAAGGCGATATCGCCGACGAGCCATACATCCACTACGCCGCCAGCATGCAGGCATTGTTCGAGAAGCTGGCCCTGCAGATGATCGACCATTACCTGGGCGACACCCTGAAGGAAACCGGCAAGCTGGCCTTCGCCGGCGGCTGTGCGCTGAACGTCAAGCTGAACCAGAAGATCATCGCCCGTGCGGACGTGAAGGAACTGTTCGTCCAGCCGGCCTCCGGCGACGCCGGTACCGCAGTGGGTGCCGCGGCCTATGTGTCCCACGCCCGTGGCGTACCGGTGGAGAAGATGGAGCACGTCTACCTCGGCCCGGCGTACTCCAACGAAGACGTGATCGCTGCCTGTGCCCGGCACCCGAACCAGCCAGCCTGGCGCCAGATCGACAACACCCCCGAGCGCATCGCCAAGATCATGGTCGATGGCAACCCGGTGGCCTGGTTCCAGGGCCGCATGGAGTTCGGCCCGCGCGCCCTGGGCGGCCGTTCGATCATCGGTTGCCCAAGCGCCTCGGGCGTGGCCGACCGGATCAACGAGCAGATCAAGTTCCGCGAGCGCTGGAGGCCTTTCTGCCCGTCGATGCTCGACACTGTCGCTCCGCAAATGATCAAGGTCGACCATCCGGCACCGTTCATGACCTTCACCTTCGAAGTGGCGCAGGAGTGGAAGACCCGGGTACCGGAAGTGGTCCACGAGGACGGCACATCCCGGGCCCAGGTGCTCAAGCGCGAATACAACCCGCGCTACTACGACATGATGAAGGCCCTGGAAGTCCTGACTGGCAACGGTGTGTCGCTGAACACTTCGCTGAACCGCCGTGGCGAACCGATGATCTGCTCGCCGACCGATGCCTTGAACATGTTCTACGGGTCCGACCTGCAGTACCTGATCATGGAAGACATCCTGGTGGTCAAAGACGGCGTGGATCCTTATGACACGGTCGGCTGAACGCCATGTGCTGCAGTTCTGCCACGGCTATGACGGGCCGTTCCTGGACTGCGCGCGGCAATATGCCAACCTGTTCGCGGGCAGCGGCTATCGGGTGACCACGGTCTTTCTGACCGGGGTCGCCGATGCCGAAGTCGCCGCGGGTTGCGCGTCCGACGAAGTGCTGTTCATGGAGTACAGCTCCAAGGCCATTCGTGGCCTGAAGCTGGGTGCCATCCGTGACCTGCGCAAGATCGCCGCATCGCGCAACTTCAGCTTCTGCATCGCCCATCGCTTCAAGCCGATCTACATCGCCCTGCTGGGCACACGCCTGCCGGTGATCGGCGTCCACCATGCGTTCAGCGACTACAAGCGCGGCAGCCGCAAGCTGTTCGCCGGGCTGTTCGGCAAGCGCCTGAGCCTGCTCGGGGTCTCCGACGCGGTGCGCGACGATATGCGTGCCTGCCTGCCCAAGTGGCCGGCGCAGCGGATCCAGACCCTATACAACCGGATCGACCTGGAGGCCTTGCAGGCCAGCCAGCTGAACCGGGCCGCAGCCCGTGCCGAGCTGGGCCTGCCCGCCGATGCGTGGATCGTCGGCAACGTCGGGCGCCTGCATCCGGACAAGGACCAGGCCACCCTGTTGCGTGGTTTCGCCGCGGCAGCGGCGCAGCTACCCCAAGGCAGCCAGTTGGCGATCCTGGGTACCGGCCGCCTGGACAAGGACCTCAAGTCCCTGGCTCGCGAGCTGGGGATCGCCGATCGCGTGCTGTTCCTCGGCCAGGTTCCAGAGGCCCGGCGCTATTTCCGGGCGTTCGATGTATTCGCCCTGAGCTCCGACCACGAGCCTTTCGGCATGGTCCTGCTGGAGGCCATGGCCGCCGGCGTACCCTTGCTGGCCACCGCGTGCGGCGGGGCCAAGGAAGTGGTCGAGGGTGTGGGCATCCTGTTTCCCCTGGGGGATGTCGAACATCTGGCCCAGGGCCTGCAGCACCTGGCGGCGATGGACGAACACCAGCGCCGGGTCTGCGCCGAGTTGATGCTCGATCGCTTGCGCGAGCGTTTCTCCGATCGGGCCGTACGCGACGTATTCTGGCGCTTGCCACAAGTCACCGAACTGACCGCGAGGGGCTGATGCTCAATCGATTCCAAGGCTGGCGCGAACGCGGCTGGTCAGTCATTGACGCATCGACCTATGCCCAGGCCTGGCAGCGTTTTGGTGGCAGCGTGGCAACCCATCCACTGGTGGTCGAGCAACTGGCGGACCTGGCGCAGATTCCCGTGCGTTACCTGGCCTGGGAGCGCGATGGCCAGCTACAGGCGGCCATCGCTACCTGGGGCCGGGACCTGGCGCTGTCCAAGGATGTGCTCAAGCGCGCGGGCAAGAAAGGACTGTTCGATATCGGCAATGCCGAGCTGATCTTGCCGGCAGCGGCGCACGCCCAGGCTCCGTTGCGTCATCGTGGCCGCTACCTTTCGGCCCTCAACGAGGGGCGTTTCGCCGGCCAGCGGCCCCAGGCCGAGCAGTTGGCCATGGCTCGCACCCCGGAAGAACTGTCGAAGAAGTTCCGCTACAACCAGCGCCGTGAACTGCGCTTGCTGGAGGAGGCGGGCGGTGTGGTGCGTCCGGTGAGCGAGTTCAGCAGCCCTGAACTGGCGGCTATCTACTGCGATCTTTTCCAGCGGCGCTGGGGATTCGCCGCCACCGGTGCCGAACGCATGGCCGAGGTGCTGGAGCGTCTGCGCGAGCTGCTGATTGGCTCGGTGATCTTCCTCAACGATGCCCCGATCGCCGTGCAGCTGATCTACCGGGTCGAAGCCCCGCAGTGGATCAGCGTCGAGTACGTGAATGGTGGTGTCGACCCCGAAACCCGGGAGTTCAGTCCAGGCAGCGTGTTGAGTTTCCTCAATACCCAGAGCGCCTGGGAACAGGCTCGGGCGCTGGACAAGCCGCTACGGTTTTCCTTCGGTCGTGCCGACCGTGAATACAAGGATCGTTGGTGCAATCCTGTGCCGGTTTTCCAGGTGTGAGTCAGCCCATGAGCCGCAAGCAGCAACTGCTCAAGCGCCACCGGCGCAATAAACGAATCGCCTTGCTGATCGGCCTGGTGCTGTTGCTGCTGGCTGGCGTCCTGGTGGCCTGGTGGTTGCCGTTGTTGCTGGCGGTGGCTGCCTGGCTGGCCCACGAGGCCTGGTTCGCCGACCACCTGTTCTATTCACCCAAGGATGACTACGACTACCAACTGAAGGCCGATGAGCAGCTTTCACTGCAGCTTGTCGAGGGTAAGTTGAGCCTGCCTGGCCCGTTGGCGCTGGGTGACAACGACACCTTGATCCTCAAGGTGCGCATCAAGTCCTCCTGGTTGGGGAGATTGTTCGATCCTGGAGTGCGGATACTTGGCGGGATGGCGGACTGCCAGGACTTCGAGCGCGGTGTGCAGGGAGTTCGCTACCTGAACCTGACTGGCCAGCAAGTTGCCCTGAACGAATCGAGGTTGGCGCTCGAGGGGCGTTTCTGTCGATTGGATCCCGGGGTCGAGCTCTTCATCCTGCGTCACCCCGACTATCTGGCCAAGCGAGTATTGGTGGTCGCTCCCCATGCCGATGATGCCGAGTTGGCGGCGTTCGGCCTGTACAGCCAGGCGGCCCAGAGTTGGATCGTGACCCTGACCGCCGGCGAGATAGAAGCTGAACATTACCGGCAGATGGGGCTCGATGGTGTCGAAGCGGCGCGCTTGAAGGGCTCGCTGCGGGCCTGGGACAGCATCAGCGTGCCTTTATGGGCGGGTGTCCCGCAGGAACGCTGCGTGCAGTTGGGGTATTTCTGCCTGCAGTTGGCGGCGATGCAAGCTGCGCCCGAGCAGCCGGTCGGTTCGCGAGAGGCCGATATGCTCGATACCCGTCCTTTCCGGCGCTTCAATCAATTGGGCCTGGCCAGTGATGCCAATGGGATTCCCTCCTGGCAGAACCTGGTGCAGGACTTGGTGGAACTGATCGAGCATATCCAGCCCCAAGTCATCGTTGTGCCCCATCCCCATTTCGACCCGCATCCGGATCATGTCTGTGCGCAACAGGCGGTGCTGGAGGCCCTGGGCAAGACCAGCAGCCAGCCCGCGTCCCTGCTTTATTATGCCAACCACCTGCATGACAACGATCGCTGGCCCATGGGGCAGGCCGGTAGTGGCGTGGCCTTGCCACCACAGCTGGCGGCACAGTCACCGTTGCGACCATGGGCGTTGACCGTTCTCCCGCAAAGGCAGTGGCACAAGGCCATGTCTTTGGGCATGATGCACGACCTGCAGCCGCCGCCTCCCTTCAAGCGCAAGATCCGACGCCTCATTCAGCGTTGTCTGGCTGGCCGGCATTGGCCCGCCTTTGGTGAAAACGAGTTTTTCCGCAAGGCAGTGCGTCAGCACGAGCTGTTCTGGGTCGACGAGAATCCAAGCAAAAGAGAGGAAGTGTGAGAGTTCTGTTTCTGGTTCAGAAAGAACAGCGGGCGATTCTTGATCGACTCTACGATGGCATTGCTGAGCGATGCGAATGCGATATGCGCATGCTGAGCAGTGCCGAGCAGGACAATCTGCGTAAGTACTTCCGCAAGCACGTGGACGTTGAGCGTTACGACCGGATCGTCTTCTTCCTGCGCTTCAAGAAGGAAATCAGACAGGTTAGGTTCATACAGACCCTGCCTAACCTGGTTATCCTCGAGCACGACGCGTACCAGAACTACATCCCTTGCAAGTACACCGGCAAGTTTAGTGCGCACTACCGCAAGTTGCCTTGGGCGCGGGTCATCAGCTCGGGATACATGGTCAGTCAGCGTCTGTGTGAAGAAGGTTTCGATGCGCATTTCGTGCCCAAGGGCTACGACCAGGCGTTGCTGCAGGACCGAGCCCGTGAGCGGGATATCGAACTAGGTTTTGTCGGCAGTTTGAACAGCGTGGCGTACTCCGGTCGCAAAGAAATGCTTGAGTCGATCGCTGAAGTCGAGAATCTGCTTGTCACCCGGACCAAGTCGGGTGAGGAGTATTGCGAAACCTTGAATCGAATTCGCTACTTCGTCAGTGCCGATGTCGGCATGGGCGAATACATGATCAAGAACTTCGAGGCCATGGCTTGTGGCTGCGTACTGTTCGCCTTTGACCAGGGGAACGAAGAGAACCAGGCCTTGGGTTTTATCGATATGCAGAACATTGTACTGTATCGCGATCGCGAGGAACTGAGGCTGAAACTCCAGCAATTGCGCGCTTCGCCGGAGCTCAGCCAGTCTATCGCTCAGGCGGGACAAGCCCTGGTGGAGCAGCGTTACAGCTTCCGTTCGGTCGGCCATGCAGTGGTCGAATGCATGCGTGCGCCGCTTCGTGAGCGTGCGCCGCTGAGCTGGACAGAAAGATTGCGTGTGGCATTGGGCTTCTAAGAGCCTTGTGACAACTTCCCGCTAATGACTTGGTGCTATTAAATGCTGTTTAGCGAAACTAGCGATATATCGGTGGTGGTGACCAGTTGTGGTCGCTTCGACCTGTTGAAGCGAACTTTGGAATCATTCGATCGTTTCAACACCGCGCCGATCCGCCGGGTGTTTATCACTGAAGACTCTGGTGATAAAGAGGTAGAGAACTGCATTCCGGAGCATTGGCGGGCGCACACCCAGTTTTTTGTCAATGTTCCGCGTTTGGGCCAGTTACGCTCCATCGACCTGGCGTATGAGCACGTGCAGACTTCCTGGATCTTCCACTGCGAGGATGACTGGGACTTCTATCGTGAAGGTTTTATCGAAGAGTCCCAGGTCCTGCTGGAAAACGATCCCCAGGCGCTACAAGTCTGGCTGCGCAGCTTTCATCATGACCTGGCTGTACACAGTCCCTACATTTTCCTCAACGAGCGCAAGGTCGTCGATGGAATTCCTTTCTATTTGCTGGGTTCGCACAAGGCCGACTGGCAGGGTTTTTCACTGAATCCGGGCCTGCGACGCAAGGCAGATTACCTGCTGCACGCACCTTACTCGGCGTTTTCGGGAGAGAAGGATCTGTCGCGAATCTACGCCCGTGACAATCGTCATGGCTTGATTCTGGAAAATGACGCAGTGCTGCACACAGGGTTTGGCGAGCACGTTGAACTTCCCAAGGAGCGGGTGGACAAGCAGCGCCGCAAGCGTCGTGACCGAATCAAGTTGGCGGCGGTTTTTATTCTTGGTCTCGCATTGGGTTGGTTGATACATGGAATTTGATCGTATGAAACTGGGGAAAACAGCGCTCTACTTCAGCACGCTGTTATGCGTGTTCTTGTTGAGCTACATAGTGGGTGGTTCTTCAAAGTGGACCAACAATATCTTCTACGCCTTCATTGCCTTGCCGGGATTGGTGTTCCTGCTCAAGGGTGATGGTCGTAAGTTGCTCAGGGAGCCTTTGGCCTGGGGGTGGCTGGTCTTCATCCTGTGGTTCTTCGTGCCGGGAATCATCGCCGGAAAGGCTCAGTTCTATAAGCACATCGTCTACACCCTGTTGTTCATGTTTGCGGTCGCAGCCCTGACTGCGCCGACATTCTTCCGCAGTCCGCAGTTCATTCGCGCCCAGTTCTGGATCCTCTGCCTGTATATCTATGCCAGTGCGGTTTATAGCTGGAGTACGGGAGAATTCGCTTTTGGTAGCCGGGTCGGTCTGTTGCCGGCCCGCCTGCAGAATGTGATCTACGCCAGCATCTGGCTGTTCTGTGCGCTGGCGCTGGCCTTGCCTTGGTGGGTGCGGTCCAAGCGCTGGGTTGAGGCGGGGGCGGCGATCCTGTTGTCGGTGGTGGCCGTGACCTTTGTCCTGCAGACCCGTACGGCGTTGGTTGGTGCGGCATTCCTCTTCGGCCTGTGGGTTCTGTATGGGCTTTACCACAAGCCCAAGGCCATGGGAGCTGCGGTTGTCCTCGGATCGGCGGTTCTTGCCGCGGTCATTTGGGGCATCCACGACGAGGCGTGGTTCCAGTCCTTGTGGACGCGCGGTGATTCCTACCGGAGCGAGTTGTTCCATGTGATGGTCGGTGAGTGGCAGAACTGCGGCTGGACGCTGGGTTGCGGTGTGGGTTTCCACTCTAGCCAGTTGCTCGCTGGCTGGATGCCGATCCAGCATCCACACAACATCTTTGTCGCTCTGGGGCTGTACACCGGTGCGCCGGCGCTGCTGATCTTCATTGCCCTGATGGTGGCTTCGCTTGTCTATGCCTGGCGCCTGCGTGATGCCTGGGGCATGTACCTGGCCTGTGCGCTGGTGATGCTCAACTTCGATGGCAGTCTGTTGATCGGCAATCCGGATGAGCTGTGGCCACTGGTACTGCTGCCAGCAGCCATGATCCTTGGCCGGGTGTTGCAGGCCCGGCAAGCCCAGGGCCTGTAAGGCTGTTCCCCCAAGCGCCGCGCACTACGCCTGCTGCAAGACCGTGATCAGGTCTTGTCTCGAGCAGGTGTTCTGCGCGGCGCTGTAGTGTTCGAGAAAGGTCGCGCCCTGGTTCTTCAGCAACCACTGGCGATCTTCTGCGTAGCGCAGCATGTGTTTGAAGTTGCGCAGCCGCAGGTTCTTGCGTAACGGCCGGCGACGCACTTGCAGGTCGGCAATGTCGATCAGGCCCAACTGTTTTTCCGGTGTCAGGACGATGTTGCCCAGGTGAGCCGAGCGGAAGTAGATGCCGCTTTCGTGCAGCCTAGCCATGAAGGCGCCCAACTGGGCTCGCAGTGTTTCGCCCTGCTCTTCATCCTCCAGCAACTGACGTAGGGTCTGCCCCGGCAAGGGGCTGTAGTGCACCGCGTCGCGCTCGATGCTGGCAATGCGGTAGACCTGGCGCACCTTGGGGCAAGGGATGTGCCGTTCGTCCAGGGCCTTGCAGTTGTCGGCGAAGCGTCGGGCGTAGGGATACCAGGCTGCGGAGGTCAGCAGGCGCTTGCGCCGAAAGAGCTTGAAGATCGAGCCGTCTGTCAGACGCAATACCTTGTCGCCATGGCCATCGGCCTCGAGGACTTCGGCGCCCTCGCGCAGGGTGAGGTAGCGGGCAGGGTCGAGGGCTTGCATCAATACTCCAGGGTCAACGCCGGCGGGCATGGATAGGGGCCGGTATACTACCTCAGCTCAGGCGTGAAAATGGCCTGTGTTATAGTGCGCGGCTTATTTCTCATCCCACGAGTTCTCATGACTATCCCTACTCCTGCCGCGGCGTCGAGTCTGAAGATATACCTGCGCTTGCTGTCTTATGTGCGTCCCTACTGGGGAATGTTCGCACTGAGTATCCTGGGTTTCGTGATTTTCGCTTCCACCCAGCCGATGCTGGCGGGAATCCTGAAGTACTTCGTTGATGGGCTCAGTAATCCCAACGCGGTGCTGTTCCCCGATGTTCCTTATTTGCAGGACTTGCAGTTGCTGATGGCGGTGCCGCTGCTGATCATCCTGATCGCGGCCTGGCAGGGACTGGGTTCGTTCCTTGGCAACTATTACCTGGCCAAGGTCTCCCTGGGCCTGGTGCATGATCTGCGGGTCGAGTTGTTCAACAAGTTGCTGGTCCTGCCCAATCGTTATTTCGACACCCACAACTCCGGGCACCTGATCTCGCGTATCACCTTCAACGTGACGATGGTCACCGGGGCGGCCACCGATGCCATCAAGGTGGTGATCCGCGAAGGCCTGACCGTGATCTTCCTGTTCGGCTACCTGATCTGGATGAACTGGAAGCTGACCCTGGTGATGGTGGCGATCCTGCCCTTGATCGCGGTGATGGTGAGCAATACCAGCAAGAAATTCCGCAAGCAGAGCAAAAAGATCCAGGTGGCGATGGGGGACGTGACCCATGTCGCTTCGGAAACCATCCAGGGCTATCGCGTGGTTCGCAGCTTCGGTGGCGAGGAGTACGAGCAGCAGCGTTTCGCCCAGGCCAGCCAGGGCAATACCGACAAGCAGTTGCGCATGACCAAGACCGGCGCGGTCTATACCCCCATGCTGCAGCTGGTGATCTATTCCGCCATGGCCGCGCTGATGTTCCTCGTGCTGTTCTTGCGTGGCGATGCTACAGCCGGTGATCTGGTGGCCTATATCACGGCTGCGGGCTTGTTGCCCAAGCCGATCCGCCAGCTGTCCGAAGTCAGCTCGACTATCCAGAAAGGCGTGGCCGGCGCCGAGAGCATCTTCGAGCAGCTGGATGTCCAGCCTGAGGTCGATACCGGAACCGTCGAGCGTGAACGTATCGACGGGCGCCTGGAAGTACGAAACCTGAGCTTCACCTATCCTGAGACCGATCGCGAAGTACTGAAGGACATCAATTTCAGTGCCGATCCAGGACAAATGATTGCCCTGGTTGGCCGTTCCGGTAGCGGCAAGTCGACACTGGCCGGGCTGATCCCGCGTTTCTACCATCACGAATCCGGGCAGATCCTGCTAGACGGCATCGAGATCGAAGACTATCGCTTGCGCAACCTGCGCCGTCATGTCGCCCAGGTAACCCAGCACGTGACCTTGTTCAACGACACTGTGGCCAACAACATCGCCTACGGCGACTTGGCCGGGGCCCCGCGGGCGGACATCGAAAAGGCCGCCGCCGACGCCTATGCCATGGATTTCATTGCGCAACTGCCCGATGGCCTGGACACCCAGGTTGGCGAGAACGGCGTGCTGCTTTCCGGTGGCCAGCGCCAGCGCCTGGCGATTGCCCGGGCATTGCTCAAGAATGCCCCGCTGCTGATCCTCGACGAAGCCACCTCGGCCCTGGACACAGAGTCGGAGCGGCATATCCAGGCAGCCCTGGACAAGGTCATGAAAGGGCGCACGACCCTGGTGATCGCCCACCGCCTGTCAACCATCGAGAAGGCCGACCTGATCCTGGTCATGGACCAGGGGCGTATCGTCGAGCGGGGCACCCATGCCCAGTTGCTGGCGCAGAATGGCTACTACTCGCGGCTGCATGCCATGGGGCTGGAAGAACCAGTGCAAAACGGGATCGCCTGATCCCTTCCGGGAGCGGCTCGCTCCCGCTCCCATTCCCCGGGGCCGCAACGGCCTTGGGGCATATGTATCGCCTTGCTTACAGTCTTGACCAAGGCTAAATAATTCCACGCTACGCGCTTGTTATGTTTCGCGCCTGAATCGTCGATTGGATCGAGAGGGCCATCCCTTTCGCGCAGGTGTCGGAATGCTGCAACGCTTTGTCTGGAAGCTCTTACCCAAGACCCAACGCAATTTCCTGCTGGGGCGCCTGTCAGTGGTGGATCGCCAGGCCGTGAACAAATCCATGTCCGCCAACGTGCGTTTCCCCTCTGCTTTTGCCCGTCATTCCTGCTTGTTCATCCATGTCCCCAAATGTGCTGGCAGCAGTGTCTGCTCCGCGCTGTTCGATGGATGGACACCTGGGCACTTGCCGTTGTACTGGTATGAACAGCAGTTTCCCAGGACGTTCTCCAGCAGTTTCAAGTTTGCCTTCGTCCGTGATCCGTTGGAGCGGGCCTATTCGGCCTATACCTTCTTGCGGGGCAATCAACTATCGCGCCGAGACCAGGCTGCCCAGGCACTGGCCGTGCATTATCGGGATTTCGATGATTTCGTCAGTCGCTGGCTGCATCCGGAGAACGTCCACCGACAAATACATTTCGCTCCCCAGGCTGACTTCCTCACCGATTCCCTAGGGCATTTGTCCCTGGATTTCGTCGGCTACCAGGAACACTTGCAACGCGATTTTCAATTGCTTTGCGAGCGCCTGGGCATCAAGGCGCAGCTTCCTCATCTGAACAGTACCCAGCAACGCGAGCACGTTCCCGTCCGGGAGTTGTGTTCGGTCCGTACCCGGCGCCTGGTACGTCGGGTCTATCAACGTGACTACGAGATGCTCGGTTATGAATGAACCTGCCAGCATGCCTTTGCAGCAACCGCAGATCCGTCCCTACAACCTGGCACTGTCGGCCGCTGCCCGGGCCGAACTCAAGCACCAGCAGCCCCGCTGCCTGTGGCTGACCGGCCTGTCCGGAGCCGGCAAGTCGACCCTGGCCAACCTGCTGGAGTTGCGGCTCAACGAACTGGGCATGCATACCTTCGTCCTTGATGGCGACAATGTACGCAGTGGCTTGTGCCGGGACCTGGGAATGGGTGTCGAGGCGCGCAAGGAAAATATCCGGCGCATGGCCGAGGTGGCGCGGTTGATGGTGGAGGCCGGGCTGGTGGTGATCGTCGCGGCGATCTCGCCGTTTCGCGCCGAGCGCGATGCCGCTCGGGCGCTGTTCGCTCCCGGGCAGTTCCTGGAAGTTCATGTGAGCACGCCATTGGATGCCTGTGCCCTGCGTGATCCCAAGGGCCTCTACCGGGCCGCGCGGGAAGGACGGATCAAGGACTTCACCGGGCTCGACAGCCCCTATGAGGAGCCGCTCGAGGCCGATTGCCGGATCGATACCGCAAGCATGGCGTTGCCCGAGGCAATCCGTTGCCTGCTGCAGCTTTTGCAGCGCAAATGAGCAAGGTCAATTCTTCGTCGGAGCCACGCAAGCCATAGAACTAGGCGGCGCCAACCCTGTGCTAATATCGCGCCCCTGTTCATTTTGTATGTGGGATGCTCCATGAAGTTGTCCATGCCGCGATTCGATCAAGCCCCCGTCTTGGTGGTCGGCGATGTCATGCTCGACCGTTACTGGCATGGTGGTACCTCACGGATTTCCCCTGAGGCGCCGGTGCCGGTAGTCAAGGTCGAGCAGATCGAGGACCGCCCGGGCGGTGCCGCCAACGTTGCCTTGAACATCGCCGCCCTTGGCGCGCCGGCCTCGCTGGTCGGGGTGACCGGCGACGACGAGGCTGCCGATAGCCTGGCCAACAGCCTGCAGGGTGCTGGTGTGCGGGCCCTGTTCCAGCGCATCAAGCACCAGCCGACCATCGTCAAGCTGCGGGTCATGAGCCGCCACCAGCAGTTGCTGCGTATCGATTTCGAAGAACCCTTCGCCACCGACGCCCTGGCCCTGGCAGCCGAGGTCGACACCTTGCTGGACGGCATCAAGGTGCTGGTGCTGTCCGACTATGGCAAAGGTGCGCTGCGTAATCACCAGGTGCTGATCGCCGCCGCCCGGGCCCGCGGCATCCCGGTGCTGGCCGACCCCAAGGGCAAGGATTTCTCCATCTACCGTGGCGCCAGCCTGATCACGCCGAACCTCAGTGAGTTCGAAACCATCGTTGGCGGCTGCGCCGACGAGCACGAGCTGGTCGGCAAGGGTGCCAAGCTCATGCACGACCTGGAGCTGGGTGCGCTGCTGGTGACCCGTGGCGAGCACGGCATGACCCTGCTGCGCCCGGATCATCCGCCCCTGCACCTGCCGGCCCGAGCCCGCGAAGTGTTCGACGTCACCGGTGCCGGGGATACCGTGATTTCCACCCTGGCGGCGGCGATCGCTGCTGGCGAGGAATTGCCCCATGCGGTGGGCCTGGCCAACCTGGCGGCGGGTATCGTGGTCGGCAAGCTGGGGACCGCGGCCATCAGCGCTCCCGAGCTGCGTCGGGCGATCCAGCGCGAAGAAGGCTCCGAGCGCGGCGTGCTGAGCCTCGACCAGTTGCTGCTGGCCATCGACGACGCGCGGGCGCACAACGAGAAGATCGTGTTCACCAATGGCTGCTTCGACATTCTCCATGCCGGACACGTGACCTACCTCGAGCAGGCCCGGGCCCAGGGCGATCGCCTGATCGTGGCGATCAACGACGACGCTTCGGTCAGCCGGCTCAAGGGCCCGGGCCGGCCGATCAACAGCGTCGACCGGCGCATGGCGGTCCTGGCTGGGCTGGGTGCGGTGGACTGGGTGATCAGCTTCCCCGAGGGCACCCCGGAAAACCTGCTGGCCCAGGTGCGTCCGGACGTCCTGGTCAAGGGCGGCGACTACGGCATCGACCAGGTGGTCGGGGCCGATATCGTCAAGGCCTATGGCGGTACGGTGAAGGTGCTGGGGCTGGTGGAGAACAGCTCGACCACCGCCATCGTCGAAAAGATCCGCAAGACCGACCAGGCCCAGTGAGGCTCCTGGGCTGAATCACGGCGCCCCTTGGGGCGCCGTTTTTTTTAGCCCTGGCGCCGGTTCTTGGCGGGCACCATCTTGCGCAGGATCTGCCGTGCCTTGCCGGTCAGGCGTGCCAGCTGGGTGTCCTTTTCCGCTTCGCTCAGGCCGCGCTGCCTGAGCCAGTCCTTCCAGCGAATCCGCTCATCACCGACCACCCAGCCTTCCTGCTGGGCGAAGCTCTCCGCCAGGTACAGGCCGCGGGTGCTGGCCGGATGCAGTTGATCTTTCTTCAGGGTGTACAGCTCGGCGCAGGGCTGGCCGTTTTCCAGGGGCATCAGGTACAGGTCGGGACGCTTGCGATCCAGGCGGGCCACCAGTTGGTCGCCCTCCAGGCGTTCGTCGACATGGAACAGGCTCAGGGACTTGGCTTCCTTGGGGACATCCAGGCGCAGGTCGTAGATCAGTTGCAGCGAGGCGGTGGGCAGGTGTACGTAGGCCCGGGGGCGTTCCAGCAAGTGCAGGTTGGCGCAGCGAACCGGGCGTGCCGCGCCGGACAGCGGGGTCAGGCGAAAGTGTGGCGTCTCGCGGTAATGCAGGGCCCCGGCATAGGGCGCCGGCAGCCAGGTATCGTTGAAGCGCCCGGCCAGCCAGCCTTCCGGGGTTTCCAGCAGGCATTCCTCGGCGATTTCCTGGATGGCGGTGTGCAGCGGCAGGTTCAGCTCGTGGGCCGGCACGTAGCCGGAGATCAGCTTCAGGACCACATCGCCACGGTCCTGGCGGCGCTGGCGCACCAGCACCCAATAGTCGCGGTTCTGCCAGTGCAGGGTCAGGCGTACCGAGACCCCGAGGTTCGCCAGTTCCAGGGCGAAGCGCTCGTTGTCGGCAACGCTCACCGGGCGCCGGCGTTGCAGGGTCTGGGCGAAGTTCAGCGGCATGCCGACGCTCTGGTAGCTGAGCCCTTCGGGAGTCGCTTCGACGAACAGGGGCAAGGTCTTGAAGTTGCTGGGGTTCTTTCTGATCAGCGGTCGCGACATCTCGGCTCCTTCCTGCGTCGGGGGCGGCCGCCTCGGCGGCGTCAGTTCTTGCCCAGGACCTGTGCCACGGTTGTCACGTTGTGGGCCAGGTGCAGTGGATTGATGGTCCCGACGATAGCACTGGCGACACCGGGCTGGTCAAACAGCAGCTCGAAACTGGCCCGTACCGGATCGGTGCCCGGGCTCAGGCAGACGTGGCCGCTGGCCAGGGCCTTCTTCACCAGGATGCCCTTGTGGTGGGCGGCGGCATAGTCAATGACCGCCTTCTCCGCCTGTTCGTTCAGATTGTAGGTAACCATGGCGCAATCGCCTTGCTCCAGGGCCTTCAGGCCGCCGTCGACGGTCTTGCCGGAGAAGCCGAAGCCGCGGATCTTGCCCTCTTGCTTGAGCTGGGCGAGGGCCTGGTAGGCCGCGCTGTGCTCGAGGATTTCCAGGTCGTTGCCGTCCGAGTGCACCAGCACCAGGTCGATGAAGTCGGTTTCCAGGCGCTGCAGGCTGCGCTCTACCGAGAGTCGGGTATGGGCGGCGCTGAAATCGTGGCGGGAGACGCCATCGGCGAACTCCTCGCCGACCTTGCTGACGATCACCCACTCATGACGCTGGCCGCGCAACAGCGGGCCCAGGCGCTCTTCGCTGCGGCCATAGGCCGGGGCGGTGTCGATCAGGTTGATGCCCAGGTCGCGGGTCAGCTTGAGCAGCATCCGTGCCTGTTGGTCGTCCGGGATCTGGAAGCCGTTGGGGTACTTGACCCCCTGGTCGCGGCCCAGCTTGACCGTGCCCAGGCCCAGGGGCGAAACCAGCAGGCCGGTGCTGCCCAGCGGGCGATGCAGATCGTGCAGGGTGAGTTGGCTCATGGCAGCAGTTGCTCCCAGGCCGGTTGGCCGAGCGGCGGGCGCGGCAGTTCCGGCAGCGGATCGCCGTGGGCCGGGCGGATACCATCACGTTCCAGGGCCGCCAGGACCCGGTCGGCGAAGTCCGGGGCCAGGGCCAGCTTGGTCGGCCAGCCCACCAGCAGGCGATCCTGTTCGGCGAGAAAGGCGTTGTCCGGGCGGACCAGGCCGGACTGTGCCGGTTCGGCGCGATCCACCCGCAAGGTGGCCCATTGCGCCTGGCTGAGGTCGACCCAGGGCAGCAGTTGGGCCAGTTCCTTCTGGGCGGCGGCGATCTGCGCCGCCGGTTCCCGGGCCACGCCCTCGGCCTCGGCGAGATCGCCGCCCAGGTACCAGACCCACTGGCCATCGGCGGCCGGGTGGGTGGTGACGGTGATCCGCGGCTTGGGGCCACCGCCCAGGCAGTGGGCGTACAGCGGCTTGAGGGTCGTGCCCTTGACCAGCACCATGTGCAGCGGCCGGCGCTGCATGGCCGGTTGTTCCAGGCCCAGGCCCTGGAGCAGGTCGGCGGTGCCGGCGCCGGCACTGAGGACGATGCGCTGGGCGCGGATTTCGCGCTCATCGACCCGCAGTCCCGCCAGCTGGCCGTTTTCCACCAAGGGCTGGATCCGCTGGCCGGCCAGCAGGCTGTCGCCGGCCAACTGGGCCAGGCGCTCGATGAGGCTGGGGACATCCACTACCAGTTCGGCCAGGCGGTAGACCTTGCCCTTGAAGCGCTTGTCCTGCAGGGCTGGCGGCAGTTGCTCGCCCTTGACTTGGTCGACCCGGCCTCGCACGGCCTTGCTGGCGAAGAAGCTGGTGAGGTTGCCGGCCAGGGTGCCGGGGGACCAGAGATAGTGGGCCTCGGACAACAGGCGCACGCCGGCCAGGTCCAGCTCGCCATTGCCGGCCAGGGCCTCGCGCCAGCGCCGCGGCATGTCGGCGATGGCCTCCGAGGCGCCGGTGAGGGCTCCGTGCAGGGCGTACTTGGCGCCACCGTGGATGATCCCCTGGGACTTGACGCTCTGTCCGCCGCCGAGGCTGGCGTTCTCCACCAGGACAGTGGAAAAACCCTGGCGTCGCAGGCGAGCGTTGAGCCAGAGACCGGCGACGCCTGCGCCGACGATCAGCACATCGGTGGAAATAGCGGATGGCATGCAGCAACCTCGGAGAACCAATCGAAGCCGCAAGTTTCTAGCTTCAAGCCTCAAGCTGCAAGCAACAACCGGCGCTTGCGCCTTCTTGTCGCTCGCGGCTTGCCGTTGTCTTTCAGTGGCCGGCGGTCTTGGAGAACAGCTGGATCACCGCCACGCCAAGGACGATCAACGCCATGCCCAGCATGGCCGGGACATCCAGCTTCTGGCCGTAGAGCACCAGCGCGGCGATGCTGACCATGACGATTCCCAGGCCTGACCACACGGCATAGGCCACGCCCACCGGGACCGTGCGCATCACCAGGGTCAGCATCCAGAAGGCCACGCCGTAGCCGGCGATGACCAACAGCAGCGGCTGCGGGGTACTCAGGCCCTTGACCGCTTTGAGAGAAACAGTGGCGATCACTTCCGCGCAGATGGCGATGGCCAGGTAGTAGTAAGCGTTCATGGGAGGGTCCTCGTGACAGGGGCTGCTTTCTGGGGTCGGCATTCTAGTGCTTGCCCAGATGGGGTAAAGTCATTTCCTATCTGAATAATAGATAGGGTCGCTTCATGAATACCCAGTGGAACCTGGAACAGTTGCGGATGTTCGTCGGCGTGGCCGAATTGCGCTCGTTCTCTGCGGTGGCTCGTCAGCAGCGCAAGGCCCAGTCCGCGGTCAGCAGCGCCATCTCGCTGCTGGAGGACGACCTGGGCGTGGGCCTGTTCGAGCGTAGCAGCGGCCGCCAGCCGAAGCTGACCGAGGCGGGTAGCGCCTTGTTGCAGGAAGCCCGGGAAATCCTTCGCCAGTGCGATCGCCTCAATGGCCGGGCGCTGGCCCTGATGCGAGGCCAGGAGGCCCGGTTGCGCCTGGCCCAGGATGAGGCGATGCCCTACCAGCCGGTGCTCGACAGCCTGGAAGCCCTGGCCGAGCGTTTTCCCAGCCTCGAAGTGCAGTTGGCCAGCAGTGCCCAGGGCGACGTGGCGCGCCGGCTGGTGGAGCGCCGGGCCGACCTGGGCCTGCTGTTCCACCACGAGCAGATGCCCGAGACCCTGGAGCGCCAGGCCCTGGGCAGCGTCGAGATGGTCACCGTATGTGGCGTGGGCCACCCCCTGGCCCGCCAGGGGCGGGTCGACCGGCAGATCCTCGCCCTGCACCGGCAATTGCTCATGGCGCCGCAGCAGAGCGGTTATCCCGGCGGCGAGCCGTTCAGCCCCCAGGTGTGGCGGGCCGACAGCTTCTACGTCCTGGCCGAATGGCTGATGCGCGGCCTGGGCTGGGCCTGGCTGCCACGGCATGTGGTGCAGTACTCGGCCTACCAGCACCAGATGGTGGAATTGACCAGCGAGTGGACTCCGCCGGCGCTGGTGGTGGAACTGGCCTGGCGCCGCGACGAGCCCCTGGGGTTGGCGGCGCGTTGGCTGGCTGAACGTTTTGCCGTGCACCTGAAGGCGATCGGCTAAAAAACCGATAAACTCCGCCGCCATGAATAGAACTCTCTACACCGCACTGTTTTACCTGGGGCTGCCATTGGTGGCGATTCGGCTGTGGCTGCGCTCGCGCAAGGCGCCGGCCTATGCCAAGCGTATCGGCGAGCGTTTTTCCCTCGGCCTGCCGGCCATGCAGCCTGGCGGTATCTGGGTGCATGCGGTGTCGGTGGGCGAAAGCATCGCCGCAGCACCGATGATTCGCGGGTTGCTGGCGCGCCATCCGCAGTTGCCGATCACCGTGACCTGCATGACTCCCACCGGCTCCGAGCGGATTCGCGCGCTGTTCGCCGATGAGCCGCGGATCCAGCACTGCTACCTGCCCTACGACCTGCCGTGCGCCGCTGCGCGCTTTCTCGAGCGGGTACAGCCCCGGCTTGCGGTGATCATGGAAACCGAACTGTGGCCCAACCACATCGACCAGTGCGCTCGCCGGGGGATTCCGGTGGCCCTGGCCAATGCCCGGTTGTCGGCGCGCTCGGCCAAGGGCTATGGGCGTTTTGCCGGCCTGACCGCGCCGATGCTGGCGCAGATGAGCCTGTTTGCGGTGCAGACCCGGGCCGAAGCCGAACGTTTCCGCCAATTGGGCGCGCGTGCAGAGACGGTGGAGGTGACCGGCTCGATCAAGTTCGACCTGAACATCGACCCGCAGCTGCCAGAGCGCGCCGCCGAGTTGCGTCGACAATGGCAGGCCATGGAGCGTCCGGTATGGATCGCCGCCAGCACCCACGAAGGCGAGGATGCAGTGGTGCTCGAAGCCCATCGGCAATTGCTGGCCAGTTATCCGAATGCCTTGCTGATCCTGGTGCCGCGGCATCCGGAGCGTTTCGACTCGGTGTTCGAGCTGTGCCGGCAGCAGGAACTGGCAACGGTGCGCCGCTCCAGTGGCGAGTTGGTAACGCCGGCGACCTCGGTGCTGCTGGGGGACACCATGGGGGAGTTGCTGTTCCTCTATGCCCTGGCCGACAGCGCCTTCGTCGGCGGCAGCTTGGTGGCCAACGGCGGGCACAACCTGCTGGAGCCCGCGGCCCTGGCCAAGCCGGTGATCAGTGGCCCGCACCTGTTCAACTTCCTGGAGATCGCCGCGATGCTGCGCGAGGCCGGGGCCTTGCAGGAAGTGGACGACGCCCAGGGCCTGGCGGTGGTGGTGCAGAGCCTGTTCGAACTGCCCCAGGACGCACGCAAGATGGGCGAGGCGGGCCTGGCGGTCATGCGCTCCAACCAGGGCGCCTTGCAGCGCCTGCTCGACGGCCTGGATCGTCTGTTGCAACGCTCTTAGCACTTGTCCGAAGCCGGGGTCCAGGCTGTCACCAACTGCCTATTCCGCGCATCGCAGATCTGTTTGGCTTGCATTAGGACAGCGCGCACTTGCTGGAGTGGCGAACGCTACAAGCAGTATTGAAGAGGCTATCGAAAGCTCGGCCCAGGCGCTTGGCGATGGATGAGTTCGCGTTACTCAAAGGGCATCGCTACGCTGCCAGCGTGGTGTTGGATGCCGATATTTGCCGGGGACGATTGACCGGATGCGGTGATCAAGCAGATGGTTGACGGCTGCCGGGAAAGCGAATTCTTTTTCATGACGATCAAGAATGACTTCCCGGCAATCCGTTAAGAACCAACAAGGGGCGCGATCATTCAGTGGCGAATGCGGGTATGTCGAATGCGGTCACTGCCGGTAGCGTTCCTGTGAACAGTTCGATGTCCACAAGAACAGACTGCGCCGCAATTGACTGAGATAGTCGGGATGTTCCTTCATCACGGGTTAACACATTCGGATTTCCATGCTTCTCCAGGGCGCCAGCCTTCCCCGGTTCAGCCGGGTCATACCAAGCTCCAGTTGCGATCAACAGCACCCCCGAAAGAAGGTCATCCACGATCTCAACACCTGCGAGCATCGCACCTCTATCATTGAAAACACGAACAACATCACCGTTCTTGAGACCCTTCGCATCTGCGTCCTTGCGGTTCATCTTGATCGGCTCGCGATCCTGAACCTTGTTCTTGCGACTTGCCGGGCTCGCGTCAAGTTGGCTATGCAACCTCCATGTCGGCTGGTTTGACAGCAGGTGAAATGGAAACTGTTTCGATATGGGGGAGCCAAGCCACTCTTTCGGTTCAATCCAGGTTGGTTGCCCAGGGCAGTCGCTGTAGCCAAATCCGTCCACGGTCTCGGAGTATATTTCGATTTTTCCCGAGGGGGTTGCGAGCCGATTCGATTCCGGGTCAGCCACAAAATCAGCGAAAAGTACTTCATCACTCTCTGGGGCAGGGAACAAGTAGTCTCCGGCTTGCCAGAATTCATCGAATGGCGGAGGAGCGTATCCCCGCTCCTGCGCTGTGATTCGCGCCGTGTCGTACATATGGCGCAACCATCCCATCTCGTTGCGATTCTCGGTAAAGGCAGCACCAACCCCCACGCGCTCCGCCAAGTCGGAAAATATATCGAAGTCGTTGCGTGCGCTCTTGTAGGGTTCTACCACCTTCTTCATCGCGACCCAGCGGCTTTGCTGATCCGCGGCAAGGATGTCATTTCGCTCCATGGTGGTCGTGGTCGGGAATACGATGTCGGCGTGTTTTGCCGCCGCGTTCCACCAGATCTCGTTGACGATCACTGTATCCAGGCGCTGCCAAGCCTGCAGCAAACGGTTCGTGTTGGCATTGTGATGGAAAGGGTTGCCGCCCGCCGAATACAAGAGCTTTATATCGGGGATCTTCAAGTTCAACCCGTTGTATTCCAACTGTTCACCTGGCCGCAGGAGTAGATCATTGGTTCTACCAGCTGGACAAAATGCTTTAACCGCATTCGGTCCAAGGGACATCTTAGGTCGCGGGATGTCGCGGGCCCGTGAAGCCAGGCTTCCGTTCGTGGCCCCGAACCCGAGCGCAAAGCCTCGTCCCGGTTTGCCTATCTGGCCCAGCATCGCCGCCAGGGCCACCGTCATCCATACGGGCTGTTCTCCATGGTCAGATCGTTGAACAGACCAACTGGTGGTGATCAGCGTTCTTGAGGTGGCCATTCGCCGTGCAAGTGCCCGGATTGCTTCCGGTTCCATTCCTGAGTGTTGGGCCGCCCACTCGGGCGTTTTGGGTTGTCCATCTGTTTCACCCAGAACGTACTGCTTCAATCGATCGAAACCGACACAGCAACGTTGGAGGAAAGATTGGTCGTGAAGGGCCTCGGTGATGAGTGTATGCGCCAGGGCCATCATTACGGCCGTATCAGATCCTGGGCGAATCGCTTGCCACTGCGCTGCAGCTGTCTCGGGCAGGTCATCGCGAAATGGACTGATGTTTACGAACTGGATACCCGCGGCCCGCGCGCGCATGAAACCCGAACTGTTTTCATGGCTCGCCGCACCGCCGGAATCGATCTGCATGTTTTTTATGTTGGCGCCACCAAACATTACGACAAGTTCGGTGTTTTCCAATACTGAGCGCCACGATACAACCATGTCGGTGATATCGTTGCGGCCGACCACATGGGGCATGATGCCGAGCGCGGCGCCAAACGAGTGGTTTCCTCTCTTATCGACATAACCGCCGAACAGTCCAAGGAATCGCTTTAAAACACTTGGTGCGTGGTGAAGGCGCCCGGCACTGGCCCACCCATATGAGCCTCCGTAAATGGCTTCGTTGCCAAAATTCGCGCGCACGCGCAGCAATGCATCAGCCGCCAATCCTAGCGCCTTCTCCCAGCTCACTGGTACGAAAGGTTCGCCGCCACGATTATGCGGGCCGTTTGCTTCCGGGTTTTGCAGAAACCCTTGCCGTACATAGGGCTGATCTATGCGAAGCGGGCTATGTACCAAACTTTGCAAGCCACGGATCAGTGGTGATGGCTCGGTGTCGTAAGGTGCAGGATAAGTGTTGAGTATATCGCCGCTCTCGTTTGTTTCGACGCTGTAGACGCCCCAGTGAGATGCGGTTTGGGTCAGTGTTCTTGTTCTCATATAGACCTCCCCTGATTGTCTAGATCGGATATTTGCGGCTACGACTTCATGCTGCTAGAACATCGGCTTTGACAAAACCCATGAATGACATGATCAGCATGCTTACTAAGCATCGTATTGATCAATCGAGTGACGAACTTGAGGCCGGATGGGGGCTTCCATGCCTCAAGCGCAATCTTCGAACATGTCGTTCATGGCGGTACATTCATATCGGCGACCGGTTTTTTGTAAGATCCTCGACCGGCACTGCGGTTTGGATAATCCCGCTCTCGATATAAAAACTCTGTGCTTTTATTAAACTTCCAGAGTCGAATGTTCCGACAGGGTAATCTTCTTTCTCAAGATACTTCAACCGCGAATAGGACTTCATGATGCTTGCGCTACTGTTGAGTAACAGCCATACGCTTGATTAAAAGGTGCACCCAGTGCGGATCATCGATCCTTCATTCGCCTAAGTTATTGATGGTCCTGCTAAAGCGGCTTCCGACCTGGTCCAGCGCGCGGCCAAGCTGGAGTCAGCTTGAAATAAAAAATCCGATGTTTGTTTCCAAACATCGGATCTTGCGGCCTAGAGGTTAAAGATCAATGTGTCAGTTTTAACTGAACGGCACTGACCTGGGCGGTGGCCTCTTTCTGGATAGCGGCCTTCATTGACGAGCCTTGAGCTGCTCGGCGGCGGCCTTGGCCAGGTCTGGCGGCAGGAAGTCGCGGTCCGGGTTGTAGTCGGCCTTGAGGTAGCGGGCCAGGTCTTGCAGGTCCCCGGGGTTCAGGGTGCCCGCGGCCTGCTTCAGGCGCAGGTTGTCGAGGATGTAGTCGTAGCGGCTGTTGTTGTAGTTGCGTACCGAACTGTACAGCTGGCGCTGGGCGTCGAGCACGTCGACGATGTTGCGTGTACCCACCTGGTAGCCGATTTCCGTGGCGTCCACGGCGCTCTGGTTGGAGATGATCGACTGGCGCCGGGCCTGGACCTGCTCGACGTCGGTGTTCACCGCCCGGTGCAGGTTGCGGGTGTTCTCCACCACCTGGCGCCGCAGGGATTCGCGCTGCTGCTCGGACTGGCTCAGGCGCGAATAGGACTCGCGGACCTGGGAGCTGGTCAGGCCGCCGCTGTAGATCGGGATGTTCAGTTGCAGGCCGATGGAACGCTGCTCGACGTCACTGCCATAGCGCGTCAGGGGATTGGGGTTGCTGAAGCCCAGGGCATCGTTGTCGCCCTTCTTGTATTGCACCACGGCGTCCAGGGTCGGGGCGTGGCCGGCCTTGCGCTGCTTGAGGGTTTCCTCGGCGGCGCTGACCGCGTAGTTGCTGGCCAGCAGGTTGAGGTTCTGCTTGGCGGCGGTGTCGACCCAGGCCTTGGCGTCGTTCGGGGTCGGCGTCAGTACCGGAAGGGTATGGACGATGCCCTGGATCGCTTGGTATTCGCGGTTGGTCAGGGTAATCAGGGCCTCGAAGGCATCTTCCACCTGGCGCTGGGCGACGATCCGGTTGGCCCGGGCGGTGTCGTAGCTGGCCTGGGATTGCAGCACGTCGGTCTTGTCCGACAGGCCCACGTCGAAGCGCTCGTTGGACTGGTCGAGCTGGCGCTTGAAGGCGGCTTCCTCGGCCTTGGTCGAGGCCAGGTTGTCCTGGGCGCGCAGTACCGCGAAGTAGGTCTCGGCGCTTTGCAGGATCAGGTTCTGCTCGGTGGCCGAGAGTTGCAGCGCGGCTTGTTCGTTGACGTCCTTGGCGGCTTGCAGTTGGAACCAGCGGTCGGCGCGGAACAGCGGCTGGGCCAGGGTCGCGCGGTAGACATTGCCACTGCGGGTAGAGGTCATCGACGGTTCGTCGAACTTGGTGCGGGTGTTGTTCATGTCCGCGCCGGCCGACAGGTTCGGCAGCAGTCCGGCCCGGGCCTGGGGCACGATTTCTTTCTGGGCGCCGTATTGGGCGCGTGCGGCGGCCAGGTCGGCGTTGTTGTCCACCGCTTCCTGGTAGACGCTGACCAGGTCGGTACGGGTGGGAGACAAAGGCGCTTCGGCTGCCCATGCCATTCCATTGGACGCACAAGACACGGCAACAGCCAGTGAGAGTTTGCGCAGCATTCGGCGATCCCTAGTGTTGATATTACGGAGATAATCCAGGCGCCAAGGCTAAGGCGCACCCTACAGAGCGTCAAGGCTCGACACTGGGCAACGAGTGTAGAGGCGTGGCCCTGGCGCAACAATCCGTCGATTACGCCATTCATCACGCTTATCGCTCGGGTGTTGGCGTTCTGTCCCGGCTTTGTCTAGACTGGCCCGGTTCTTGTCGGGGTGCCTTGCTATGAGGCTGAGATCGGATAATCCGGATCCCGTTGAACCTGATCAGGTTAAGGCCTGCGTAGGGAACAAGATTTCTCGTCACCCGGCGAGTCCTCTTGTGCTTCGTCCGGGATCTTGTTCGACAATCGAACATTCTTCTTGAGTACCAAGCACTGCACTCACTAGTCGCCTAGACAGGGTGCGTCCGTCCGCTACAGGTTCGCTCCGACAAACTTCCACTGCCTGGATGCTGTCTGGAGAGCCCGTGATGACGACAAAACTAAAAAACGCTAGCAACCTCAGTGAGTCGGCCCAAGTCGACCAGCAATCGGTCCAGCCCTTTGCCCGCTCGCAAAAGATCTATGTCCAGGGTTCGCGCCCGGATATCCGCGTGCCAATGCGGGAAATCAGCCTGGATGTGACCCCCACCGACTTCGGCGGTGAAATCAACGCCCCGGTGACCGTCTACGACACTTCCGGTCCCTACACCGACCCCAACGTGCTGATCGATGTGCGCAAGGGCCTGGGCGACGTACGTTCGGCCTGGATCGACGACCGTGCCGACACCGAGCGCCTGGCCGGCTTGTCGTCCGACTTCGGCCAGCAGCGCCTGGCCGACGCCGAGCTGACCAAGCTGCGTTTCGCCCATGTGCGCAACCCGCGCCGGGCCAAGGCCGGGGCCAACGTCAGCCAGATGCACTATGCGCGCAAGGGCATCATCACCGCCGAGATGGAATACGTCGCCATCCGCGAGAACATGAAGCTGCAGGAAGCCCGCGCCGCCGGCCTGCTCAAGCAGCAGCACGCTGGCCACAGCTTTGGCGCCAGCATTCCCAAGGAGATCACCCCCGAGTTCGTGCGCGAGGAAATCGCCCGCGGCCGCGCGATCATCCCGGCCAACATCAACCACGTGGAGCTGGAGCCGATGATCATCGGCCGCAACTTCCTGGTGAAGATCAACGGCAACATCGGCAACAGCGCCCTGGGCTCGTCCATCGAAGAAGAAGTGGCCAAGCTGACCTGGGGCATCCGCTGGGGTTCGGACACGGTCATGGACCTGTCCACCGGCAAGCACATCCATGAAACCCGCGAGTGGATCATCCGCAACTCGCCGGTACCGATCGGCACCGTACCGATCTACCAGGCCCTGGAGAAGGTCAACGGCGTGGCCGAGGACCTGACCTGGGAGCTGTTCCGCGACACCCTGATCGAGCAGGCCGAGCAGGGCGTGGACTACTTCACCATCCACGCCGGCGTGCTGCTGCGCTATGTGCCGCTGACTGCCAAGCGGGTCACCGGCATCGTCAGCCGTGGCGGCTCGATCATGGCCAAGTGGTGCCTGGCCCACCACAAGGAGAACTTCCTCTATACCCACTTCGAGGAAATCTGCGAAATCATGAAGGCCTACGACGTCAGCTTCTCCCTGGGAGATGGCCTGCGTCCGGGCTCGGTGGCCGACGCCAACGACGAAGCTCAGTTCGGCGAGCTGGAAACCCTCGGCGAACTGACCAAGATCGCCTGGAAGCACGACGTGCAGTGCATGATCGAAGGCCCTGGCCACGTGCCGATGCAGCTGATCAAGGAGAACATGGACAAGCAGCTGGAATGCTGCGATGAGGCGCCGTTCTACACCCTCGGCCCACTGACCACCGACATCGCCCCGGGCTACGACCACATCACCTCGGGCATCGGCGCGGCGATGATCGGCTGGTTCGGCTGCGCCATGCTCTGCTACGTCACGCCCAAGGAACACCTGGGCCTGCCGAACAAGGATGACGTCAAGACCGGGATCATCACCTACAAGATCGCCGCGCATGCTGCGGATCTCGCGAAAGGTCACCCGGGCGCGCAGATCCGCGACAATGCCTTGAGCAAGGCGCGCTTCGAGTTCCGTTGGGAAGACCAGTTCAACCTCGGCCTGGACCCGGACACTGCGCGTGCGTTCCACGACGAGACCCTGCCCAAGGATTCGGCCAAGGTGGCGCATTTCTGCTCCATGTGCGGGCCGAAGTTCTGCTCGATGAAGATCACCCAGGAAGTGCGCGAGTACGCCGCCAACCAGCGTATCGAGGCGGTGGATGTCGATGTGGCCAAGGGCATGGCCGAGCAGGCCGAGCGCTTCAAGCAGGAAGGCAGCCAGCTATACAAGAAAGTCTGAGAGGCGCCGGTAAGCGCCTGACTGCAAGCGGCAAGCAAGGGCCCCAGGGTTCTTGCTTGCCGCTTGCGGTTTGCAGCTGCTCCTTGCCTCTGTCCCTTTTTCTTTCGAGATCACCGCCTTGAGCAGTCCAACCAGTACCTACTCTCCCGACCTTGCGGTACCTGCCGACAAACGCGTATTCGGCGCCCGCGACCTGTTTTCCCTGTGGTTCTCCCTCGGTATCGGCCTGATGGTGTTGCAGACCGGCGCGCTGCTGGCGCCGGGGCTGGGGCTGGCCCATGGGGTGCTGGCGATCCTGCTGGGCAGTGCGGTGGGGGTGCTGTTGCTGGCGGCCGTGGGGGTGATCGGCAGCGATACGGGGTTGTCCGCCATGGCCGCCCTCAAGCTCAGCCTGGGACGCCACGGCGCCCGGTTGCCGGCGTTGCTCAACCTGTTGCAACTGGTGGGTTGGGGGTCGTTCGAGATCATCGTCATGCGCGATGCCGCCAGCCTCCTGGGAGCCCGGGCCTTCGGCGAAGGCAGCAGCTGGACCAGCCCCGTGCTCTGGACCCTGTTGTTCGGGGCGCTGGCCACCTTGCTGGCGGTCAGCGGACCCTTGACCTTCGTCCGGCGGATCCTGCGCAAGTGGGGGATCTGGCTGCTGCTGGCAGCCTGCCTGTGGCTGACCTGGAACCTGTTCGCCCGGGCCGACCTGGCGGCGTTGTGGAAACGGGCCGGGGATGGCTCGATGCCGTTCGCCGTGGGCTTCGATATCGCCATCGCCATGCCGCTGTCCTGGTTGCCGTTGATCGCCGACTACTCGCGCTTCGGCAAGAGCGCGCGGAATGTGTTCGGCGGCACCGCCCTGGGGTTCTTTATCGGCAATGCCTGGCTGATGACCCTGGGAGTGGCCTATGCCCTGGCCTTCGCGCCAGACGGCGAGGCCAATGCCTTGTTGCTGGCGCTGGCCGGGGCCGGGTTGGGAATCCCGCTGCTGTTGATCCTGCTGGACGAGTCGGAAAACGCTTTCGCCGACATCCATTCGGCGGCGGTCTCCACCGGCATCCTGCTGCGGCTGAAGGTCGAGCACCTGGCCCTGGGCATTGGCGTGCTCTGCACCCTGATCGCCTGCCTGGCGCCATTGGCCCAGTACCAGAACTTCCTGCTGCTGATCGGCTCGGTGTTCGCGCCGCTGTTCGGCGTGGTGCTGGTGGATCACTTCATTCTGCGCCGGCGCGGTGCCCAGGCGTCGCTGGTGGCCTGGCACGGGCCGGCACTGCTGGCCTGGCTCGGTGGGGTGAGCACCTACCACCTGCTGGCCAATTTCTATCCGGATGTGGGGGCAACCCTGCCGTCGCTGTTGCTGGCAGGGCTGCTGCACGGAGTGCTGGGCTTCAGTCGGCGTCGGGAAGCAGCTCGGGCTTGAGTATGCCGCGCAGGCGCGAGTAGGGGATCTGCAGCTCGACGTGGCCCAGGGGGGCTGGGGCGATGCTGCTGACGTCGTACTTGAGGGTCACCACGTTGCGGGTCAGGGCCACGTTCGGAGTCTTCTGGAAAGGCCAGGCCCTGATGAACTCCGCCTCGCGATCCAGGTGGGTGCTGATCAGCCAGTTGTTGTGGGCGACCCGGGCGGCCTTCCAGAACATCTCTTCCTGGCCTGGCAGCAGCATGTCGGCCAGGTCCAGGGCCTTGTGCTGCTGGCGCGAGTAGTTGACGAAGCCGCGGCCCGGCGTGCCGTTGGCGGTGCCGGTGTCCAGGTAGCTGGCCAGTTCGACGATCACCAGGCCGTCATGCTGGTCGCGTAGCTTGGACTGCAGGTACATGCCGTGGCGGTCCGCGGCGCTGCGCAGGAACTGTTCGCGGTAGGCCACCAGGCTGGCCGGCGTCGGCGCATCGGGGCTGGTACGAGTCATCTGCAACAGGCGTTTCTCGACGATGGCATCCAGTTGCGGCTCGGCGGGGAAGTGCACGAGGTCGAGGTTGACCAGCGGACAGTCGGCGCCGCTGCAGCCGGACTTGAGTTGTTCGGATTTATCTCGGGTGACCTCCAGAGGAGCCTTGTAGCTTGGCTGGAACAGGCTCTGGCAGGCGCCCAGGGTCAGGGCGATGCAGGCCACGGAGGCGATTTTGACAAGCGACATGGGCGTCCTTCATAAACCAGGGGGAGGCGAAAGCTACCGGCTTCGACTACCTGCGGGGCAGTCGGTTCGCCACTAAGCTCAATGGAGGCAATTAGAGTAGGTTTAGCCCCTCGCCGTCTATCCCGCTGAGGGCAAAGGGGCTGCATCGGCAGGCGCGAGCGCGTTAGGATTGCGCGAAGTCGAGGAGGATCCTCGGATCGAACATGTAGTACACGAGGATTGTTATGACTGACTTTGCCCACTCCACGCCGAGTGCCGTCGAGATCATCCGGCGCGAAAACTGTTTCCAGGGTTTCTATCGGCTCGAACGCCTGCATTTGCGCCACGAGCTGTTCGCCGGCGGCATGGGGCCTGAAATCAATCGTGAAGTCTTCGTCCGTCACGATGCGGTCTGCGTACTGCCGTACGATCCGCAGCGCGACGAGGTGGTGCTGATCGAGCAGTTCCGCATCGGCGCCATGGGCAAGGCCGCCTCGCCCTGGCTGGTGGAACTGGTGGCCGGCCTGATCGACAAGGACGAGCAGCCCGAGCAGGTCGCCCGTCGCGAGGCGCAGGAAGAGGCGGGCCTGGACATCTCGGCGCTGTGGCCCATGACCCGGTATTTCCCGTCGCCCGGCGGCAGTACCGAGCTCGTCCATCTGTACCTTGGACGCTGCGACAGCAGCGCCGCCGGCGGGCTGTACGGGCTGGAGGAGGAAGCGGAGGATATCCGGGTTTCGGTGATGGCCTACGAGGATGCCCAGCAGGCCATGCGTGACGGGCGGATCTGCAATGCGGCCAGCATCATTGCCTTGCAGTGGCTGGCGCTCAACCGCGCGGAAGTGAGGGGGTTATGGTCGTAAACAAGGTGCGTGATCGCTATCGGGTGGACCTCGCGGGGCTGCAAGCTTCCTGCGAGGCCAACTACGCCCGGTTGATGCGCCTGTTGCCCGACATGCGCAACCAGCCGGAGGCGCGACGCATCGCCGTGACCCAGGGCGAGCAGATGCTCGGCGTGCTGGCCCTGGAGGTGGTGCTGGCCTGTCCCTATACCACCACCTTGCAGGTGCGCCAGGAGCACAGCCTGCCCTGGCTGCCGGTCCCGCAGCTGGAGGTGCAGGTCTACCATGACGCGCGCATGGCCGAGGTGATCAGCGCCGAGCACGCCCGGCGCTTTCGCAGCATCTATCCCTATCCCAACGCCTTCATGCACCAACCGGACGAGAAGGCGCAGCTGAACATCTTCCTCGGGGAGTGGTTGAGCCATTGCCTGGCCTGCGGGCACGAGTTCGAGGCCGTGCGCTAGGCCGGCAAGCGGACAGGATGAAGATGTGAACTGGGTCCGGTTCCGCGGTTTCCCCCTGGCGACTTCCCCAGCATAATTGCCCCATTCCTCATGCCTTGGTCCTGCCCTGGGAGAACCCCTTGCCAAGCGTATCCGCTTCGCCCATCGATGATTCCGTGTTGCTGGTGCAACTGTCGGACAGCCACCTGTTTGCCGAGACGCACGGCACGCTGCTGGGCATGAACACCGCCGACAGCCTGCAACGGGTCATCGACCTGGTGCTGGCGCAACAACCCAAGATCGACCTGGTGCTGGCCACCGGCGACTTGTCCCAGGACGGCAGCCTGCAGTCCTACCAGCGCTTTCAACAGTTGAGTGGGCAGATCCCGGCACCCGCTCGCTGGCTGCCCGGCAACCACGACGAACCAGGCATCATGCAATTGGCCGCCCAAGGCAGCCAATTGCTGCAACCTGTGGTGGATATCGGCAACTGGCGCATCACCCTGCTGGATTCGTCCGTACCGGGTTCGGTGCCGGGGTTTCTCCAGGACGAGCAGTTGCAACTGCTGGCCCGTTCCCTGGATGAGGCGCCGGGGCGTCATCACCTGGTCTGCCTGCACCATCATCCGGTGTCCATCGATTGCGCGTGGATGGAGCCCATCGGCCTGCGCAATGCCGAGGCGTTGTTCGAAGTGATCGAGGGGCGGTCGCAGGTCAGGGCCCTGTTGTGGGGTCATGTCCACCAGGAAATCGACCGCCGGCGCGGCGGCCTGCGACTCTTGGCCTCACCCTCGACCTGCATCCAGTTCGAGCCCCGCAGCGACGACTTCAAGGTCGAGGAGCGGGCGCCGGGTTATCGCTGGCTGCGGCTGCTGGCCGACGGACGGCTGGAAACCGGCGTGCAGCGGGTCGAGGGTTATGCCTTCACCGTGGACTACGGCAGCGACGGTTACTGAAGCTGCTTCGTAACCCGGCGCCATCCCTGTAAACTGCGGCTTTTGCCCAGGCACAGGGAGTCTGCATGCCCGCTTCCATCCTTTATATCCACGGCTTCAATAGCGCCCCGGCCTCGACCAAGGCCTCCCAGTTGCGCCGGGTCATGGAGCAGATCGGCCTGGGCGACCAGTTGCGGGTACCGGCCTTGCACCATCATCCGCGCCAGGCCATCGGCCAGCTGGAGCAGGCGATCGTCGAGCTGGGCCGTCCATTGCTGGTCGGCAGCTCGCTCGGCGGCTACTATGCGACACACCTTGCCGAGCGCCACGGTCTGAAAGCCTTGCTGATCAACCCCGCCGTCAACCCGCATCGCCTGTTCGACGGTTACCTGGGCCCGCAGCAGAACCTGTATACCGATGAAACCTGGGAGCTGACCCTCGATCACGTGGCGGCCCTGGAGGCATTGGAGGTCCCGCCGCCCCAGGATCCGGAGCGTTACCAGGTATGGTTGCAGACCGGGGACGAGACGCTGGACTATCGCCACGCCCAGGCGTATTACCGCGCTTGCGCCTTGCGCATCCAGGCGGGTGGCGACCATAGTTTCCAAGGTTTTACCGGCCAATTGCCGGCGATATTGAATTTTGCCGGCATTACCGCCGATCAGTACCAGGCGTTCGACTTCACCGCACTGTGAAGCCGCGCCCCATATTCATTGAACGACTAACGACGAGAACCCATGGCCACTCCCAGCGCTAGCTCCTATAACGCAGACGCCATCGAAGTCCTCTCGGGACTCGACCCGGTGCGCAAACGCCCGGGCATGTACACCGACACCACGCGGCCCAACCACCTGGCCCAGGAAGTCATCGACAACAGTGTCGACGAAGCCCTGGCCGGCCATGCGAAGTCGATACAGGTCATCCTGCACGCCGATCATTCCCTGGAAGTGTCCGACGACGGTCGTGGCATGCCGGTGGACATCCACCCGGAAGAGGGCGTATCCGGCATCGAGCTGATCCTCACCAAGCTCCACGCCGGCGGCAAGTTCTCCAACAAGAACTACCAGTTCTCCGGCGGCTTGCACGGGGTGGGCATTTCCGTGGTCAACGCCCTGTCCAGCCAGGTACGGGTGCGGGTCAAGCGCGATGGCAGCGAGTACCAGATGACCTTCGCCGACGGCTACAAGGCTTCCGAGCTGGAAGTGGTCGGCAGCGTTGGCAAGCGCAATACCGGTACCTCCGTATTCTTCGCCCCGGACCCGAAATACTTCGATTCGCCGAAATTCTCCGTCAGCCGCCTCAAGCACGTGCTCAAGGCCAAGGCCGTGCTGTGCCCGGGGCTGCTGGTCAGCTTCGAGGACAAGGGCACCGGCGAGAAGGTCGAGTGGCATTACGAAGATGGCCTGCGTTCCTACCTGGTGGATGCCGTCAGCGAGTTCGAGCGCCTGCCGGCCGAGCCGTTCTGCGGCAGCCTGGCGGGTAACAAGGAGGCGGTGGACTGGGCCCTGCTGTGGCTGCCCGAGGGCGGCGACAGTGTCCAGGAAAGCTACGTCAACCTGATCCCCACCGCCCAGGGCGGTACCCACGTCAATGGCTTGCGCCAGGGCCTGCTGGACGCCATGCGCGAGTTCTGCGAGTTCCGCAACCTGTTGCCGCGCGGCCTCAAGCTGGCACCGGAGGACGTCTGGGAGCGGATCGCCTTCGTCCTGTCGATGAAAATGCAGGACGCGCAGTTCTCCGGCCAGACCAAGGAGCGCCTGTCGTCCCGCGAGGCTGCGGCGTTCGTTTCCGGGGTGGTCAAGGATGCCTTCAGCCTGTGGCTCAACGCCAACCCCGAACTGGGGATGCAACTGGCGGAGCTGGCCATCAGCAACGCCGGCCGACGCCTCAAGGCCAGCAAGAAGGTCGAGCGCAAGCGCATCACCCAGGGCCCGGCATTGCCGGGCAAGCTGGCCGATTGTGCCGGCCAGGACCCGATGCGTTCCGAGCTGTTCCTGGTGGAAGGTGATTCCGCCGGTGGTTCGGCCAAGCAGGCGCGGGACAAGGAGTTCCAGGCGATCCTGCCGCTGCGCGGGAAGATCCTCAACACCTGGGAAGTGGACGGCAGCGAGGTCCTGGCCAGCCAGGAAGTGCATAACATCGCCGTGGCCATCGGTGTCGACCCAGGCGCCGAGGACATGAGCCAGCTGCGCTACGGCAAGATCTGCATCCTCGCCGACGCCGACTCCGACGGCCTGCACATCGCCACCTTGCTCTGCGCCCTGTTCGTGCAGCATTTCCGCCCGTTGGTGGATGCCGGCCACGTCTACGTAGCCATGCCACCGCTGTACCGGATCGACCTGGGCAAGGAGATCTTCTACGCCCTGGACGACGCCGAGCGTGACGGCATCCTCGATCGCCTGGTGGCCGAGAAGAAACGCGGCAAGCCGCAAGTCACCCGATTCAAGGGCCTGGGTGAAATGAACCCGCCGCAACTGCGCGAGACCACCATGGACCCCAATACCCGGCGCCTGGTGCAGTTGACCCTGGACGACGTCGAGGCCACCGCGGAAATCATGGACATGCTGCTGGCCAAGAAACGCGCCGGCGACCGCAAGTCCTGGCTGGAGTCCAAGGGCAACCTGGCCGAGGTGCTGGCCTGATGCACAAAGGCCTGGTCCTGGCCCTGGCGCTATCGGCAACCTCGGCGGTGGCCGCGCCGGCCCCCGAGCTGACCCTGCTGTCCGAGCATCCGGTAGAAGGCATGCGCGGCGGCAACCTCTCGGGGCTGGCGCTGTGCGGCCAGCAGCTGTGGACCGTGTCGGATCGCGACGACGACCAGATCTACCGGCTCGATACCCGCGACAGCGTCTGGCAGGCCGAGACGGTCAAGCTGGAAGTGCCACCGGTACCCGATATCGGTTTGCCCTGGGGGCTGAAGTCACGGACCTGGGCGGCGTCCTTCGTGCGTGGCGGGGACCTGGACTTCGAAGGCATCTCTTGCGATGCCGCCGGCAACAAGTATGTGATCAGCGAGGCCCATGCCTCGGTGTTGCAGGTACCGGCCCAGGGCGCGCCCGAGTGGTTGAAGATTTCCCCGCTGATGGTCCGCGAAGCCCGGGCCAGTGGCATGCTGCTGCACTTCAACGCATTGTTCGAGGGGCTGGCGGTGAACCCGGCCGGAGATCGTATCTGGCTGGCGGCGGAGCGTGAGCGGCGTGGCCTGTTGCTGATCAAGCGCGGGCAGAGCACCTGGGATTGCGATGGCGGTTGCGTGCTGCTCAGCGAAGCCGGCCTGCAGATGCAGCCCGAGCAGGTGCCCCATGCCAAGGCCGTGACCCGTGACTTCGCCGATCTTTCGCTGTTCGACGGCAAGCTGTTCACCCTGGAACGCAACGCCTACCAGATCTGTCGCCGCGATGCGCAGAGCGCCAAGGTCGAGCAGTGCTGGTCCTTCGCTGCCGAAGCGCTGGTGGAGTCACGGCGTTATCCACAGCCCTACGGCCTGGCCGAAGCCCTGGTGGTGGATGCCGAAGGCGCCTGGATCGGCCTGGACAACAACAATGGCGCCCGCGCCGATGGTGAAAGCCGACCGATCGTCTGGCGCTTTGCCGCGCCGCAAGGCGGCTGGAGTGCCAAGCCGTGAGCCAGCAACCGGGGCGCAGTGCCGGCAGAGTGTTGTTGATCCTGGCCTGGGCGGCGGGACTGTTCCTGGCCACGCGGTTCTTCGCCGATTGGGAAGCGCGCCAGGAGAACCCCAACACTGTCGTCAGTTCGCAACACCATGAGGGTTACATCGAAGTGAAGCTGGTCGGCAACGGCCAGGGGCATTTCGTCGCCAGCGGCCATATCGACGGCCAGCCGGTGCAGTTCATGCTCGATACCGGCGCCACCGAAGTCTCGATCCCCTCCGGGCTGGCCGAGCGCCTGGGCCTGGAGCGAGGACTGCCGGTGACCCTGAGCACTGCCAACGGTCGCAGCGAGGGCTACCGGACCCGTATCGAGCGCCTGCAGCTGGGCGATATCACCCTGCACGATGTCCGGGCCCTGGTGGCTCCAGGGCTCGACGGGGACCAGGTCCTGCTGGGCATGAGCGCTTTGAAGAAACTTGAATTTACTCAGCGCGGCGGCACCATGCTGCTGCGCCAGACCACGAACCAATGAGGCCCGCATGAGCGACTCCCTTGATCTCAGCCTGGATGGCGTAGAACGCCGGTCACTGGCTGACTTCACCGAAAATGCCTACCTCAACTACTCCATGTACGTGATCATGGACCGTGCGCTGCCGCATATCGGCGACGGCCTGAAACCGGTACAGCGGCGTATCGTCTACGCCATGAGTGAGCTGGGGCTGGATGCCGATTCCAAGCACAAGAAGTCCGCCCGTACCGTGGGTGACGTGCTCGGCAAGTTCCACCCGCACGGCGACTCCGCCTGCTACGAAGCCATGGTGCTGATGGCCCAGCCGTTCAGCTACCGCTACACGCTGGTGGACGGCCAGGGCAACTGGGGTGCGCCGGACGATCCCAAGTCCTTCGCGGCCATGCGCTACACCGAGGCGCGCCTGTCGCGCTACTCCGAGGTGCTGCTCAGCGAGCTGGGCCAGGGCACCGCGGACTGGGGGCCGAACTTCGACGGCACGCTGCAGGAGCCGCTGGTACTGCCGGCGCGCCTGCCGAACATCCTGCTCAACGGCACCACCGGCATCGCCGTGGGCATGGCCACCGACGTACCGCCGCACAACCTGCGGGAAGTGGCTTCGGCCTGCGTACGCCTGCTGGACGAGCCCAAGGCCACGGTGGAACAGCTGTGCGAGCACATCCAGGGGCCGGACTATCCAACCGAGGCGGAGATCATCACCCCGCGTGCCGACCTGCTGAAGATCTACGAGACTGGCCGTGGCTCGGTGCGCATGCGCGCCGTGTACCGGGTCGAAGATGGCGACATCGTGGTTTCCGCGTTGCCGCACCAGGTCTCCGGAGCCAAGGTGCTGGAGCAGATCGCTGCCCAGATGCAGGCCAAGAAGCTGCCGATGGTGGCTGACCTGCGGGACGAGTCGGACCATGAGAACCCGTGCCGCATCGTGATCATCCCGCGCTCCAACCGGGTCGATCCGGGCGAACTGATGCAGCACTTGTTCGCCACCACCGATCTGGAATCCACCTATCGGGTCAACGTCAACATCATCGGCCTGGACGGCAAGCCGCAACTGAAGAACCTGCGCGCGCTGCTGGTGGAATGGCTGGAATTCCGGGTCGCCACCGTGCGCCGCCGCTTGCAGTTCCGCCTGGACAAGGTCGAGCGCCGCCTGCACCTGTTGGACGGCTTGCTGATTGCCTACCTCAACCTGGATGAAGTGATCCACATCATCCGTACCGAGGACCAGCCACGGGCCAGGCTGATCGAGCGTTTCGCCCTCAGCGAGATCCAGGCCGACTACATCCTCGACACCCGGCTGCGGCAACTGGCGCGACTGGAAGAGATGAAGCTGCGGGCCGAGCAGGACGAACTGCTCAAGGAACAGGCCAAGCTGCTGGCGCTGCTCAACAGCGAGGCCAAGCTCAAGAAGCTGGTGCGCACCGAGCTGCTGCAGGATGCCGAGACCTATGGCGACGACCGCCGTTCGCCGATCGTCGAGCGTGCCGAAGCCAAGGCCCTGTCGGAAAACGAGCTGATGCCGACCGAGCCGGTGACTATCGTTCTGTCGGAAAAAGGCTGGGTCCGCTGCGCCAAGGGGCATGATATCGACGCTACTGGCCTGTCCTACAAGGCCGGCGATGGCTACAAGACCGCTGCGGCCGGGCGCTCCAACCAGTTCGCGGTGTTCATCGACTCCACCGGCCGCAGTTATTCGGTGGCGGCCCACACGCTGCCATCGGCCCGTGGCCAGGGCGAGCCACTGACCGGCCGGTTGACGCCGCCGCCAGGCGCGACTTTCGAGTGCGTGCTGCTGCCGGACGATGAGGCGCTGTATGTGATCGCTTCCGATGCCGGTTATGGCTTCGTGGTCAAGGGCGAGGACTTGCAGGCCAAGAACAAGGCGGGCAAGGCGCTGCTGAGCCTGCCGAACAATGCCAAGGTCCTGGCGCCAAGGCCGGTGGCCGATCGCGAGCAGAACTGGCTGGCTTCGGTGACCACCGAGGGTCGCCTGCTGGTGTTCAAGATCAGCGACCTGCCGCAGCTGGGCAAGGGCAAGGGCAACAAGATCATCGGTATTCCCGGTGAGCGGGTCGCCAGTCGCGAGGAGTATGTGACCGACATCGCGGTGCTGCCGGAAGGCGCGACCCTGGTGCTGCAGGCGGGCAAGCGCACCCTGTCGCTCAAGGCCGACGACCTGGAGCACTACAAGGGCGAGCGCGGGCGCCGCGGCAACAAGCTGCCACGGGGTTTCCAGCGAGTGGATGCGTTGTTGGTAGAGCCTCTCAGTTGAGAGGCGCGATCAGCCATTTAACTGGTCGATCGTTGTTGGAACACTGGAGTCATGGCGCATATTCACGGATGATATGCGCTTTCAAACGCCGGCCTGGTCCGGCGTTATTCTGTTTTTTTGAGTATTTTCACTGTGGCTGGCCTGGTGGCCGCCACCTGGATGGGATGATGACTGTTCTGCGCCTTCCTTTTATTTTCCTGCTCGCGGGCGTTCTCGGCCTGGCGGGTTGCAGCGTTCACCAACCGGTGTCGCTGTATCAGCTGGACAGCGGAAGTCCAGCCCAGCCGGCCAGCACCGGCATGTCGGTATTGCTGGGTCCGGTGCTGATTGCCGATTACCTGCAACGTGAAACCCTGCTGCAGCGCCAGGATGATGGCAGCCTGCAGGCCGCGACCGACGGCCGTTGGGCCGGCAGTCTCTCTTCGGATATCGACCAGTTGCTGCTGCGCCAGGTAGCCGGCCACCTGGACAGCCAGCGAGTGGTGCTGGCCCCGGCCACCAACGGCTTCACTCCGGATGTGCAGGTCCTGCTGTCGATCACCCGCCTGGACTCCGGCAAGACCCAGCCGGCGGTACTGGATGCCCAGTGGCGCCTGATCGACCGTCGCGGCCAGGTACGCGACAACCGCATCGTCCACCTGCAGGAACAGCATGCGGGGACCACCGCGTCCCAGGTGCAGGCGCAAGGCGTGCTGTTGCAGCGCCTGGCCGAGCAGCTGTCCGGTGCCCTCAAGCCCCTGGCCAACCAGCCTGCGGTAGCCGAGGTGCCGCGCAAGGCGCCAGCGGCGCCGGCACCCAAGCCGGCTGAGCCGGAAAAGCGGCCGAAGATGCCGATGGCCACGCCGATCCGTACGGATATGGAAGTGTTCCGGTTCTGATGTGATCCGCAGCAAGACAAGGCCCGCCATTGGCGGGCCTTGTGGTTTCTGGGGTGCAGGCACAAAAAGCCTGTGCAGGGCTAAGCCGATCAGCTAAGGAGACTGTAGGCGCGAGGCTTGCCCGCGATGACTGCAGGGCGCTGCGTGTATCCGGTCGACACGTGCGACCGTTAACGAGCATTGCGAGCAATCGAGCGTCGACTGGCTGCTCCTGCAGGGATCGCCTGGCTTAACTGATCGGGATCACGCACCGGGCACGCTTCGTTGAACAGGGCAGGCGTTACAGCTTGGCCCGGGTCTCGTGCATGCGCGCCAGCTGGCGTTCCAGCATCGACGGGTAGGGTTCCATCAGGCGCTCGACGCAGCAGGCACCTTCCGGGCTGGCGATCGGGCGGATACGGGCACGTTGGCGCAGCAGCACATCGTCGTTGACCTTGCGTTCCACCAGCAGCAGGTTGCGGCTGTGCTGGGACAGTGCCAGGGCGTCCTGGGCGGTTTCGGTCAGCAGCAGGTCGATCTGGCTCAGGCCGAACAGCCCTTCGCCCAGGGTCAGGCCCAGCTGCAGTTGAAGGGTGATGCCGCTGTCCGCCACTTCGATCTGCAGGGCGTGGCCCAGGGCGCGCAAGAGCTCGCCGCAGCAGATGGCGTTGGTCAGGTAGTCATCGCCGCTGTCTTCGCTGTGGAACAGCATCAGCGTGCTGCCATCGTTCAGGGTGTGCAGCTCGCTCTGGTACAACGAGGCCGCCTGGTCGAGGCAATCACGATAGCGTTCGAGCAATTCCGTCAGGCGCGCCCGGGGCAGGCGCCGCAGCTGTTCCTGGGCGCCCAGTTGCACCGCCAGCACGGCGCTGTGCTGGGGTTCGGCGGGGACCTCGGGCTGCGCCTGGGGCTTGGCCAGTGGCGCCGAGGGCGAGGAATGATCGCGCAGGTCGGCGAACGGGTCTTCTTCGTCCAGTTCGTCTTCCTCGGCACTGACCAGGTGCCGTGGCGCTGGTTTCAAGCCGGCCACCGGGGCGCTTTCATCGAAGCTCGGATCGCGCAGGTTGCGGATCTCGAAAGCCGGGGCGTCTTCTTCCTCGTCCTGTTCTTGCGGTTCGGGCTGTGGCTCGGGCTCGGGGATTTCCGGGGCCAGGCGGGCATGCAGCTGGCGCGCCAGGTCGCCGATTTCGTCCTGGCGCTGGATCGCCGGGGTATGTTCGTCCAGGTCCCGCAGCCAGACCCGCAGCTGCAGCAGCGGGGTGGAGATATGGCGACCCAGGCGCAGGCTCAGGGCGAGCGCCAGTGCCAGCAGGATGGCACTGAGGATGCCCATGCTCTGCAGGCTGATGGTCATCGGCTGCTGGAACTGGGCCATGTCCAGGCTGATCCGCAGGTTGCCGGCGGTGACATCCTGGAAGGTGATCTTGGTCTGGTACACACCCTCGGTTTCGCCCAGCAGGCTGCTCTTGGGCCGTTGGCCGGCCTCGGCGAGGATGCGGTTGTCGACGCTGTAGATCGCCGCGTGGGCCACCAGCGGATTCTTGGTCAGGTTGTTGAGCAAGACATTGAGGCTGAGGATGTCGTTGGACACCAGCAGCTCGGTGGCCGAGGTGGCGGTCTGGGTGGTCAGGCTCTGGCCCAGGGCGTCCGCCTGCTCATGCATGGCTTGCTTGAACTGCAGGCCCATCACGCCGGCATAGATCACCAGGGCCAGGGCGACCAGGATCACGTTATGGCTGGCAATACGCAATGCAATCGGTACACGGCGGTGGCGCAGTGCACGGAAGATCAGCAAGAAGAAGTTATCGTTTTTAACTGGCGTGGGCCGGTTCACTGAGCTCGGCTCTTTAGTCCGTGAAGTTGACGCGCAGTATAGCGAGAGGCCCTAGGCCGGCAAAGCGCTGGCTGTGCCCGATGGTCAGCGAAAGTGGGTAGAATGCGCTTTTTTTCCACCTCGGGGGTGCGCCTTGCGCGAAATTGTCCTGATAAACATCACCGGCGAAGATCGTCCCGGTCTGACTGCGGCCATTACCGGCGTCCTGGCCCAGGGTGGTGTGAACATTCTCGACATCGGTCAGGCGGTGATCCACGACGCCTTGTCGTTCGGCATCCTGGTCGAGATCCCGGATGACGAGCGCAGCTCCTCGGTGCTCAAGGACATCCTGTTCACCGCCTACAAGCTCGACCAGCAGGTGCGCTTCACCCCGGTCTCCGAGGAGGATTACCAGCAGTGGGTGGCAGGGCAGGGCAAGCAGCGCCACATCGTCACCCTGCTGACCCGCAAGGTCACCGCCGAGCAGTTGCAGCGGGTGAGTTCGATCACTGCCAAGTACGGCTTGAACATCGACCATATCGATCGCCTGTCCGGGCGCATGCCCCTGGATATGCCCGCCGACCAGGGCAAGGGCTGCATCGAGTTCTCGGTGCGCGGCGAAGCTGCCGATCCCCAGGCGCTGCGGGCCGAATTCCTCAGCGTGGCCCAGGAGTTGAACGTCGACATCGCCTTCCAGGAAGACTCGCTGTTCCGCCGTAACCGGCGCCTGGCGGTGTTCGACATGGACTCGACGCTGATCGAGGCCGAGGTCATCGACGAGTTGGCCAAGGCCGCCGGGGTCGGCGATCGGGTCGCGCAAATCACCGAGCGAGCCATGGCCGGCGAGCTGGATTTTCGCGCCAGCTTCAAGGAGCGCCTGGCCCTGCTCAAGGGGTTGGACGTCAGCGTGCTGGACTCCATCGGCGCCTCCCTGCGCCTGACCGAGGGCGCCGAGACCCTGTTCGCCGAACTCAAGCGCCTGGGCTACAAGACCGCGATCCTGTCCGGCGGCTTCACCTATTTCGCCAAGCAGCTGCAAGCCAAGCTGGGCATCGACTACGTGTTCGCCAATGAGCTGGAAGTGGTGGATGGCAAGGTCACCGGCGTGGCGGTGGAGCCGATCGTCGATGCACAGCGCAAGGCCGACCTGCTGCGTGAACTGGCCCAGAAGGAAGGCTTGCGCCTGGAGCAGACCATCGCGGTCGGCGACGGTGCCAACGACCTGCCGATGCTGGGTATCGCCGGCCTGGGCGTGGCGTTCCGCGCCAAGCCGCTGGTCAAGCAGTCGGCCAAGCAGGCGATCTCGACCCTGGGCCTGGACGGCGTGCTGTACCTGTTGGGCTTGCGCGATCGTGACGGGCAGCCTTGATCGGGAGCGAGTCTTGGTCCATGAAAAACGCCGCTGATCAGCGGCGTTTTTTGTTTGCGGTGTCAGCCAGGCATCAAGCCTTGGGCGCGCCCAGGCCTTGGCCCATGCGGACTGGCGAACCGGCCGCCAGCCCTTCGGCCCACTGCACCTGGTCTGGGCCGAACAGCACGATGGCGGTGGAGCCCAGCTTGAAGCGGCCCATCTCGGCGCCTTTCTCCAGGTGGATCGGGGCGCGGGCGGCCTCGTCGTAGCGCACGGTCTTGAGCTCGCGCTTGGGTGGCGTCACTAAGCCGGCCCAGACGGTTTCGATCGAGGCGACGATCATCGCGCCCACCAGCACCAGGGCCATGGGGCCGCGCTCGGTGTCGAAGATGCACACCACACGCTCGTTGCGGGCGAACAGCTCGGGGACGTTTTCCGCGGTGGTCTGGTTGACCGAGAAGATCCGTCCGGGGACGTAGACCATTTCCCGCAGGGTGCCGGCCAGCGGCATGTGCACGCGATGGTAGTCCTTGGGGGACAGATAGATGGTGGCGAAGTCGCCGCCCATGAACGGCGCAGCCAGGGTCGGATCACCGCCCAGCAGCTCCAGGACGCTGTAGCTGTGGCCCTTGGCCTGGAATACCCGGCCATGTTCGATCGGCCCGAGCTGGCTGACGGCGCCGTCGGCGGGGCTCAGCACCGCGCCTGGAGTCGGGTCCAGCGGCCGTGCGCCGTCTTTCAGGGCGCGGGTGAAGAAAGCGTTGAAGTGCTCGTAGGCGGTCACGTCCTCGACCTGGGCCTCGGACATGTCTACCTGGTACTGCTTGGCGAACCAGCTGGTGAAGGCATTCTTGAACCAGCGCACGCGGCACTCGGCGATGCAGCCGGCCAGGCGCGACAGCAGGTGGTGAGGCAGCAGGTACTGGCTGATGATGAACAAACGCTTTTTCATTGGGTGTCCTTAAAAAACCTTAAATCTCTACGGGCGTATCGGGATGATTGCCCCATTCGCCCCACGAGCCGGCGTAGCCTTTGACCCGTGGATAGCCCAGCGCCTTGGCCACCAGGTAGGTGAAGCCGGAGCGGTGGTGGGTCTGGCAGTGGGTGATCACTTCTTTGTCTTTGCTGATGCCCAGGCTCTCGAGGATCTGCGGCATGTCACGGCGGATGCGCAGGTGGCGGGCCTGGTCCATGCCGGCGGTCCATTCGAAATTCACTGCGCCGGGAATATGCCCGCCCTTGGCGGCCAGGACCTTCTCGCCCGAATACTCCAGCGGGCCGCGGGCGTCCCAGATGGCCAGGTCGGCAGCGCCGAGGCGGCTCTGCAGGTATTCGCGGGTGGCGGTAGGTTCGTCGTGCAGGGTCAGGGGTACCGGGCCGCCGACTATTTCCGGTACCTCGGTGGATACCGGCAGGCTTTGCGCCAGCCAGGCCGGCAGGCCGCCATCGACGTAGTGATAGTGGCGGTGGCCGATTACATCCAGCAGCCAGATGAAGCGTCCGGCCCAGCCGCCGCCTTCATCGTCATACACCACGTAGACCGCGTCGGGGTTGTGTCCGAGTTCACCGAACAGCGCCTCGAGGGCGGCCTTGGGTGGCAGCAGTCCCGGGGCTGGCGCCTGGCCGAGCTGGGTACGCTTGGGATCGACGAAGCGTGCCCCGGGAATATGCCCGGTGCTGTAGCGGGCGGCGCTGGTCAGGTCGACCAGGATCAGTTCGCGGGCGTCGAGGCGGGCGAGCAGGTCGCCGGGCTCGATGACCAGCGGCAAGCCGGAAAAATCAGACATGTCAGGTCCCCAGGGCACAAAGGGTGGAATTGTAGCGCAAGCGTTACTGGCTGCGGTTGGTAAAGCTGTGCAAGGCCTTCTCGAAGCACTGGGCGGTCTTGCCGAAGGCCTGGACGCTGGTTTCGGCGAAGGGCACGCCGTCCTGGTCGGCGATCGCCAGCAGTAGAACCCGACCATTGCAGGACAGCGAGCGGATCAGCAGGTGCTCGCCACGGAACAACTGGCGCAGGGCCCCGGGCAGGTGGGGAGCGAATTGCCGATAGTTGTCCGGGGTCAGGCGGATCTGCGCGGATTTCTCCAGCAAGCGCTGTAGCAGCGGGTTTTGCTTGACTTGCAGGCTCAGTCCGGCGGCTTCCCTGGGCAGGCCATGCAACTGTTGCACTCGCAACTGGCTGTGGCTGCGATCGACCATCAGCAGCATGATCCGCCGCATGCCACATGCCGCCAGGGCATCCCGGGCAAAACCGGTGAGGTGCACGGCATTGGTGAAGGGACTCGGTTCGAGCAGCAGCTCGCTGCACAGCTGGCGCCACTTGGCCAGTTCCAGGGGCGTTGGCGCAGGTGCCGGCAGCTCGCCGTTGTGCAGGCGGCGCACGTTCCAGGGCCAGAGCAGGGCCTGGGCCGGGTGCCAGAGATCGGGCTGGCTGTCGTTGCGGGCGCTGTTGGCGGCTTGTTGGTGCAACTGTTGCTGGACCTCGGCGACCGGTATCTGCAGGTACAGGGCGGTGAGGTTCTGCCAGCGTTGGCCGTGGGGGTTGTTCCAGGAAAATTGCGCCGCCAGCGCCATGCCGTTGGCCAGCAGGACGCAGTTGGCCGGCTGGTTCAGCCAGCGCCGCAGCTCCGGGTCGTCGTCCAGGCGCTGTTGCTGGCGCAGCGGGTTATCGCTGTCGCGGGCGATCAGCATGACCTTGGCCAGCAGGTGTTGCTCGCTGGTCAGCAGGCGGTAGCCCTGTTGCACCCAGATCGGCAGGTGCCAGGCTTGAACCAGGGCTTGGCAGACCTCCATCAGGCGTACGCCGAACAATTGCAGTTCAACCTTGCGCGCTGGCTCGTGCTTATAGATGACCCGCAGCTCCCACTCTTCCATCAGCTTGGGGTAGCTCAAGGCGATGGCCCATAGAGGCGAGAGGAACAGCAGGCTGCCCCAGTGGATGTCCTGCCACAAGCGGGCCAGGCGCCCGGCAAAGAAACCGTTGGCTTGTTGGGTGGCGTGCTGGCTGATCAGCTGCAATTGCCGCAAGGCCTGGGGAATTTGCTCTTCGGGCAGGGTCGGCAGTTGTTCCAGCAGTTCCTGGGTACGCTTGAGGCCCAGGCGGTTGACCGCGATCTCCAGGTTCTCCGCCGGCTCGCTCATGCTGCCATGGGTGTGCCGGTTGGCCTCGCGGATCACGCTGAGGGCCAATGCCGGGCTATTCTGCATCAGGTCGGCGATTTCCCGCAGCGAACTGCGGTTGTTGGCGATGGCCTTGCAGACCCGGTCATGGCTGGCTTGCGGCACCGGCAGGCGCACAGCGCAGAGAAGCTTGACCCAGGCCTCTAGAGAGCTGGGGGCAGAGTGCGGGGTGCTGGTTTCATTGGACATGGTCGGGCGCAATCATCGTCTGCTGTGAACACGCCCTGAGCGGGCCAAACTGGCTTTTCACCTTAACTGGCTATAGTCTGGCGCAGTTTTGCCGATAAGTAGAAGAAGAGTTTTAAGAACTTCCGAATATGACCTTGAACCCGACTCATAAGTACTCTCCTATCTATGGCTAAAATCATCGGCATCATCGTCGTATTCGCTAGCGTGCTCGGCGGATACGTGCTTTCCCATGGCAAGATCGCAGCGCTGATCCAGCCTTTCGAGGTATTGATCATCGGTGGTGCGGCCTTTGGTGCATTCCTCCAGGCCAACCCCGGCTACATGACGATGCACGTCGTCAAGAAATCCCTGGGGATGTTCAGCTCGCGTTTCACCCATACCTTCTACCTGGAAGTGCTGGGCCTGATCTACGAGATCCTCAACAAGAGCCGCCGCGAAGGCATGATGGCCATCGAGGGCGACATCGAGGACGCGGCAGCCAGCCCGATCTTCGCCAAGTACCCGGCGGTGCTCAAAGACGAGCGCATGACCGCCTACATCTGTGATTACCTGCGCATCATGTCCTCCGGCAACATGGCTCCCCACGAGCTCGAAGGCCTGTTCGACATGGAGCTGTTCAGCCTCAAGGAAGAACTCGAGCACCCCTCCCATGCGGTGACCGGCATCGCCGACGGCATGCCCGGTTTCGGTATCGTCGCGGCGGTACTGGGTATCGTGGTGACCATGGCGTCCCTGGGCGACGGTGACCAGAAGTCCATCGGCCTGCACGTGGGTGCGGCGCTGGTAGGTACCTTCTTCGGTATTCTGGCGGCCTATGGTTTCTTCGGCCCGCTGGCCCATTCCCTGGCCCACGATGCCAAGGAAGAGCTGAACGTCTACGAAGCCATCAAGGCATCCCTGGTGGCCTCCGCTTCCGGCATGCCGCCTTCGCTGGCGGTGGAGTTCGGGCGCAAGGTCCTGTACCCGGCGCACCGTCCGAGCTTCGCCGAGCTGGAACAAGCGGTTCGCGGTCGCTAAGTCATGGAAAACAATCAGCCGATTATCATCAAGCGCGTCAAGCGCTTCGCTGGCGGTCATCACGGGGGCGCCTGGAAAATCGCCTTCGCCGACTTCGCCACGGCGATGATGGCGTTCTTCCTGGTGCTGTGGCTGTTGTCCACGGCCACCCCGGAACAGAAGATCGCCATCGCCGGTTACTTCAAGGACCCGATCGGCTTTTCCGAGAGCGGTACGCCCTACATCATCGACCTGGGCGGCTCGCCGGAACTGGCGCCGGAAAACACCCTGAATCCCGAGATCCAGTCCCAGCCACAGCCGGACAAGGTCACGGTGGACTCCGAGCAGGTGGAGGGCATGGCCGAGCAGGTCGAGCGCGAGCGTCTCGAACTGCTGCTGCAGGAGCTGCAGAACAAGGTCGAGGAAAACCCCCAACTGCAGAAGTTCAAGGACCAGATTCTTTTCGAGATCACGCCTGACGGCTTGCGCATCCAGATCATGGACGCCGAGAACCGGCCGATGTTCGACTCCGGCAGTGCCCGCCTGAAGCCGTATTTCGAAGACATCCTGCTGGCCATGGCCGACACCATCAAGGCGGTGCCGAACAAGATCAGCATCAGCGGCCATACCGATGCCACGCCTTATTCGGGCAGCGGCGAGTTTGGCAACTGGGAGCTGTCGGCCAACCGTGCCAACGCCGCTCGTCGAGCACTGGTGGCCGGTGGTTATCCTGATCCGCAAGTGGCGCGGGTAGTGGGTTTTGCTTCTTCGGCGCTGTTCGATCGCAAGGATCCGTTCAATCCGGTCAACCGGCGTATCGACATCGTGGTGCTGACCAAGCGCGCCCAGCGCGCCATCGAGGGCGAACAGGGCGACCAGAAGGCTCCGGCGCCGACCCAGGGCACTGGAGCCCCTGGCGAAGTACCGGCTGCAGCGGCCGATCCGCACGCCTTGCCGCCGGGCAGCGAGCCACTGCCGGCCCACGAAGTGCGCCAGCGCCTGAACATCTTCGAAGACGGCGTGCTGAAGATGGATGAGCAGGGCGCAGCGGGCCAGGCTCCTGCACCTGCACCTGCACCTGCACCTGCACCTGTGGCGCCGGCAGCGGCGCCCCGGTGACACTGGGAACTGCCAGGTAAAAACCACAAGGCCGCGATCATCGCGGCCTTGTGGTTTCTGCGTGGGGCAGGGTCAGTAGCTGTCGTCGGGCAGGCTGGCGATGATCGAGCGGTAGCTGTTCATCCGCTGTTGCTGGATGCGGCCATCTTCCAGGGCCTTGAGCAGGGCGCAGCCGGGCTCGCGGTCGTGCTTGCAGTCACGGAAGCGGCAGGTGCCCAGCAGGTCGTTGAACTCGATGAAACCCGCCTCGACGTCGGCGCGGCTGACGTGGCCCAGGCCGAACTCACGAATACCGGGGGAGTCGATCAGTTCGCCGCCACCGGGGAAGTGGAACAACCGGGCGGTGGTGGTGGTGTGGGTGCCCTGTCCGGAAAACTCCGACAGCGGGCCGACCCGGGTGAAGACGTCCGGCAGCAGGCTGTTGACCAGGGACGACTTGCCCACCCCCGACTGGCCGACGAACACGCTGATGCGACCATCGAGCAGCGCTTGTAGTTGCTCCATGCCGTCGCCGTGATGGGCCGAGACTTCCAGCAGCGGATAGCCCAGCTGGCGATAGACCGCCAGCAGGGCGTTGAGCGCCGGGGCGTTCTGCTCGTCGATCAGGTCGGCCTTGTTCAGCAGCAGCAAGGGGCGGATCCCGGCGTGCTCGGCGGCCACCAGGTAACGGTCGATTAGGTTGGCATGGGGTTCTGGCATGGGCGCGAAGACGATCACGATCATGTCGACGTTGGCCGCTACCGGCTTGAGCTGGCCACGGCTGTCGGGGCGGCAGAGCTCGGTGCTGCGGGGCAGTTGGGCGACGATCACCCCGATGCCCTGGTTGCCGGCGCGCCAGACCACCTGGTCGCCGGTCACCAGCGCTGGCAGGTTGGCCCGCAAGTGGCAGCGAAACACCTGGCCGGCCAGTTCGCCTTCGCGGGCCTCGACTTCGACCTGGACGCCGAAGTGGGCGATCACCAGGCCGGTCTGTTCCGGACCCAGGTCGCCCCCTTCCAGCGCCTCCATGACGGAGGACTCGCGTTTGGCGGCGCGGGCTGCGCGCTCACCCTGGATCTTTTCGATGCGCCAGTTCTGGCGACGATTGAGCTGGCGTTTGGCCATTGATGTTCCGTGTCGATAATTACGGCGATTGGGTAAAACGGCGGCGAGTTTAGCACGCCGGGCAGGCCCTCTAGGCTAAACTGCGCAACTACGCCGAGGAGCCCACCCATGCAGAACCCGCAGAACCTGATTTGGATCGATCTGGAAATGACCGGTCTGAACCCCGACACCGACGTCATCATCGAGATGGCGACCATCGTCACCGATAGCAACCTGAACACCTTGGCTGAAGGACCGGTCATCGCCATCCACCAGAGCGACGAGATCCTTGCCGGCATGGATGAGTGGAACACTCGCCAGCACGGCAATTCCGGCCTGACCCAGCGGGTGCGTGAAAGCCGCATCGACATGGCCGAGGCCGAAGCCCAGACCATCGCCTTCCTGGAGCAATGGGTGCCCAAGGGCAAGTCGCCGATCTGTGGCAACAGCATCTGCCAGGACCGGCGCTTCCTCTATCGCCACATGAAGAGCCTGGAAAGCTATTTCCACTACCGCAACCTCGACGTCTCGACCCTCAAGGAACTGGCTGCCCGCTGGGCACCCGAGGTACGCGACAGCTTCAAGAAGGGCAGCACTCACCTGGCCCTGGATGACATCCGCGAATCCATCGCCGAGCTGCAGCACTACCGCAAGCACTTCATCAAGCTCTGAACATGCAGGCGAGCGGGCTGGTTGCCTCGCGCCCGCTGCCGCCCTCTTTTGGTGCCCGCGCCAACTGAGTAGACTGCGCGCCTTCTTGAAGGGACCGCCAACATGTTGCTGATGCTTTATCTGATCGCCATTACCGCCGAAGCCATGACTGGCGCCCTTTCTGCCGGACGTCGCGGCATGGACTGGTTCGGCGTGGTGCTGATCGCCTGCGTCACCGCCCTGGGCGGCGGTTCGGTACGCGATGTGCTGCTCGGGCACTACCCACTAACTTGGGTCAAGCATCCCGAGTACCTGGTGCTGACATCGGTGGCGGCCCTGGTGACGATCTTCATCGCCCCGTTGATGCGCCACCTGCGCTCGCTGTTTTTGGTGCTCGATGCGGTCGGCCTGGTGGCCTTCACCCTGATCGGCTGCATGACGGCCCTGGAGATGGGCCACGGCATGCTGGTGGCTTCGGTCAGCGGGGTGATCACCGGGGTCTTCGGCGGCATTCTCCGGGATATCTTCTGCAACGATATTCCGCTGATTTTCCGTCGTGAGCTGTACGCCAGCGTGTCCTTCGCCGCTGCCTGGTGCTACATGCTGTGCATCTATCTGCAACTACCTAGCGAACAGTCGATCCTGATCACGTTGTTCGGCGGCTTCCTGCTGCGCTTGCTGGCGATTCGCTTTCACTGGGAAATGCCCAAGTTCGTCTACAACGACGAGCATTGACGGCTGGCATGCTGGGCCAGGGCCCACTGCACATGTTCGCGCACCAACTCCGACGGGTAGTCCTGGCGGGCCTTGAGGGCCTCCAGTACTGGAATGGTGGATGGCGCGTTGCCCAGGCCCACCGCGAGGTTGCGCAACCAGCGCTCGTAGCCGGCGCGCCGCAGCGGTGAGCCTTCGGTGCTGCTGAGAAACTGCTCTTCATCCCACAGGAACAGCTCCGCCAGCTCGGCGTTGTCCAGGTTGTGCCGGGGCTTGAAGTCGCCCTCGCCCGAGGTGCGGGCGAAACGGTTCCAGGGGCAGACGATCTGGCAGTCGTCGCAGCCAAATACCCGGTTGCCGATCAGCGGGCGCAATTCTTCGGGGATGGCGTTCTTCAGCTCGATGGTCAGGTAGGAAATGCAGCGCCGGGCATCCAGCTGGTAGGGGCCGACGAAGGCGTTGGTCGGACAGATATCCAGGCAGGCGCTGCAACGCCCGCAATGCTCGCTGGCATGGGGCTCGTCCACTGGCAGCGGCAGGTCGACGAACAGTTCGCTGAGGAAGAAGTAGCTGCCGGCCTTGCGGTTGAGGACCAGGGTGTTCTTGCCGATCCAGCCCAGGCCGGCCTGTTCGGCAATGGCTTTTTCCAGCACTGGCGCACTGTCGACGAAGGCGCGGTAGCCGAAGGGCCCGATGACCTGCTGGATGCGCTCGGCCAGTTGCTGCACGCGCTTGCGGATCAGCTTGTGGTAGTCGCGGCCCAGGGCATAGCGCGAGACGTAGGCCTTGGACGGCTGGGCCAGGCGCTGGGCCATCTGGGTGTCGCCGGGCAGGTAGTCCATGCGCAGCGAAACCACGCGCAGGGTGCCGGGCACCAGTTCCGCAGGGCGCGAGCGCTTGTTGCCGTGGGCGCCCATGTATTCCATTTCACCGTGGTAGCCAGCGGCGAGCCAGCGTTCCAGATGGCTTTCGTGTTCGGCAAGGTCCAGGCCGCTGATGCCGACTTGCTGGAAGCCCAGTTCGCGGCCCCAGTCCTTGATGGATTGGGCGAGGGCGGGAAGATCCTGGGTGATGACGGACATGAGGCGAGAGAAACCGACTACTGAGGTGCGTATAATTCTGCCAGACATCGGAGCCGGAAGACGCATGCCGCAGACAAAACACCCCTTGCCAGACATCCAACTGCTGACGGCCGGTCAGTTGCCGCGCCTGGCTGCCCGTCCAATGGACGCCCATAAGGGCCAGTTCGGCCATGTGCTGTTGATCGGTGGCGACCGGGGTTTTGCCGGCGCTGCGCTGCTGGCGGCCGAAAGTGCCTTGCGCAGCGGTGCGGGCCTGGTGTCGCTGGCCACTCGCAGCGAGCACGTGGCGGCAGCCGGCGCCCGGCTGCCCGAGGTCATGACCCTGGGTACGCACTCGGCCAACCAGTTGCTGGAGCTGCTGGCCCGGGCCACGGTATTGGTCGCCGGTCCTGGCCTGGGCCAGGGCGCCTGGGGGCGCAGCCTGCTGTCGGCGGCGGCCAATGCACCGTTGCCCCAGGTCTGGGATGCCGATGCCCTGAACCTGCTGGCCCAGGGTGGCCTGCAGGTGCCGAGCGGCAGCGTGATGACCCCGCATCCGGGGGAAGCGGCGCGACTGCTGGGGCTGGCCACTGCGGATATCCAGGCCGATCGCCCGGCGGCGGCCCTTGCCTTGAGTCGCAAGTATGGTGTGGTGGCGGTGCTCAAGGGTGCGGGCAGCCTGGTGGCCAGCCCCGATGGGCGTTTGGCCCGCTGCGATGCCGGGCATCCGGCAATGGCTACGGCCGGCCTGGGCGATGTCCTGGCTGGTTTGCTCGGCGCGTTGCTTGCCCAGGGCCTGCCGGCGTTCGAGGCAGCTTGTCTGGCGGTCTGGCTGCATGCCAATGCCGGCGAGCAGCAAGGAAAAATGGGCCGTGGGCTGGCGGCCAGTGATCTGATTCCAGCCATTCGTCAGTTGTTGGAGGAGCAAGCACCGTGTCTGAGTTAACCCTTTATCTGGCCGACGAGCAGGCCATGGTGGAATTTGGTGCACGCATTGCTCAAATCACCGGTGGCGTGGGGGTGATCTTTCTCGAAGGGGACCTGGGGGCTGGCAAGACTACCTTGTCCCGGGGGATCATCCGCGGCCTGGGGCACACCGGCGCGGTGAAGAGCCCGACCTTCACCCTGGTGGAGCCCTACGAGATCGGTGCGGTGCGGGCCTTCCACTTCGACCTGTATCGCCTGGTCGATCCGGAGGAACTGGAGTACCTGGGGATCCGCGACTATTTCGAAGGCGATGCCCTGTGCCTTCTGGAGTGGCCCCAGCGCGGTGCAGGCTTTTTGCCAAAGCCCGACCTGACCATTACCATTACCCCGCAAAACAATGGGCGTTGCGTACATCTATTGTCCCAAGGCTCGCGAGGCGAGTCCTGGTGTGCCGCTTTGGCGTTGGAATTCAAATAATTGATGGGGTTAGGTATGCGCATTCGCGCGTTGGTTGCTGTCGTAGGACTGTTGCTTACGGCATTGGCCGTCGATGCTGTGGCCGCTACACAGGTTCGCAGCGTCCGCCTCTGGCGGGCACCGGATAACACGCGATTGGTATTCGACCTCTCCGGCCCGGTTCAACACAGCGTCTTTACCCTCACGGCCCCAGATCGCCTGGTGATCGATATCAATGGCGCCACCCTCGGTGGTTCGCTGAATGTCGCCATGGCCAATACCCCGATCACTGCCATGCGTTCGGCGCAGCGAACTCCCACGGACCTGCGGGTAGTGGTGGACCTGAAGAAGGCCGTCACGCCGAAGAGCTTCACCCTGGCCCCCAATGCCCAGTACGGCAACCGCCTGGTGGTCGACCTGTTCGACAACCCGGCCGACGCAGCGCCGCCGACTGCGCCGCCGCCAGCCGTGGCTACCGTCCCGGCAGTGCCTGTCACGCCGGCAGAACCGGCGATCAAGCTGCCTCCGGCCCCGGCGGGCAAGCGCGACATCATCGTGGTGATCGATGCCGGCCACGGCGGCGAGGACCCGGGCGCGTCCGGGTCCCGTGGCCAGCACGAGAAGGACGTGGTGCTGTCCATCGCCCGTGAACTGCAGCGCCAGATCAACGGCGTCAAGGGCTACCGTGCCGAGCTGACCCGTACCGGCGACTACTTCATTCCTCTGCGGGGCCGGACCGAGATCGCCCGCAAGAAGGGCGCCGACCTGTTCGTTTCGATCCACGCCGACGCCGCGCCGTCCACGGCGGCTTTCGGTGCCTCGGTGTTCGCCCTGTCCGAGCGCGGTGCCACTTCGGAAACCGCGCGCTGGCTGGCGGATAGCGAAAACCGTTCCGACTTGATCGGCGGTGCCGGCAACGTCAGCCTCGATGACAAGGACCGGATGCTGGCCGGGGTACTGCTGGACCTTTCGATGACCGCATCCCTGACCTCCAGCCTGAACGTCGGGCAGAAGGTGTTGAACAACATCGGCCGGGTCACGCCACTGCACAAGCAGCGGGTGGAACAGGCCGGGTTCATGGTGCTCAAGTCGCCGGACATTCCTTCGATCCTGGTGGAGACCGGCTTCATCTCCAACTCCAACGAGGCCTCGAAACTGGCCACCGCCAGCCACCAGCAGGCCCTGGCGCGCTCCATCAGCAGCGGCGTGCGACAGTTCTTCCAGCAGAATCCGCCCCCAGGCACCTATATCGCCTGGCTGCGGGATTCCGGAAAGATCGCCCAGGGTCCCCGTGACCACCGGGTCAACCCGGGAGAAACCCTGGCCATGATCGCGGTGCGCTACCAGGTTCCGGCCGCTGCCTTGCGCAGTGCCAACAACCTCAAGGGCGATGAATTGAAAGTGGGGCAAGTCCTGACCATCCCCGGTACTGAACTGGCGGCCAAGGAATGAGTGAGTCAGTAGTCGGCGGTTCGCGCATCGAGCTGCTCAGCCCGCGCCTTGCCAACCAGATCGCCGCCGGCGAGGTGGTCGAGCGCCCGGCCTCGGTGGCCAAGGAACTGCTGGAAAACAGCCTCGACTCCGGCGCCCGGCGGATCGAGGTGGAGGTCGAGCAAGGTGGCGTGAAGCTGTTGCGGGTACGTGATAACGGCGGTGGTATCGCCCCTGACGACTTGCCACTGGCCCTGGCGCGCCACGCCACCAGCAAGATTCGTGAGCTGGAAGATCTCGAAGGCGTGCTCAGTCTCGGTTTTCGCGGCGAGGCCTTGGCGTCGATCAGTTCGGTGGCCCGGCTGACCCTGACTTCACGTACTGCCGAGGCCAGCGAGGCCTGGCAGGTGGAGACTGAAGGCCGTGACATGACCCCGCGGGTGCAGCCTGCGGCGCATCCGGTCGGCACCTCGGTGGAAGTGCGCGACCTGTTCTTCAATACCCCGGCCCGGCGCAAGTTCCTCAAGGCCGAGAAGACCGAGTTCGATCACCTGCAGGAAGTCGTCCGGCGCCTGGCGCTGGCGCGCTTCGACGTGGCTTTTCACCTGCGCCACAATGGCAAGACCATCTTCAGCCTGCACGAGGCCGCCGACGAGATGGCCCGGGCCCGGCGCGTGGGCACCATCTGCGGTCCGGGCTTCCTCGAGCAGGCGCTGCCGATCGAAGTCGAACGCAACGGCCTGCGCCTGTGGGGTTGGGTCGGCTTGCCGACCTTCTCGCGCAGCCAGGCGGACCTGCAGTACTTCTTCGTCAACGGCCGCGCGGTCCGCGACAAGCTGGTGGCCCATGCGGTGCGCCAGGCTTACCGTGACGTGCTGTTCAACGGCCGGCACCCGACTTTCGTGCTGTTCCTAGAGCTCGATCCCACTGGGGTCGATGTCAACGTGCATCCGACCAAGCACGAAGTACGCTTTCGTGAAGGCCGGATGGTCCACGACTTTCTGTATGGCACCCTGCACCGGGCCCTGGCTGACGTGCGTCCGGAGGATCAGCTGGCGGCTCCTGCCTCGACTGCCGAAATGGTCCGCCCAAGCGGCCTGCAGGCTGGTGAGTTCGGGCCCCAGGGCGAGATGCGCCTGGCTTCGCCGGTACTCGAGCAGCCCCAGGGCGAGCAACGTCCGGCGTTTTCCTCGAGCGCAGCGGGTGCGGGTTATCAATATCAGTACACGCCACGCCCTGCGCAGCCAGTGAATGCCGGGGAGAGCCAGGCGGTCTACCGCGAATTCTATGCGCCGCTGGAAAATGCCCCGAGCGCGAGCGGCGCGTTGCCGGAAAGCCAGGGCGACATTCCTCCCCTGGGGTATGCCCTGGCCCAGCTCAAGGGCATCTATATCCTGGCCGAGAACGCCATTGGCCTGGTGCTGGTGGACATGCATGCCGCCCATGAGCGGATCATGTACGAACGGCTGAAGGTGGCCATGGCCAGCGAGGGGCTCAGTGGCCAGCCGTTGTTGGTGCCCGAGTCGCTGGCATTGAGCCAGCGCGAAGCCGATTGCGCCGAGGAGCACGCCCAGTGGTTCCAGCGCCTGGGCTTCGAGTTGCAGCGCCTGGGCCCTGAGAGCCTGGCGATCCGGCAGATTCCCGCGTTGCTCAAGCAGGCCGAGGCCAATCGCCTGGTGCAGGACGTACTGGCGGACCTGATGGAATACGGTACCAGTGATCGTATCCAGGCCCACCTCAACGAACTACTGGGAACCATGGCCTGCCATGGTGCCGTGCGCGCCAATCGGCGCCTGGCCATCCCGGAAATGAACGCACTGCTGCGCGACATGGAAAACACCGAGCGCAGCGGCCAGTGCAACCACGGCCGGCCGACCTGGACCCAGATGGGCCTGGACGATCTGGACAAACTTTTTTTGCGCGGCCGTTGATGACCCAGCTTCCTCCCGCGATTTTCCTGATGGGCCCGACCGCGGCGGGCAAGACCGACCTGGCCATCGAGCTGACCAAGGTATTGCCCTGCGAATTGATCAGTGTCGACTCGGCGCTGGTCTACCGCGGCATGGATATTGGTACCGCCAAGCCCTCCAAGGAGCTGCTGGCGCAGTTTCCCCATCGCCTGATCGATATCCTCGACCCGGCCGAAAGTTATTCGGCGGCGGATTTTCGTACCGGTGCCCTGGCGGCGATGGCCGATATAACCGCTCGGGGCAAGATTCCGCTGCTGGTGGGGGGCACCATGCTGTATTACAAGGCGCTGCTCGAAGGCCTGGCGGATATGCCGCCGGCGGACCCGCAGATCCGCGCCGAGCTGGAAGAAGAGGCGGCGCGCCTTGGTTGGCAGGCGCTGCACGGCCAGTTGGCGGCGGTGGACCCGGAGTCCGCGGCGAGAATCCATCCCAATGATCCCCAGCGTTTGACCCGGGCATTGGAAGTCTATCGGGCCAGTGGCCTGACGATGACGGCCCATCGTCAGCGTCAATTGGCGCAAAGTACCGAAGCAGGCGCTTCGGGACACGGCCAATTGCCCTATACTGTCGCCAATCTGGCCATCGCTCCGGCGAATCGCCAGGTACTGCACCAGCGTATTGCACAAAGATTCACACAAATGTTGGAACAGGGATTCATCGATGAGGTCGTAGCACTGCGTTCGAGAAGTGACCTGCATGCCGGGTTGCCGTCTATACGTGCAGTGGGCTACCGCCAAGTCTGGGATCACCTGGATGGCAAGTTGACGTTCGCCGAAATGCAGGAGCGGGGCATCATCGCCACGCGCCAATTGGCGAAACGCCAGTTTACCTGGTTACGCAGCTGGTCCGGCCTGCAATGGTTGGACAGCTTGGATTGCGACAATCTGCCACGCGCCTTGAAATACTTAGGGACGATCTCCATATTGGGCTGAGTCCTTGCAATTGCCGTCTATCCTTGGGGGTGTGACGGCTTTGGCCATCTGTTTTCCGGTTTTTATTATTGATCCTTAAAGGAGTGCGGCACATGTCAAAAGGGCATTCGCTACAAGACCCTTACTTGAATACATTGCGTAAAGAGAAAGTTGGGGTTTCCATCTACCTGGTCAACGGCATCAAGCTGCAAGGCACGATCGAGTCCTTCGACCAATTCGTCATCCTGCTGAAAAACACCGTCAGCCAGATGGTGTACAAGCACGCTATCTCGACAGTGGTTCCAGTTCGCCCGATTCGCCTGCCTAGTGCATCCGAATCCGAACAGGGTGACGCTGAGCCAGGTAACGCCTGATAGGAGTCTCCTTTGTTCTTTGAGCGCCACGGTGGTGGTGAGCGAGCCATCCTCGTTCACTTGGAAGGTCAGGACCCTGAGGCGCGCGAAGATCCGCAGGAGTTTCAGGAGCTGGCAGTATCGGCCGGCGCCGAGACCGTCGCGTTTATCAGCGTGCCGCGTCATCGGCCAACCGCCAAATACCTGGTTGGCAGCGGCAAGGTCGAGGAATTGCGCGACCTGGTCAAAGCCGAACAGGTAGACCTGGTGATTTTCAATCATGTCCTCACGCCCAGCCAGGAACGCAACCTCGAACGCGCATTCGAGTGTCGCGTGATCGACCGCACGGGGCTGATTCTCGATATCTTCGCTCAACGAGCCCGTACTCATGAAGGCAAGCTCCAGGTCGAACTGGCCCAGCTTGAGCACATGAGCACCCGATTGGTTCGTGGCTGGACTCACCTCGAACGACAGAAAGGCGGTATCGGTCTGCGTGGTCCGGGGGAAACCCAGCTGGAAACCGACCGACGCCTGCTGCGAGTGCGTTTGCGCCAGATCAAGGCGCGCCTGGAAAAGGTCCGCAGCCAGCGTGAGCAGGCTCGTCGCGGCCGCAAACGGGCCGATATCCCCTCGGTATCGCTGGTGGGTTATACCAACGCCGGCAAATCCACCCTGTTCAATGCTGTCACCGTGTCCGATGTCTACGCGGCAGACCAGCTTTTCGCCACCCTGGATCCTACCTTGCGCCGGCTTGAGCTGGATGACTTGGGGCCGATCGTGCTGGCCGATACCGTGGGCTTCATTCGCCACTTGCCGCACAAACTGGTCGAGGCGTTCCGTGCGACTCTCGAAGAGTCGAGCAACTCCGACTTGCTGCTGCATGTGATCGACGCCCATGAGCCTGAGCGCATGGCCCAGATCGAGCAGGTCATGGTGGTGCTGGGGGAGATCGGGGCTCAAGACTTGCCGATCCTGGAGGTCTATAACAAACTCGATTTGCTCGAGGGGGTTGAGCCGCAGATCCAGCGTGATCCCGATGGCAAGCCGCAGCGGGTCTGGCTTTCGGCCCGTGACGGGCAAGGGCTTGACCTACTCAAGCAGGCCATCGCCGAGCTTTTGGGTGAAGATTTGTTCGTGGGCACCTTGCGCTTGCCCCAGCGTTTTGCTCGACTGCGAGCACAGTTTTTCCAGTTGAACGCTGTGCAGAAAGAAGATCACGACGACGAGGGTGTCAGTTTGCTGGCCGTTCGCCTGCCCCGTACCGAGTTGAATCGGCTGGTCAGTCGCGAAGGATGGCAACCGTCGGACTTCATCGAGCAACACACTTTGCAATAAAAGCCTGGGCATGCGGTTGTGCCGCTGTAGCAGGCATTCTGTAGCATTGGCCGGCGCGCCGTGGGCGCGTCTTTGCTTTATCAGATGGAGAGCGCTATGGCTTGGAATGAGCCGGGTGGCAACTCGAATAATCAGGACCCTTGGGGCGGTAAGCGCCGCAATAACGGCGATCGCAAGGGCCCGCCAGATCTCGACGAGGCCTTCCGTAAGCTGCAGGAAAGCCTGAATGGGTTGTTCGGTGGTGGTAAGAAACGTGGTGATGACGGCCCCAGCTCCGGCAAGGGCGGTGGTTTCGGCTTGCTGGGCATTGGTCTTGTGGTGTTGGCGGCGGCATGGCTGTACAGCGCCGTCTACGTCGTCGACGAGCAGGAGCAGGCCGTGGTGCTGCGCTTCGGCAAGTATTACGAGACCGTTGGCCCGGGCCTGAACATCTATTTCCCGCCGATCGATCGCAAGTACATGGAAAACGTCACGCGTGAGCGTGCCTACACCAAGCAGGGCCAGATGCTGACCGAGGACGAGAACATCGTCGAGGTGCCACTGACCGTGCAGTACAAGATCAGTAACCTGCAGGACTTCGTGCTGAACGTCGACCAGCCGGAGATCAGTCTGCAGCACGCGACCGACAGTGCCCTGCGCCATGTGGTGGGCTCCACCGCCATGGACCAGGTGTTGACCGAGGGTCGTGAACTCATGGCCAGCGAGATCAAGGAGCGTCTGCAGCGTTTCCTCGACAACTATCGCACCGGTATCACCGTGACCCAGGTGAACGTGCAGAGCGCGGCGGCCCCGCGTGAAGTGCAGGAAGCCTTCGACGACGTGATCCGTGCTCGTGAAGATGAGCAGCGTTCGCGCAACCAGGCTGAAACCTACGCCAACGGCGTGGTTCCTGAAGCTCGCGGCCAGGCCCAGCGCATTCTCGAGGATGCCAACGGTTACCGCGACGAGGTGGTCTCGCGCGCCAAGGGTGAGGCCGATCGCTTCACCAAGCTGGTCGCCGAGTACCGCAAGGCGCCAGAGGTCACTCGCCAGCGCCTGTACCTGGACACCATGCAGGAAGTCTTCAGCAATACCAGCAAGGTGCTGGTGACCGGTGGCAAGGGCGGGCAGAACAACCTGCTGTACCTGCCGTTGGACAAGATGATCGACAGTGGTCGTAGCGGTGGCTCCTCGGTAACGGGCTCTGCTTCTACTTCCAGCAATGAAGCGAATGCGCGCGCGGCGGTTGAGCATATGCAGCAACAGCAGCAGACGCGTTCTAGGGAGAGTCGCTGATGAGCAATAAATCGCTGATCGCCCTGATCGTGGGTGTAGTCGTGGCGGTGGTTGCCTGGAACAGCTTCTACATCGTGGCTCAGACCGAGCGCGCGGTGTTGCTGCAGTTCGGTCGTGTGGTCCAGGCCGATGTCCAGCCTGGCCTGCATGTGAAAGTGCCCTACGTGAACCAGGTGCGTAAGTTCGATGCACGCCTGATGACCCTGGATGCACCGACTCAGCGCTTCCTGACCCTGGAAAAGAAAGCGGTGATGGTGGATGCCTACGCCAAGTGGCGGGTGAAGGACGCCGAGCGTTTCTACACCGCGACTTCCGGTCTCAAGCAGATCGCTGACGAGCGCCTGTCCCGCCGCCTGGAATCGGGCCTGCGCGACCAGTTCGGTAAGCGCACCCTGCACGAAGTGGTGTCGGGTGAGCGCGATGCGCTGATGGCCGACATCACCGGCTCGCTGAACAAGATGGCGGAGAAGGAACTGGGCATCGAAGTCGTGGATGTCCGGGTCAAGGCCATCGACCTGCCCAAGGAAGTGAACCGCAGCGTGTTCGAGCGGATGAGCACCGAGCGTGAGCGTGAGGCTCGCGAGCATCGCGCCAAGGGTAACGAGCTGGCCGAAGGTATCCGTGCCGACGCCGATCGTCAGCGCCGTGTACTGCTGGCCGAAGCCTATCGTGAGTCCGAAGAGGTGCGCGGTGATGGCGACGCCCAGGCTGCGGCTATCTATGCCAAGGCCTACGGCCAGGATCAGGAGTTCTACGCCTTCTACCGTAGCCTGCGAGCCTACCGTGAAAGCTTCGCGAACAAATCCGACGTCATGGTCTTGGATCCGAGCAGCGACTTCTTCCACTACCTGGAAAAGTCCAAGCCTTGATCCGCCCTTGGCCCAAGGGCACCCCGCCGGGCGGCTAAAACGCCTCGCGGGGTGATCCTTTGGGAAAACGGGTGTATGATGCGGCAGCCGGGAAATTCCCGGCTTTTTTGCGTCTGCATGTTTGATTGGCCGTGGCTCGTTCAAGAGTCCGGCGAGATTTTTCGAGGAAAAGGGTCTGTACAGCCGATTTCTGGCTGCCTGTCCGGCTGAGCTCGCGTCGGATGCGACTGTTTTCTGCTTCACTCTAAGGCTGGCCCCAGGCTTGCCGCCCGGACCATAGGGGAATGGCGTAATGGCAACGGTAGACCGCTGGCTGCTGCCAGATGGCATCGAAGAAGTATTGCCGCCGGAAGCGGCGCGCATCGAAGTAGCGCGTCGTCAGGTGTTGGATCTGTTTCAGAGCTGGGGTTACGAGTTTGTCGTCACTCCCCATATCGAATACCTGGAATCCCTGTTGACGGGCGCCGGCCAGGACCTGGACCTGCGCACCTTCAAGGTCATCGATCCGCAATCGGGCCGGCAAATGGGGTTCCGTGCCGACATCACGCCACAAGTGGCGCGTATCGACGCCCACACCCTGCGTCGTGAAGGGCCGAGCCGCCTGTGCTACGCCGGCAGCGTGCTGCATGCCCAGCCGCGGGCCCTGTCGACTTCCCGTAGCCCGATCCAGCTGGGTGCCGAGTTGTACGGCGACGCCAGCCCAAGCAGCGACGTCGAGGTCATCAGTCTGATGTTGGCCATGCTGCAGCTGGCCGAGGTGCCGGATGTGCACATGGACCTGGGCCACGTGGGGATCTACCGTGGCCTGGCCCAGGCTGCCGGCCTGTCCGGCGCCGTGGAGCAACAATTGTTCGACGCCTTGCAGCGCAAGGCGATCGATGAGGTCATCAGCCTGACCGAAGGGCTGCCGGCGGACCTGGCGCAGATGCTGCGTTCCCTGGTGGACCTGTGCGGTAGCCGTGAAGTGCTGAGCGATGCTCGCCGTCGCCTGGCCGGTGCGCCGACTCCGGTGCTGGTGGCCCTGGATGAGCTGCTGACGATTGCCGAGCGCCTGTCGGTGCGTTTCCCGGATCTGCCGCTGTATTTCGATCTTGGTGAACTGCGTGGCTATCACTACCACACTGGGGTGGTGTTCGCGGTATTCGTCCCTGGCGTGGGTCAATCCATCGCCCAGGGCGGTCGCTACGATGACATCGGCGCGGATTTCGGGCGTGCCCGGCCGGCTACCGGTTTCTCCACCGACCTCAAGACCCTGGTGACCCTGGGGCGTGCCGAGATCGAATTGCCGTCGGGTGGTATCTGGATGCCCGACAACACCGACGCAGCACTCTGGCAGACCGTCTGCCAGTTGCGCAGCGAAGGCCAGCGCGTTGTCCAGGCCTTGCCTGGGCAACCCTTGGCCGCTGCCGCGGAAGTGGACTGCGACCGGCAATTGGTTCAGCAAGATGGTATTTGGCAAGTATTGCCACTGGTTTCCTGAGTTTTCCTGCCGGCTCTCGCCGGCACCAAGTTTGCGCGAATGAGGACAAATGTTATGGGTAAGAATGTCGTAGTCCTGGGCACCCAGTGGGGTGATGAGGGCAAAGGCAAGATCGTTGATCTGCTGACCGAACATGCCGCCGCCGTAGTGCGCTACCAAGGTGGCCACAACGCCGGCCATACCCTGGTGATCGACGGTGAGAAGACCGTTCTGCACCTGATCCCGTCCGGCGTGCTGCGCGAGGGCGTGCAGTGCCTGATCGGCAACGGCGTAGTGGTGGCTCCGGATGCCTTGATGCGTGAAATCGTCAAGCTGGAAGAAAAAGGCGTACCGGTACGCGAGCGCCTGCGCATCAGCCCGTCCTGCCCGCTGATCCTGTCCTACCACGTAGCGCTGGACCAGGCCCGCGAGAAAGCCCGCGGCGAAGCCAAGATCGGCACCACCGGTCGTGGCATCGGCCCGGCCTACGAAGACAAGGTGGCTCGCCGCGGCCTGCGCATCGGCGACCTGTTCCACCGCGAGCGTTTCGCCGCCAAGCTGGGCGAGTTGCTGGACTACCACAACTTCGTCCTGGTCAATTACTACAAAGAGCCGGCCATCGACTTCCAGAAGACCCTGGACGAGTGCATGGAGTACGCCGAGCAGCTCAAGCCGATGATGCTCGACGTCACCGCCGAACTGCACCAGCTGCGTCGCGACGGCAAGGACATCATGTTCGAAGGCGCCCAGGGTTCGCTGCTGGACATCGACCACGGCACCTATCCGTACGTCACCAGCTCCAACACCACCGCTGGCGGCATTGCCACCGGTTCTGGCGTGGGTCCGATGTACATCGACTACATCCTGGGCATCACCAAGGCCTACACCACTCGTGTTGGCTCGGGCCCATTCCCGACCGAGCTGTTCGATGACGTCGGTGCCTTCCTGGCCAAGCGTGGTCACGAGTTCGGCGCCACCACTGGCCGTGCCCGCCGCTGCGGTTGGTTCGATGCCGTGATCCTGCGTCGCGCCATCGACGTCAACAGCATTTCGGGCCTGTGCCTGACCAAGCTGGACGTACTGGACGGCCTGGAAACCATCAATATCTGCGTTGGCTACAAGAACCAGGATGGTGCAGTCATCGACGCGCCAACCGACGCCGACAGCTACATCGGCCTGGAGCCGGTGTACGAGCAGATGCCGGGCTGGAGCGAGTCGACCCTGGGCGTCAAGACCCTGGAAGAGCTGCCGGCCGCCGCCCTGGCCTACATCAAGCGCATCGAAGAGCTGGTCGGCGCGCCGATCGACATTATCTCGACAGGCCCGGACCGCAACGAGACTATCGTCCTGCGCCATCCGTTCGCTTGATAAGCTGTTGATGTAGCAAACAAAGGGCCCCTAATGGGGCCCTTTGTCGTTTCTGCCTGCCGCACGGCACGACCCTTGCTGGGAAATCCACTTCTAGAGTGCCATCAGAATAATGGCGTCAAAAGTAGAGGGATTTCCTGTGTCGGCCGTTCTCTCACTGTTACAAAGCCGTTTACTACGGCCTGTATTCGTTACTCTCGGTATCGCCCTTTTGGTGCAAGTGCTGGTCGCCGTTGCCCTGACCCGGAGCACGGTGACAGCCCTGGAGGCAAACCTGGCTTCGCGCCTGGGCGGTGACAGCCAGAAGCTCGCGGGGGAGCTGGAGCAGGCGGGCAAGGAGGTCACATCCAGCCTGGAGAGCCTGTCCGCCAGTACTCGCCAGCGGCTTACGGCTGGCTTGTCGTCGCGGCTCAAGGAGGAGCAGGTACAGCTGCGCGACGCGCTGGAGAAAGACCTGAAGGATTCCGCCAACGATATGGCCCAGTTGCTGGCCTCGGTGGCGCCTCGGGCCATGTGGGACAACGATGTGCCAACCTTGTCCGAGTTCGCGCGGCGGGCCCAGCGCAATCCTAGCGTGCTCTTCGTGGTGTATGACGATGCCACGGGTGCGCACCTGACTCGCTACCTGAACCGGGAAAACCCCATCAACCGCGCCCTGCTGGAGAAGGGCAAGGGCGATCGGGCCCTGGACAAGGTCCTGGATGCGGCGAAGAACGATCCTTCGGTCTACTACATCGAGGCCTCGATCAATCCCAATGGGGTGGAGATCGGGAAGGTGCTGATGGGGGTATCCACGGCATCCGTGGAGGCAGACATCGCGGCGCTGGACCAGCGCTTCACGGCCTTGATCGCGAGCAGCGACCAACTCGTTGGCGACAGTCTCAAGGGGGCTTCCGCCGACAGTTCGGCGGCGATGCGTTCACGGCTGCAGTCGGCCCAGGGCACGGCGGCCCAGATGCAGGCCAACACTGCCAGTACCGTGCAAGAGGCGGCGGCCACCCTGCGTTGGCAGATTGGCGTAGGCCTGGCCTTGGTAGGCCTGGCGTTGCTGCTGTTGCTGGCGGTGGTGCTGGGGCGGCGGGTGGTCAACAAGCTGCACCTGCTGATTGCCGCGCTCAATGACCTGGCGGCCGGTGAGGGCGACCTGACCAAGCGCGTGCCACTCAACAGCAACGATGAGATCGGCGACATGGCCTCGGCGGTGAATCGCTTCGTCGACAAGTTGCAGCCGATCGTCCGTGAGGCGGGTGATGTGGCGCAGCGCACTGGCGTCGAGATTGGTGCGATGAGCTTGCGTAATGCCGGTGCCGATGCGGCGGCCGAGGCCCAGCGCGACGAGGTGGCGGAGAGCCTGCGGGCCCTGTCGCACATGGCTGATGAGGCCCAGGCGGAAAGCCAGGCCATGCAGGCCGCGTTGCAGCAGGTGGTGGAGATCCGCCAGGCCACCGACGAGACCACCCGGACTTCGGAGCAGGTCGGTAGCTTGATCGAGGCCCTGGCCGGGCAGGTGGATACCGGGGCCAAGGTGATCGAGCGCTTGGCCCAGCAGAGCGAGCAGATCGAGGTGGTGCTGACGGTGATCCATGGCATCGCCGAGCAGACCAACCTGCTGGCGCTGAACGCGGCGATCGAGGCGGCGCGGGCCGGGGAGACCGGGCGCGGTTTTGCGGTAGTGGCGGACGAAGTGCGGGCCTTGGCCAGCAAGACCCAGAGTTCCACTGGCGATATCCAGGCCCATATCGGCGCTTTGCAGCAAGGTGCGCGCGAAGCGGTGGCGGCTATCGGCCAGGCTGGGCGCCAGGCCAGCGAAGGCTTGCTGGTGCTGCGCGACAGCGCTCGATTGCAGCAGTCGGTGCAGTCGTCGGTGGAGCAGGTGCACGCTGCCATTGGCTTGGCTACCCAGGCTGCGGCGCAACAAGCCCAGGGCGCGCAGGCGGTGCGTGGACGAGTGGAGACCATTCATGCCCAGGCCGAGCGTGCGGCCCAGGCGGTGGTGGAAACCACCGCCAGCGGCAAGGTGCTGGACGGCCTGGCGGCGCAGCTCAAGGCCAGCCTGGGCCAGTTTCGCGCCTGAGGTCGGTACTGGCTGATGGCTCTGGCGAGCCATTGGCCGGCAGGGTGTTCTCAGCGGCTCAGGTACATGCGCGTCGTCAGCAGATACACCGGCAGGCCCGAGACCAGGATCAACAGCACCGCATAGGGCGCCGCTGCGGCGAACTCCAGGTTCGAGGTATGGGCCCAGACTGCGGTGGCCAGGGTGTTCAGCCCCGTGGGACTGAGTAGCAGGGTTGCGGTGAGTTCCTTCATCGCATCCAGGAACACCAGGGCGAAGGCCGCACCCAGTGCCGGGAAGATGATCGGCAGGGTGACCCGGCAAAAGGCCCCGAACGACGAAGCTCCCAGGGTTCGCGCCGCCTCTTCCAGCTGTGGTGCTGCCTTGTTCAAGGCTGTGCGAATCGGTGCCTGGGCCAGTGGCAGGAACAGCAAGGCGTAGGCGATCAGCAGCAGCGCCGAGGTCTGGTACAGCGCCGGCACATAGTGCAAGGCGAAGTACACCAGGGTCAGGGCGATCACCAGGCCTGGCAAAGCGTGCAGCAAGTAAGGCAGGCGTTCGACCCAGATCGCCAGTCGCCCTTTGTAGCGCACCACCAACAGGCCCACCGGCACCGCCAGCAGCAGGCACAGCGCCGCGCCGCCAAGAGAGAGCGCCAGGGATGAAAGCAGGGCTTCACCGATGGCGGCCATGGGAAAGGCGGCCGATGAACCTATCGCCAGCCAGTAGGCCAGCATTACCAGGGGAACGCCGCTGCCGATCAGTGCCAGTACCAGGCAATAGAGCTGTCCGGGCAGGCTCCAGGCTCCCAGGCGCACCTGTTCGGCATGGCGGGCGACTCCCTGGCCGATGCGTACGTGTCGGCCCTTGCCGCGGACTCGCAGCTCCAGCCACAGCAGGGCCAGGCACAACAGCAGCAGGACGGCCGACAGCATCGCCGCATTGGCGTTGCTGAATTCCAGTTCGAATTGCTGGTAGATCGCCGTGGTGAAGGTCTGCAGGCCCATGATCGACAGGGCGCCGAACTCCACCAGCATGTGCAAGGCAATCAGCAGCGATCCGGCCAGTAGCGATGGCCAGAGCAGGGGCAGGGTGATCTTGAAGAACACTCCCCAGCGGTCCTGCCCCAGGGTGCGCGCGGATTCCTCCAGGGATGGGTCGAGATTGCGCAGGGTAGCGGCTACTGGCAGGAATACCAGCGGGTACTTGGAGAGGGTCATCACCAGGATCGCCCCGCCCAATCCTTCGAAGCTGGCGCTCAGGGATACCCAGGTGAAACTGCTGACGAAAGCCGGCACGGCGAACGGCAGGCACAGCACCACGCCCCAGATCCTCCGGCCCGGCAGGTCGCTGCGCTCCAGCAGCCAGGCCAGGGACAGGCCGATGATCGCGCAGGCGCCGGTCGTTCCGAGCATCAGCAACAGCGTGTTGCGTAGCAGGCGGAATACGTAGGGGCGCCATAACAGGTGCCAGGCTTCTGCCCAGCCGGCTTGCCAGGCCTTGAGCACCACATAACCCAGGGGCAGGAGGCTCAGGCAGACCAATAGCAGGACCGGCAGTAGCAGCCAGGCAGGAGGGGGCTTGCGCCCCGGTGCGCGATGGGCGCGTGCTGCGGAAAACGAAGGGCCCATCAGTTCAGGCCGACATCACGTTCCAGCTCCAGGGCCTGTTCGGCATTGCCCAGGTCGGCGGGTGTCACCCGTGGAGGGTTCAGCTCGCTGAAGGGCTTGAGACCGCGGTTGGACTCCATGCCCTTGTGCAGCGGATATTCCGCGGTGGTCTGGGTGATGACGCGCTGGCCTTCTTCGCTGGCCATGTAGGCGAGGAATTGCTGGGCTTCCTTGGGATGCTTGCTGGACTTGAGTACCGCAGCACTGGAGACGGTGATCAGGCCGCCGGCGTCGCCATTGGTGAAGTAGTGCAGCTTGGAGTCCAGCTGGCCTCTTTCCCGTTGTAGGGCGAACCAGTAGTAGTTGTTTGCCAGGACCGCGGCCACTTCGCCGTTTTCCACGGCCTTGAGCGCGACCATGTTGTTGCTGTAGACCTTGCCGAAGGCTCGTAGCCCGGTCAGCCATTCTTCGGCTGCGTCCATGCCGTGCAGCTTGATGATCGCCACGGCCTGTTCCTGGAAAGCGCCGCTGGTGGGGACGAAGCCGATCTTGCCTTGCCATTGGGGCTGGGAGAATTCCAGTACCGATGTGGGCAGGTCCTTTTCAGCGACTAGCTTGGGATTGAAGGCCACCACGCGGACGCGGGCGGTGATGCCGATCCAGGTACCGTTGCTGGCCACATACTCCTTGGGCAGTAAGGCCAGGGTGGCGGTGTCGATCTGGGCCAGCAGGCCCTGTTCCCCCAGTTTGTTCAGGGGTGGGGATTCTTCGGAATAGATCACGTCGGCGGGGGAGCGCTCGCCTTCTTCGACTACCTGGCTGGCCAGCTGGTTGCTGCTGCCCTTGCGAACATTGACGTGAATGCCGGTCTTGGCTTCGAAGGCCTTGGCGACCGCTTCGCCGACTTCCTTGTGCTGGCCGTTGTACAGGGTCAGGGAAACGGGTTCAGCGGCCTGGGTGATTGAGGTTGCCAGGGTCAATCCCAGCAAAGTGATGGTCAAGCCACGCAGAAGGGATGTTGGTAGGAGGGTATTTCTGAACATCATTCGCAGGTTTCCTCACTCTTGCATTGCAAAAACTTGTAACAATCATAAACGATATCGTTTCTCATGTGCGCTTTGCGGAGGGCGAGTCTGGTGGAGAGAGGGAAAAACTGGAGGGCAGAAACGCAAAAACCCGCTTTCGCGGGTTTTTGTGAGACTTCAGAAAAAATCCTGAAGTTTTGAATTGGTGCCCAGAAGAAGACTCGAACTTCCACGGCCTTGCGGCCACCAGCACCTGAAGCTGGCGTGTCTACCAATTTCACCATCTGGGCAGTATCGCTGACGTCTCCGTCGTTGATGGGGCGAACTATACGGGCAGTATTTTGATCTGTAAACCCCTGTTTTGCTTTTATTAAATCAAATACTTAATAAAATCAGGGGCTTAGAACGCAAAAACCCGCTTTCGCGGGTTTTTGTCCGAGTCTTGAAATTGATCTAATCTCAAGCTCTTGAATTGGTGCCCAGAAGAAGACTCGAACTTCCACGGCCTTGCGGCCACCAGCACCTGAAGCTGGCGTGTCTACCAATTTCACCATCTGGGCAGTATCGCTGACGTCTCCGTCGTCGATGGCGCGCACTATACGGACGCTGTTTTGAGCTGTAAACCCCTGGATTCAAAAAAATTTGAAAAAATGCTCCGGGGGTAGACGGAAGGATGTATCAGAGGAGTGACGAGGTGTTTTCCAGCTTTGTCCAAGCCTGAAATTTCCCGTTTCAATACGCGTATGCCAAACTAACCGGGATATAGACAAGGTGAAATCTATCTAATGGCCGATTGGCAGTCCCTCGATCCCGAGGCCGCTCGTGAAGCGGAAAAATACGAAAACCCTATTCCTAGCCGCGAACTCATCCTCCAGCATCTGGCTGACCGGGGTTCGCCAGCTAGTCGCGAGCAGTTGGTGGAAGAGTTCGGTCTGACCACCGAAGACCAGCTCGAAGCCCTGCGCCGCCGCCTGCGTGCCATGGAGCGCGACGCTCAACTGATCTATACCCGCCGCGGCACCTATGCGCCGGTGGATAAACTCGACCTGATTCTCGGCCGCATCAGCGGTCACCGCGACGGTTTCGGCTTCCTCGTGCCGGACGACGGCAGCGAAGACCTGTTCATGAGCCCGGCGCAAATGCGCCTGGTATTCGACGGCGACCGGGCTCTGGCCCGGGTTTCCGGCGTGGATCGCCGCGGTCGTCGTGAAGGCGTGATCGTCGAGGTGGTATCGCGCGCCCATGAAAGCATCGTGGGTCGCTACTTCGAAGAAGGCGGCATCGGCTTCGTGGTCGCGGACAATCCGAAGATCCAACAGGAAGTGCTGGTGACCCCAGGCCGCAATGCCAATGCCAAGATCGGCCAGTTCGTCGCGGTGAAGATCACCCATTGGCCAACTCCGCGCTTCCAGCCGCAAGGCGATGTAGTCGAAGTGGTCGGCAACTACATGGCGCCGGGCATGGAGATCGATGTCGCCCTGCGTACCTACGATATCCCCCATGTCTGGCCCCAGGCCGTGCTCAAGGAAGCCGGCCGGCTCAAGCCGGAGGTAGAAGAGAAGGACAAGGAAAAACGCATCGACCTGCGAGACCTGCCCTTCGTCACCATCGACGGCGAGGACGCCCGGGACTTCGACGATGCGGTCTATTGCGAAGCCAAGCCCGGCAAGCTGCGCCTGTTCGGCGGTGGCTGGAAGCTGTACGTGGCGATCGCCGACGTCTCCAGCTACGTGAAGATCGGTTCGGCCCTGGATGCCGAGGCCCAGGTGCGCGGCAACTCGGTGTACTTCCCCGAGCGCGTGATTCCGATGCTGCCTGAGGCGTTGTCCAACGGCCTGTGCTCGCTGAATCCGAAGGTCGATCGCCTGGCCATGGTCTGTGAAATGACCATCTCCAAGTCCGGCGAAATGACCGACTACCAGTTCTACGAAGCGGTGATCCACTCCAAGGCGCGCCTGACCTACAACAAGGTCAGCTCGATGCTCGAGCACCCCAAGACCGGCGAAGCCAAGCAACTGCGCGGCGAATATGCCGACGTGGTGCCGCACCTCAAGCAGCTCTACGCGCTGTACAAGGTATTGCTGGGCGCGCGCCATACCCGTGGCGCCATCGATTTCGAGACCCAGGAAACCCGGATCATCTTCGGCTCCGAGCGCAAGATCGCCGAGATCCGGCCGACTACGCGCAACGATGCCCACAAGCTGATCGAGGAGTGCATGCTGGCGGCCAACGTGGCCACCGCCGAGTTCCTCAAGAAGCATGAAATTCCAGCGTTGTACCGGGTGCACGATGGCCCGCCGCCGGAGCGCCTGGAAAAACTGCGGGCCTTCCTCGGCGAGCTTGGCCTGACCCTGCACAAGGGCAAGGAAGGTCCGACGCCGAAGGACTACCAGTCCCTGCTGGAAAAGATCAAGGATCGCCCGGACTACCACCTGATCCAGACCGTGATGCTGCGCTCGTTGAGCCAGGCGGTGTACAGCGCCGATAACCAGGGCCACTTCGGCCTGAATTACGAAGCCTATACCCACTTCACCTCGCCGATCCGTCGCTATCCGGACCTGTTGACCCATCGGGCCATTCGCAGCGTCATCCATTCCCGGCAGGAGACGCCGCATGTGCGTCGTGCTGGCGCGACGAGCATCCCCAAGGCGCGTATCTATCCATACGACGAAGCCATCCTGGAGCAGCTCGGCGAGCAATGCTCGATGAGCGAGCGGCGTGCCGACGAAGCCACGCGGGACGTGGTGAACTGGCTCAAGTGCGAGTTCATGAAGGATCGCGTAGGCGAATCCTTCCCAGGTGTGATCACCGCCGTGACTGGTTTCGGCCTGTTCGTCGAACTGACCGATATCTATGTCGAGGGCCTGGTGCACGTCACCGCGCTGCCGGCGGACTACTATCATTTCGACCCTGTGCACCACCGCTTGGCGGGTGAGCGCACGGGTCGCAGCTTCCGCCTGGGTGACACGGTGGAGGTGCGGGTCATGCGCGTCGACCTGGACGAGCGCAAGATCGACTTCGAAATGGCGGAAAAAACCTTCAGCGCCCCTGTTGGCCGCAAGAAGCGCGGCGCGGCCGATGCTCCGGCGAGCAAGGTGGTCGAGGAGCGCGCTCCGGCCAAACCCGCTCGGCGCAGTTCCAGCAAGGAAAAGGCCTCCGATGCCTACCGTCCCAGCGATGCCGCGGCGAAAAACGCCGAGGTGCGCAAAAGCCGGGAGATGAAGAAGGCGTTGCTGGCCGAGGCCAAGGCCGGCGGCAAGCCCGCGGCTGGAAAGTCCGGCAAGCCGGCGTTCGACAAGCCTGCCAAGCCCACCAAGCATCGCAAGGGGCCGTCCAAGTCAGGCTCCGGCGCAAAGAGCGGTGGGGCGCGTAAACCTAAGGCCAAGCCATGAGTCAGTTGGAAAAAATCTACGGCGTACATGCCGTGGAAGCATTGCTGCGTCACCATCCCAAGCGGGTCAAGCAGATCTGGCTGGCCGAAGGCCGCAGTGATCCCCGGGTCCAGGTGCTGTTGGACCTGGCGGGGCAGAACCGGGTTGCGGTCGGTCAGGCCGAGCGTCGTGAGATGGACGCCTGGGTCGAGGGCGTGCACCAGGGCGTGGTGGCGGAAGTCAGTCCCAGCCAGGTCTGGGGCGAAGCCATGCTCGATGAACTGCTGGATCGAACTGAGGGTGCGCCGCTGTTGCTGGTGCTCGATGGCGTGACCGATCCGCATAACCTCGGTGCCTGCCTGCGTACCGCCGATGCTGCGGGGGCCTTGGCGGTGCTGGTGCCCAAGGACAAGTCGGCGACCCTGACGCCAACCGTGCGCAAGGTCGCTTGTGGCGCTGCAGAAGTGATTCCACTGGTGGCGGTGACCAACCTGGCCCGTACCCTGGAGAAGCTCCAGCAGCGTGGCCTGTGGATCGTCGGTACTGCCGGCGAAGCCGAGCAGGAACTGTACGATCAGGACCTGACCGGGCCGACCATCATCATCATGGGGGCCGAGGGCAAGGGCATGCGCCGCCTGACCCGCGAGCACTGCGACTATCTGGTGCGCTTGCCGATGGCCGGTAGTGTCAGCAGCCTCAACGTCTCCGTGGCCACAGGCGTCTGCCTGTTCGAAGCCATGCGCCAGCGCGGCGCCAAGGCCAAGGCCGCGCGCAAGTAACAGGCGGCGAGTCATGGGCGGCAGGTGCTATTGCCTGTCGCTCGCGACCCATGGCTTGCAGTTGTTGTTCAAATATTCACCAATTTCCTTGCGCCGCTGTTTCCCCTTCTCTACAATTGCGCCCCTTGCCGTACGGCAGGTATCCCTTTGTTCGTTTCTTGGGGGCCTGCGACCAGGCAAGACACACAAAGTGTCATTCACTCCTTGTCTGACCGCTTACAGGCGGCAGGCTACAACCCGTAAGGAGCATTCATGCGTCATTACGAAATCATCTTCCTGGTCCACCCGGATCAGAGCGAGCAAGTCGGCGGCATGGTTGAGCGTTACACCAAGCTGATCGAAGAAGACGGCGGCAAGATCCACCGTCTGGAAGACTGGGGCCGTCGTCAACTGGCCTACGCAATCAACAATGTTCACAAGGCTCACTACGTGATGCTGAACGTTGAGTGCACCGGTAAAGCCCTGGCTGAGCTGGAAGACAACTTCCGTTACAACGATGCAGTGATCCGTAACCTGGTCATCCGTCGCGAAGAAGCCATCACTGGCCAATCCGAGATGCTCAAGGCCGAAGAAAACCGCAGCGAGCGCCGTGAGCGTCGCGACCGTCCTGAGCATGCTGACAGCGCCGATGGCGACGACAGCAATGACAGCGACAACAGCGATAACGCTGACGAGTAATCCACGGATCTTTTGAGGAGCCAATCACATGGCACGTTTCTTCCGTCGTCGTAAATTCTGCCGCTTCACCGCTGAAGACGTGAAAGAGATCGATTACAAAGATCTCAACACTCTGAAAGCCTACGTATCCGAGACCGGCAAAATCGTTCCAAGCCGCATCACCGGTACCAAAGCTCGTTATCAGCGTCAGCTGGCCACCGCTATCAAGCGCGCCCGCTTCCTGGCCCTGCTGGCCTACACCGACAGCCACGGCCGCTGAGACCGGGCAGTCGACAAGTAGTAAGGGATTGAATGCATGCGCGCCTTAGCTGAGTTCATCATGCGCGGTCGTGTGCAGGCCACTCTGGTAGTGGCTGGCTGTTCGGCATTGCCGTTGTTGTATTGGTTGGGTGCTGCCGCTGCAAGCCTTGTGCTGCTGCGGCGCGGATTGCAGGGCGCCATTGGTGTCCTGGCTCTGGGAGTGCTGCCGGCGTTGCTCTGGTGGCTGACGTTCGATGATCCACGAGCGCTTCTGGTGCTGCTGGGGTCTTCGAGCCTTGCGTTGGTTTTACGCGCAAGCGAATCCTGGAACCGCGTGCTGCTGGTCAGCATAGCGATGGGGTTGGTGTTCGCTGGAGTCCTGGGTGCGGCATTCCGCCCTCAGATCGAAGCGCTGTCACAGGAACTGATCAAGATCCTGCCGATGGCCTTGGGTGAGGTCTACCAGCAGCTTTCGGTGGAAGAGCGAGCGCGCCTCGCCACGCTGATCGCTCCGATCCTGACCGGCCTGATAGCGGCCTTGCTGCAAGTCATCAGCGTGCTGAGCCTGATTCTTGGGCGTTACTGGCAAGCTGTGTTGTATAACCCGGGTGGTTTTGGTCGCGAGTTTCGCGCCATCAGAATCCCCCTTGGGCCAGCGATGTTGCTGCTGGCGTGCATGCTGGTCGGGCCGAGTTTCGGGCCGCAACTGGCCATGCTGACGCCGATGTGCAGTGTGCCGCTGGCCTTCGCCGGGCTGGCCCTGATCCACGGGCTGGTGGCGCAAGGGCGACTGGCCAGGTTCTGGCTGGTTGGGGTGTACATCACGATGCTGCCGTTCATGCAGCTGATCTATCCGTTGCTCGTGGTCCTGGCCATTGTCGACAGCCTGATTGATTTTCGCGGTCGTTTGGCGCCGAAAGACGCCGATAACGGTTCTGCGAACGGTGAAGGTTAAAAGTTAAGAGGTTATTACCAAATGGAACTGATCCTGCTGGAAAAAATCGCCAACCTGGGCAACCTGGGCGATAAGGTAAACGTTAAGGCTGGTTACGGCCGTAACTACCTGCTGCCTTTCGGCAAAGCCACCGCTGCTACCGCTGCCAACCTGGCTGCATTCGAAGCGCGTCGTGCCGAGCTGGAAAAACTGGCTGCAGAGAAGAAGGCTTCTGCCGAAACTCGCGCTGCGCAACTGGCTGAGCTGGAAGTGACCATCACTGCCACCGCTGGTGACGAAGGCAAGCTGTTCGGTTCGATCGGCACCCACGACATCGCTGACGCACTGACCGCCTCTGGCGTTGAAGTTGCCAAGAGCGAAGTTCGTCTGCCGAACGGCACCATCCGTAACGTGGGCGAGTTCGACGTAGCCGTGCACCTGCACGCTGAAGTCGAAGCTACCGTACGCGTTGTCGTGGTGGCTGCTTAAGCAGTACTAAATCGTCTGGCACCTCGTGTGGCTGACGGTTAACATCGGGCACGATCCTGTTCACAGGTCGTGCCCTTTGTCTTTCTGCCGATCCTGATTTCCGTCTCTAGAATTCCAAGTGGCCATGAACGATATTTCCGCTCCCGAGCAATACGATCTGCAAACCGCTGCCCTGAAGGTGCCGCCGCACTCCATCGAGGCCGAACAGGCCGTGCTCGGTGGTTTGATGCTGGACAACAACGCCTGGGAGCGTGTGCTGGATCAGGTCTCCGACGGCGACTTCTATCGACATGACCACCGCCTGATTTTCCGCGCCATCGCCCGCCTGGCCGACCAGAACCTGCCCATCGACGTGGTGACCTTGTCCGAGCAACTGGACAAGGAAGGCCAGACCTCCCAGGTCGGTGGCCTCGGCTATTTGGGCGAACTGGCGAAGAACACCCCGTCGGTCGCCAACATCAAGGCCTATGCGCAGATCGTTCGCCAGCGGGCGACCCTGCGCCAGCTGATCGGCATCAGCAACGAGATCGCCGACAGCGCGTTCAACCCCGAGGGGCGTACCGCCGAGGAGATCCTCGATGAGGCCGAGCGGCAGATCTTCCAGATCGCCGAAGCGCGGCCCAAGACCGGCGGTCCGGTGGGTGTCAACGAACTGTTGACCAAGGCCATCGATCGCATCGATACCCTGTTCAACACGTCCGACGCCATTACCGGCCTGTCCACCGGCTATACCGACCTTGACGAGAAGACCAGCGGGCTGCAGCCAGCCGACCTGATCATCGTCGCCGGCCGTCCATCCATGGGCAAGACCACCTTCGCCATGAACCTGGTGGAGAATGCGGTGCTGCGTAGCGACAAGGCCGTCCTGGTGTACTCCCTGGAGATGCCAGGCGAATCGCTGATCATGCGTATGCTGTCCTCCCTCGGCCGGATCGACCAGACCAAAGTCCGTTCCGGCCAGTTGGAAGACGATGACTGGCCGCGCCTGACCTCGGCGGTCAACCTGCTCAACGACCGCAAGCTGTTCATCGACGACACCGCGGGCATCAGCCCTTCGGAAATGCGGGCCCGGACCCGGCGCCTGGTGCGTGAGCACGGTGACATCGGCCTGATCATGATCGACTACCTGCAGCTGATGCAGATCCCGGGCTCCAGCGGCGACAACCGGACCAACGAGATTTCCGAGATCTCCCGTTCCCTCAAGGCCCTGGCCAAGGAATTCAACTGCCCGGTGGTGGCGCTGTCCCAGCTCAACCGCTCCCTGGAGCAGCGTCCCAACAAGCGTCCGGTGAACTCCGACCTCCGGGAATCCGGAGCGATCGAGCAGGACGCCGACGTGATCATGTTCGTGTACCGGGATGAGGTGTATCACCCGGAGACCGAGCACAAGGGCATCGCCGAAATCATCATCGGCAAGCAGCGGAACGGTCCCATCGGCTTCATCCGCCTGGCCTTCATCGGCAAGTACACGCGCTTCGAGAACCTGGCCCCGGGCAGCTACAACTTCGACGACGACGAGTAACCGCGTCTCTTGCGGCACTGGCTGAATGCGGCGAGAGCGCAGGTCTCTTCGTCGCGGATTGCCCTGGCCATGAATTCCGACTGGCGCAGTCGGAATTGGTCATTTTTTGTGCTATATTCCGCGCCCGCGAATTTCCCTGTCATTCAGCGCGTCCTTATCTGCGCCAACACCGGTCATCGACATGCAAGCAGCCAAGCCGTTATTCGACTATCCAAAGTACTGGGCCGAATGTTTCGGGCCAGCACCGTTCCTGCCCATGAGCAGGGAGGAGATGGATCAGCTCGGCTGGGACTCCTGCGACATCATCATCGTCACCGGTGATGCCTATGTCGATCACCCGTCCTTCGGCATGGCGATCATCGGCCGGCTGCTGGAAGCCCAGGGCTTTCGCGTAGGGATCATCGCCCAGCCCAACTGGCAGTCCAAGGACGACTTCATGAAGCTCGGCGAGCCGAACCTGTTCTTCGGTGTCGCGGCGGGCAACATGGACTCGATGATCAACCGCTACACCGCCGACAAGAAGGTTCGCTCCGACGATGCCTACACCCCGGGTGGCCTGGCGGGCAAGCGTCCGGACCGCGCCAGCCTGGTGTACAGCCAGCGCTGCAAGGAAGCCTACAAGCATGTGCCGATCATCCTCGGTGGCATCGAGGCTTCCCTGCGCCGAATCGCCCACTACGACTACTGGCAGGACCGGGTGCGCAACTCGATCCTGATCGATGCCTGCGCCGACATCCTGCTCTACGGCAACGCCGAGCGCGCCATCGTCGAGGTGGCCCAGCGCCTGTCCTACGGCCAGAAGATCGAAGACATCACCGATGTGCGCGGCACCGCGTTCATCCGTCGTGACACGCCCAGGGACTGGTACGAAGTGGACTCCACCCGCATCGACCGTCCGGGCAAGATCGACAAGATCATCAACCCCTACGTCAACACCCAGGACACCGCCGCCTGCGCCATCGAGCAGGAAAAGGGCCCGGTCGAGGATCCGAACGAAGCCAAGGTGGTGCAGATCCTGGCCAGCCCGAAGATGACCCGGGAAAAGACCGTGATCCGCTTGCCGTCCATGGAAAAGGTGCGTAACGACCCGGTGCTCTATGCCCACGCCAACCGCGTGCTGCACCTGGAGACCAACCCGGGCAACGCCCGTGCGCTGGTGCAGAAGCACGGTGAACAGGATGTCTGGTTCAACCCGCCACCGATCCCCATGACCACCGAGGAAATGGACTACGTGTTCGGCATGCCTTATCAGCGCATCCCGCATCCGGTCTATGGCAAGGAGAAGATCCCGGCCTACGAGATGATCCGCTTCTCGGTGAACATCATGCGTGGCTGCTTTGGTGGCTGCACTTTCTGCTCCATCACCGAGCACGAAGGGCGGATCATCCAGAACCGCTCCGAAGAGTCGATCATCCGCGAGATCGAAGAAATTCGTGACAAGGTCCCGGGTTTTACCGGGGTGATCTCCGACCTTGGCGGCCCAACCGCCAACATGTACCGCATCGCCTGCAAGAGCCCGGAAATCGAATCCGCGTGCCGCAAGCCGTCCTGCGTGTTCCCCGGCATCTGCCCGAACCTGAACACCGACCATTCGTCGCTGATCCAGCTGTACCGCAGTGCCCGCGCCTTGCCTGGCGTGAAGAAGATCCTCATCGCTTCCGGCCTGCGTTACGACCTGGCGGTGGAATCGCCGGAATACGTCAAGGAGCTGGTGACCCACCACGTCGGTGGCTACCTGAAGATCGCCCCGGAACACACCGAGGAAGGTCCGCTGAACCAGATGATGAAACCTGGGATCGGCACCTATGACCGCTTCAAGCGGATGTTCGAGAAGTACTCCAAGGAAGCGGGCAAGGAGCAGTACCTGATTCCGTACTTCATCGCCGCCCACCCGGGCACCACCGACGAGGACATGATGAACCTGGCCCTGTGGCTCAAGGGCAACGGCTTCCGCGCCGACCAGGTGCAGGCGTTCTATCCGTCGCCGATGGCCAGCGCCACCGCCATGTACCACTCGGGCAAGAACCCGCTGCGCAAGGTCACCTACAAGAGCGACGCGGTGACCATCGTCAAGAGCGAGGAGCAGCGCCGTCTGCACAAGGCGTTCCTGCGCTATCACGATCCCAAGGGCTGGCCGATGCTGCGCGAGGCCTTGCTGCGCATGGGCCGTGGCGACTTGATCGGTTCGGGCAAGCAGCAACTGATCCCGGCGCACCAGCCGTCTACCGACAGCTACCAGAGTGCCCGACGCAAGAACTCGACACCGGCCGGCAGCCACAAAGTAGCCAAGGAAACCCGGATCCTGACCCAGCACACCGGCTTGCCGCCGCGTGCCAGCGATGGCGGCAACGCCTGGGACAAGCGCGAACAGGCCAAGGCCGCAGCCTTCGCCCGCAACAAGCAAGCTGCCAAGGAGCGTGCCGACGCAGCCAAGGGCAAGGGCAAGAAGCCGACCCGCAAGCCGGTAGTGCCGCGCTGATACAACAAGACGCCAGCTATGAAGCTGGCGTCTTGCTTTTGCCCCCAGGGATTTTTAACGGGCACAGGGCAACAAAAGCCTGGCGCTTTGTTAAGGTTGGCGACCTTCATTCAGTGCATGCCGAGGTGGCCTCAAGCCATCAGGCAACCATCCACCGCCAGACCAAGGACGAATCACGTGGCCAGCGTTATCGACGGAGTCATCAGGGACCTCAACATCACCCAGGTCCTCGCCCGCCAGCGGATCGAAAGCCAGCTCAACCTGCCACGGCTGTTCGCCGCCATCGATACCGATCCGGCGATCGCCGGGGCGGGGGTGGTGTACATCGATGCCGACTTCAACGTGATTACCCTGCGCGAGTTCAGGCCGATTTGTAGCATCACCCCCAAGCGTGTGGTCCTGCGGGAAGCGAAGCGGTACATCGCGCCCCAGCAGTTCGTCGACCAGGTGAAGAACAACCCCCGCGAGTCACGCCTGGCTACCGAATCCTTCAATACCTCGCTGTCCTGTGCCGCCGCGGTGATCGGCTGGCTGGTGGTCTTCAGCGGGACCGTCGCCGTGCCCTTCACCGCCGGCGCCAGTGCCTGGATGGTGGCGCTCGGGGTGTCGGCGGCGGTAGCCGGGACCGCCCAGTGCGTGATCGGCGGGGCGCGGGTGATCAACGAGATCCAGGACCCGGCGGCCAACGACCGGATGGACGATGCCGAGTGGTACACCATCGTCTCGCCGATCCTGGATGGCATTTCCCTGGTAGGCGTCGGGGGCTCCGCGCTGACCACGGTCAAGCTGCTCAAGGCCAGCAAGGCGGCCAATACCGGCAAGAGCTGGACCCAGTTGCTCAAGGGCCTCAACCGCCAGGAGCGTGCCAGGCTGACCAAGGAGCTGTTGACCCTGCGCGATCCGAGCCTGACCCCCAAGTTGCTGAAGCTCAAGCAGCGCACCGAAGGATTGACCAAGCGCTATTCGACGACGCAGATCAGGCACGCGACCCTGACGCAGATGCAAGATGCCCTGGGCGCGGTCCTGAGCACCACCGGCAGCATTCGCTCCGGCAACCTGGGCACGGCGAAGACCCTGGCCGTGGGGCTCTACGAGGAGTTCGACGAATGATCGGCGGGGGCAGCATGCGCGAGTTCCTGGCGCGCTATTTTCCGACCTTCATGCTTACGGTGCTGCTGGGCTGCTTCAGCGCATCGTTGCTGTTGTCGCTGGCGCAAGTCACCTACTGGCGCGGCATGGCACCAGAGCAGAGCAACGACTACACGGGCCTGGGCCTGCTGGTGCTGATTGTGTTGCTGGTGGTTGGCAATCTGCTGGTGGTGCGCGGGATTGCCTGGGGCGTGTGGCTGGTGGCCGGTTACTTCGCCCTGTGCCTGGCCCTGGTGGCGCCGATGTTCCAGTACCATCCGCACCAGGGCATCTACCTGGTGGGGCTGTTGCTGCCCTTGCTGGGATTGCTTTTGCTCAACAGCCGCCGTCACCGGCAAATGCGTGAAAAGCTGCTGGAGATCCGTCATCAGCGGCAACGGCTCAAGGCGTCGTTGAAGCCGCAGCGCAAGCGCCCCTGAGAATCACTGTGGGGCGCCTGGGGGAGGGTTCAGCTCGGCTTTGAGTCGACCCACTTGGCCGAGACCGAAGGTTGCCAGGCGCTCAGGGCATCCAGCAGGCTGGCCGGCGACTGGTTGATCTGCAGCATCTGGCGGTGCGCAGTACTGACGAACCCCTCGCCGACGATATGGTCGAGGAAGCCTCCGAGTTTTTCGTAGAAGCCGTTCACTTCCAGCAGCCCCAGGGGCTTGCGGTGGTAACCCAGCTGGCCCCAGGTCCAGACTTCGAACAGTTCCTCCAGGGTGCCAAGGCCCCCGGGCAGGGCGATGAAGGCATCGCTGAGTTCGGCCATGCGTGCCTTGCGCGCATGCATGCCATCCACCACTTCCAGGCGGGTCAGGCCGTTGTGGCCGATCTCGATGTCTTTCAGGCTTTGCGGAATGATGCCCACGACTTCCCCGCCAGCGGCCATGGCCGCATCGGCGACGATGCCCATCAGGCCCACCGCGCCACCGCCGTAGACCAGGGTCAGGTTGCGTTCGGCGATGGCCCGGCCCATGGCCTGGGCGGCTTCACGGTAGGCAGGATTGGCGCCGGCGCTGGCGCCACAAAATACACAGACAGAAGTTAACGACATGTCTTGCTCCCAGCTCAAAGATCGCCTCAGGGTAAAGGCTCGATGAGTCGAGTCCAAGCATTAAACGTCGCGTTGCGGGGTCTCGTGGGTGCCACTGGCACCACAGGCGTAGGCGGCGAGCAAGCTGCGAAACAGGCTGTTGAACGACATGATCAAGGCTCCGGTGGGGTGGTGGCGGTGATTCTAGGGACAGCTCCCGGGGCTGGCTGCTTGATTGTTTCGATCGGCCTGATAGCAGAGAGTTGTATACAGTTTCTTGATGCAAATCATAGGCAGTAGCGAGAAATTCAGGCAGTCTTGGCTCCCATGGATTCAGATGGATTTTGTTAACCCTGCCTTGGAGATTCACCATGTTTGCCAAACTCGTTGCAGCATCCCTGTTGACACTGGCCAGCAGCCAACTGATGGCCGCCGAGTGCAAGATCGACGTCGACTCTACCGACCAGATGTCCTTCAGCACCAAGGAAATCACCATCGACAAGAGCTGCAAGACCTTCACCGTGAACCTGGGCCACTCCGGCAGCCTGCCGAAGAACGTCATGGGTCATAACTGGGTACTGAGCAAGACCGCAGACATGGCTGGCATCGCTGCCGACGGCATGGCCGCTGGCATCGACAAGAACTACCTGAAGGAAGGCGACACCCGCGTCATCGCCCACACCAAGATCATCGGTGCCGGTGAAAAGGATTCGGTGACCTTCGACGTGTCCAAGCTGACCGCTGGCGAGAGCTACCAGTTCTTCTGCTCGTTCCCAGGCCACAACTCGATGATGAAAGGCGCCGTGATCCTGAAGTAATCAGGCCAGGCTGCAACGAAAAAGCGCCCCTAGGGGCGCTTTTTTTGTGCCTGGCGCTCAGGGCGCGAAGGGCATGACCCGCTTGTGGTGGGTCTTGCGATAGGTGTCGCAGATGGTCTTGAAGGCTTCCTCGCGCACTGGCTGGCCGTGCAGGAAGGCATCGATCTCGGCATAGGTGACGCCATGGGAGGCTTCGTCCGGCTTGCCCGGCGACAGGTCCTCGAGATCGGCGGTGGGGATCTTCTCCACCAGCGACTCGGGGGCCCCGAAATACCGGGCAATGGCGCGCACCTGGTTTTTCACCAGGCCGCTCAGGGGGGCCAGGTCGCAGGCGCCGTCGCCGAACTTGGTGAAGAAGCCCATCACCGCCTCGGCGGCATGGTCGGTACCGATCACCAGGCCCTGGGTGGCGCCGGCGATGGTGTACTGGGCGACCATGCGCATCCGCGCCTTGGTGTTGCCCAGTACGAAGTCCCGGGATACCGCGTGCTGGCCTTCGAAGGCCGCCACTTCATTGGCCAGGGCCTTGACCGCCGGGCCGATGTTCACCGTGTGGCGCTCGTCGGGGTTGATGAAGTCCACCGCGGCCTGGGCGTCGTGCTCGTCGAACTGGGTCTCGTAGGGCAGGCGCACGGCGATGAAGCGGTAGCGCTGGTCGCCACTGCTGGCACGTAGCTCGACCATGGCCCGCTGAGCCAGCAGGCCGGCGGTCAGCGAGTCGACCCCGCCGCTGATGCCCAATACCAGGCTCTTGAGGCCGGAATTGACCAGGCAGTCCTGGATGAAGCGCACGCGCCGGGCGATTTCCGCTTCCAGGGCGGCGTGGTCGGGAAAAGGTGCTTGGACCTTGAGCTGCTGCGCAATCTCAAGCTGTACGGCTTGCATGATTCACTCCTTGCCAGGTTGGGCAGGTACTTGGAAAACGTGGCGCAAATAGGCGACGAAGTTCGGGTCCTTGCAATGGGTCTTGCCCGCTTCGTCGGAGATCTTGGCGACGGGCTGGTCATTGCAGGCGGCCATTTTAAGCACGATGCTCATCGGCTCCACACCGGGGATGTCACAGGTCAGGTTGGTGCCGATGCCGAAGCTGACGTTGATCCGCCCGCGCAGCGCCCGGAAGATCTCCAGGGAGCGCGGCAGGGTCAGGCTGTCGGAGAACACCAGGGTCTTGCTCATCGGGTCGATGCCCAGCTTGTGGTAGTGGGCGATGGCCTTTTCCGCCCAGAGGATCGGGTCCCCCGAGTCATGGCGCAGGCCGTCGAACAGCTTGGCGAAGAACAGGTCGAAATCCCCCAGGAACGCATCGGTGGTGATGCAGTCGGTCAGGGCGATGCCCAACAGGCCCCGGTACTCGCGGACCCAGCAATCGAGGGCGGCGATCTGGCTGTCGATCAACCGTGGCCCCAGCTGCTGGTGGGCCATGATCCATTCATGGGCCATGGTGCCCAGGGGCTTCATGCCCAGCTCGCGGGACAGGTGCACGTTGCTGGTGCCGACGAAACGTCCGGGGAAGTCATGCTTGAGCACATTCACCACCTCTTCCTGGACGCGATAGGAAAAGCGCCGGCGAGTGCCGAAGTCGGCCACCTGCAGTTCGCCCAGCTCCTCGCTGCTGGCATTGGCGGTCAGCCAGTCGAACTTGCGATACAACTGCTCACGGGCCTGCACCAGCTGGGTTTCCCGGTAGCGGTAGCGATTGCGCACTTCGCTGATGATGGCCAGCATCGGCACTTCGAACAGGATCACATGCAGCCATGGGCCACGCAGGCGGATGAACAACTCGCCGTTCTCGATGCCGGTGTGCACGTAGCGCAGGTTGAAGCGGAACAGCCCGAGAAAGCGCAGGAAATCCGCCTTGAGGAAACTGATGCGCTCGAGAAAGCCCAGCTGGTCGGGGCTCAGGCTCAACTCCGCCAGGTGCTCGAACTGATAGCGGATCTCTGCCAGGTAGGGCCGCAGATCCTCGCTGTTACGGCAGCGAAACTCCCATTCCACCTCGGCGTTGGGGTAGTTGTGCAGCACCGCCTGCATCATGGTCAGTTTGTAGAAGTCGGTGTCGAGCAGGTTCTGCACGATGCGATCGGCAAACACACTCTCGCTCATAACGGGAATCTCCATGCTGGCCGCGACTGACAGGTGCGGCACTCAGCTCTTTCAGTGAAGGCGCTAGTGGCGCATAGACGCCTTGGGCTTTGCCAGTGTTTTTTCGGCCCGGGGCTGAAGTCGGGGAACTACGGATCGATCCGCTCCAGCATCCAGCGCACGAAATCGCGAACCTTGGGCACTTCCGCCGCATGCTCGGGGTAGGCCAGGTAGTAGGCATCCTGGCTGGGCATGGCGTACTCCCAGGCGATCACCAGCTTGCCCTCGGCCAGTTCTTCCTCCACCAGGAACCGCGGCAGCAGGGCCACGCCGCAGCCGACCTGGGCGGCGCGGATGCACATGTAGAAGGTCTCGAAGCGCGGGCCGTGGTAGCTGTGCTCGGTCTGGTAGCCCTGCTGCTCGAACCACTCGTGCCAGCCCTGGGGCCGCGAGGCGTTTTGCAGCAGCACCAGGTCGGCCAGTTGCCGGGGATCGGTGAGCGGTTCGGCCGGCAGGCTGTCGGGGGCGCATACCGCCACCAGTTCCTCGCTGAACAGCTTCAGGCTCTCGGTGCCGGGGCGCGCGCCCTGGCCGAAGTAGAACGCCAGGTCGCTATGGCCCTGGAGCAGTTCGTCGGGCTCCTGTTCGTTGCACAGGTCCAGGTGGATGTGCGGGTGGCGCAGGCGCCAGCCCTTGAGCCTTGGCACCAGCCAGCGGGCGCCGAAGGTATAGGGCGTGGAGACCCGCAGTACTTCGGTCTCGCCGCCGTAGGAGCGCAGGTAGTGGGTGGACATCTCCACTTGGGTGAGGATCTTGCGCACTTCCACCAGGTACAGGTCGCCGGCCGGGGTCAGCTGCAGGCGCCGGCGCACGCGGCGGAACAACAAGTGCTGGAGCAGCTCTTCCAGCTGCGCCACCTGCTTGCTCACCGCGCTCTGGGTCAGGTTCAGCTCCTCGGCCGCGCGGGTGAAGCTCAGGTGCCGGGTCACGGCCTCGAAGCACTGCAGGGCCGTGATCGACGGCAGGTAGCGTTTGTTCAGCATGGCTTGTCCTTGTTCTTATCGGTGCTGGATGCCGGCCCAGCATGAATAAACGGAATGATATCTCGCTTAAAGGTCGTTTGTTGGCAAGTCTGCGGCCAGCTACAACTACAGGTCTCGACGACCGCCACGGCGGTCCTGGTCTTTCGCTTGCCACCTGTAAGGAGTTACCCATGGTTGCCGCATTGCTTGATCGTCTGGGCGTGAACCCGGCCCTCTACCAGTCGGGCGCACACCCTGTGCATTCGCCCATCGACGGCAGCCGGATCGCCGCGGTGAACTGGCAGGGTGCCGCCGAAGTGGAGCAGCAGGTCAGTCGCGCCGAGCATGCATTCGCCCTCTGGCGCAATGTCCCGGCCCCTCGCCGTGGCGAGCTGGTGCGGCAGTTCGGCGAAGTGCTGCGCGAGCACAAGGCCGACCTCGGCGAGCTGGTGTCCTGGGAGGCCGGCAAGATCACCCAGGAAGGCCTGGGGGAAGTGCAGGAGATGATCGACATCTGCGACTTCGCCGTCGGCCTGTCGCGCCAGCTCTATGGCCTGACCATCGCCTCCGAGCGCCCCGGCCACCACATGCGCGAAACCTGGCATCCACTGGGGGTGGTGGGGGTGATCAGCGCCTTCAACTTCCCGGTGGCGGTCTGGTCCTGGAACACCGCCCTGGCCCTGGTCTGCGGTAACCCGGTGATCTGGAAACCCTCGGAAAAGACTCCGCTGACCGCCCTGGCCTGCCATGCCTTGCTGGAGCGGGTGCTGAAGAACTTCCAGGACGCCCCCGAATACCTGAGCCAGGTGATCATCGGCGGTCGCGATGCCGGCGCGGCGCTGGTGGACGATCCCCGCGTGGCCCTGGTCAGCGCCACCGGCAGCACCCGCATGGGCCGTGAAGTGGCGCCCAAGGTCGCCGCGCGCTTCGCCCGCAGCATTCTCGAGCTGGGTGGCAACAACGCCATGATCCTCGGGCCCAGCGCCGACCTGGACATGGCCGTGCGCGCGATCCTGTTCAGCGCCGTCGGCACCGCCGGCCAGCGTTGCACCACCCTGCGCCGCCTGATCGCCCATGAATCGGTGAAGGAAGAGATCGTCGCTCGCCTCAAGACCGCCTATGCCAAGGTACGCATCGGCCATCCGCTGCAAGGCAACCTGATCGGCCCGCTGATCGACAAGCACAGCTTCGAGGCCATGCAGGATGCCCTGGAGCAGGCGCTGAGCGAGGGCGGGCGGGTGTTCGGCGGCCAGCGCCAGTTGCAGGACCAGTACCCCAACGCCTACTACGTGTCGCCGGCGATCGTGGAAATGCCCGAGCAGAGCGACGTGGTGTGCAGCGAGACCTTCGCCCCGATCCTTTATGTGATCGGCTACCAGGACTTCGATGAGGCCTTGCGCCTGAACAACGCCGTGCCCCAGGGGCTGTCCTCGTGCATCTTCACCACCGATGTGCGTGAGGCCGAGCGCTTCATGTCGGCGGTGGGCAGCGACTGTGGCATCGCCAACGTCAACATCGGCCCCAGCGGTGCGGAAATCGGTGGTGCCTTCGGTGGCGAGAAGGAAACCGGCGGCGGACGCGAGTCCGGCTCCGATGCCTGGCGTGGCTACATGCGTCGCCAGACCAACACCGTCAACTACTCCCGCGAGCTGCCGCTGGCCCAGGGCATTACCTTCGACTGAGCCCCGCGCGGCACGCCTGCCGGCCAGGCGTGCCAGGGGCGGTTGGTCCATGTGGGTTGATTTCGGAGTTGGCGATGGCACTACAAGAACAATGTCTATGGGAACGATTGACTCCGCAAAGGCCTGATCACGCACCGCTGCGGGGCGAGCAGACGGCGGATGTCTGCATCATCGGCGCCGGCTTCACCGGCTTGTCGGCGGCGGTGCATCTGCTGGAGCAGGGCAAGCGGGTCTGCGTGGTGGAGGCCCAGCGTGCCGGGCAGGGGGGCTCGGGGCGTAACGTCGGCCTGGTGAATGCCGGCATGTGGATTCCACCGGACGAGATCGAGGCCGGCTTCGGCGAACAAGTCGGCAGCCAGCTCAATCGCATGCTCGGTGCGGCGCCATCGCTGGTGTTCAGCCTGGTGGACAAGTACCGCATCGATTGCCAGTTGCGCCGCGAAGGCACCTTGCACATGGCCCACAACGCCCGGGGCGAGGCCGACCTGCGCAGCCGCGAGCAGCAATGGAAGCGTCGGGGCGCGCCGGTGGAGTTGCTCACCGGCGCGGCCTGTGAAACCGCCACCGGGACCAGGAAGATCGCCGCGGCCTTGCTCGATCGCCGGGCCGGGACCATCAACCCCATGGCCTATGTCAGCGGCCTGGCCAAGGCCGCGGCCGACCTGGGCGGCCGGCTGTTCGATCATTCGCCGGTAACCCGCCTGGAGCGCCAGGGCCAGCGCTGGTCGGTGCAGACCGACCAGGGCTCGGTGCTGGCCGAGCAGGTGGTGATCGCCTCCAACGCCTACACCGAGGGCGACTGGACCGAATTGCGGCGCAATTTCTTCCCGGGTTACTACTACCAGGTGGCCTCGGTGCCGCTGACCGAAGAGGCTGCCCTGCAGATCCTGCCCGGTGGCCAGGGTTCCTGGGATACCCGCCAGGTGCTGAGCAGCATCCGCCGGGATGCCGAGGGCCGCTTGCTGCTGGGCAGCCTGGGCAATGGCAACCAGAAGCCCCTGTGGTTCCTCAAGGCCTGGGCCGACCGGGTGCAACAGCATTACTTCCCCTACCTCAAGCCCGTGGAGTGGGAGTGCACCTGGACCGGCTGCATCGCCTTCACCCCCGACCACCTGATGCGCCTGTTCGAACCGGCCCCGGGGCTGGTGGCCGTCACCGGTTACAACGGCCGCGGGGTGACCACCGGCACCGTGGTCGGCAAGGCTTTCGCCGATTACCTGTGCAATGGCGACCCGCAGGCCTTGCCGATTCCCTTTGCGCCCATGCAGCCGTTGCCTGGCGCGGCCCTGCGCAGTTGCCTGTACGAGGCCGGGTTCTCCCTCTACCACGCCGGCCAATGCCTGCGAATCGTTATCTGAATGAGGAAATGCACAGCCATTGACGACGCTTTTCGATGCAGCGACTAGCCTGTAGTGGTGCGGCTCGTAGCAGTTGCGCACCACGGGTGTGCAGTTCGGTGACGCAGGCTGTTACAAGAGGGTTGCACGTTGAATTGTGTCGCGGTTGCAATGATGGCACGAGTGGGTTGCGCCCACTGGAAAACAGGGTTTTACCTTCCGCGGTTTAGACGGTTGCACGCCCAATGAAAATGGGCTCGAAACAGTCGAAATAACAATAAGACAGCGACTTTTCTAAGAATAAAAAACCACTGGCACGGCGCTTGCTCTGAGCATTGATGTAAGTCGCAGTGCCAACTAAAAAACCTTGGAGCATCACCTCATGTCCCAGACGTTTTACAAGAAAGGCTTCCTGGCCCTCGCAGTGGCAACTGCGCTGGGTGTTTCTGCGTTTGCTCAAGCCGACCTGAAGATCGGCGTAGCGGGTCCCATGACAGGCGCCAACGCGGCATTTGGCGAGCAGTACATGAAGGGTGCACAGGCAGCGGCTGACGAAATCAACGCCAAGGGCGGGGTCAACGGCGAGAAGATCGTGCTGGTCAAGGGCGACGACGCTTGCGAGCCGAAGCAGGCGGTCGCCGTGGCCAACCGCCTGGTGGACCAGGACAAGGTGGCCGGCGTGGTCGGGCACTTCTGCTCCTCGTCGACCATCCCGGCTTCCGAGGTCTACAGCGACGCCGGGGTGATTGCCATCACTCCGGGCTCCACCAACCCCCAGGTCACCGAGCGCGGCCTGTCGGCGATGTTCCGCATGTGCGGGCGTGACGACCAGCAAGGCGTGGTGGCCGGCGACTACATCATCGATGTGCTCAAGGGCAAGAAGGTCGTGGTGCTGCACGACAAGGACACCTACGGCCAGGGCCTGGCCGACGCCACCAAGGCGCAGTTGACCAAGCGCGGCGTGACCCCGGTGCTGTATGAGGGCCTGACCCGGGGCGAGAAGGACTTCAGTGCCGTGGTGACCAAGATCCGCGCCGCCGGTGCCGACGTGGTGTACTTTGGCGGCCTGCATCCCGAGGCCGGCCCGTTGGTGCGCCAACTGCGCGAGCAGGGCCTGAAGGACGTCAAGTTCATGTCCGACGACGGTATCGTCACCGACGAGCTGGTGACCACCGCCGGTGGCCCGCAGTACGTCGATGGCGTGTACATGACCTTCGGCGCCGACCCACGCCTGCTGCCGGACAGCAAGGCCGTGGTGGACGCCTTCCGCAAGGCCGGCACCGAGCCCGAGGGCTACACCCTGTACGCCTACGCCTCGATCCAGGCCCTGGCCGCCGGCTTCAATGGTGCCAAGTCGAACAAGGGCGAGGACGCCGCCAAGTGGCTCAAGGCCAATCCGGTGAAGACCGTGATGGGCGAGAAGACCTGGGACGCCAAGGGCGACCTGAAGGTCTCCGACTACGTGGTCTACCAGTGGGACAAGGACGGCAAATACCACCAGCTGGAAAAACAGAAGTGACATGAGTCCGCACGGACCGATACCGGCCCCTGGTATCGGTCCGTACTCGTGCAGTACTTGCCTTTTCTCGTAGAGCTGCACAACGGACGTGTTGCGCGGATGGGTGATCCCTGTCCGGCGTCGACGCCCTGTGCCGTCTCTCAAGTCCGTGAGATTGCGTTATGGATGGTATTTTCCTGCAGCAACTGATCAACGGACTGACCCTCGGGTCCGTCTACGGTCTGATCGCCATCGGCTACACAATGGTCTATGGCATCATCGGCATGATCAACTTCGCCCATGGCGAGGTGTACATGATTTCCGCCTACCTGGCGGCAATCAGCCTGGCCTTGCTGGCCTACTTCGGCATCGAATCCTTCCCGCTACTCATCCTCGGCACCCTGATCTTCACCATCGTGGTCACCGGGATCTACGGCTGGGTCATCGAGCGCGTCGCCTACAAGCCCCTGCGCAACTCCACCCGCCTGGCGCCGCTGATCAGCGCCATCGGCATCTCGCTGATCCTGCAGAACTACGCGCAGATCAGCCAGGGCGCCAAGCAGCAGGGCGTGCCCACCCTGCTGGCCGGGGCCTGGAAGGTGGATATCGGCAGTGGCTTCGTGCAACTGACCTACACCAAGATCTTCATCCTGGTGGCGGCTTTCGCCGGCATGGCACTGCTGACCTACATCATCAAGTACACCAAGCTCGGGCGCATGTGCCGGGCCACCCAGCAAGACCGCAAGATGGCCTCGATCCTGGGGATCAACACCGACCGGGTGATCTCCTACGTGTTCATCATCGGCGCGGCCATGGCCGCCCTGGCCGGGGTGCTGATCACCATGAACTACGGCACCTTCGACTTCTACGCCGGCTTCGTCATCGGCATCAAGGCCTTCACCGCCGCGGTGCTCGGCGGCATTGGCTCGCTGCCCGGGGCCATGCTCGGCGGGATCATCCTCGGTATCTCCGAGTCGTTGTTCTCCGGCTTGATCAACTCCGACTACAAAGACGTGTTCAGCTTCTCGCTGCTGGTGCTGATCCTGATCTTCCGTCCCCAAGGCCTGCTGGGTCGCCCACTCGTGGCGAAGGTGTAAGTATGTCTGCTGCCAATAAACCGATCGACATCAAGAAGAGCGTCGTCGACGCCGTGCTCGCCGGGCTGATCTCGCTGATCGTGTTCGGCCCCATCGTGGGCGTGGTCCTGGACGGCTACAGTTTCAACCTGGAACCGACCCGGGTCGCCTGGCTGGTGGCCATCGTCATGGCCGGGCGCCTGGCCCTGAGCCTGTTCCTGCAGACCCCGCGCGGGCTGAAGATCCTCCAGGGTTTCGAAAGCAGCGGCTCGGGCGTGCATGTGCTGGCGCCGGACTACAAATCGCGGCTGCGCTGGATCATTCCGGCGCTGATCGTGATCGCCATCGTCTTTCCGTTCTTCGCCAACAAGTACCTGCTGACCGTGGTGATCCTCGGCCTGATCTACGTGCTGCTGGGCCTTGGGCTGAACATCGTGGTGGGCCTGGCCGGGCTGCTGGACCTTGGCTACGTGGCGTTCTACGCCATCGGCGCCTACGGCCTGGCCCTGGGCTACCAGTACCTGGGCCTGGGCTTCTGGACGGTGCTGCCCCTGGCGGCGATCGCCGCGGCACTGGCGGGGTGCATATTGGGCTTCCCGGTGTTGCGCATGCATGGCGATTACCTGGCCATCGTGACCCTCGGGTTCGGCGAGATCATCCGCCTGGTGCTCAACAACTGGCTGTCCTTCACCGGTGGTCCCAACGGCATGCCGGTGCCGTCGCCGACCTTCCTGGGCCTGGAGTTCGGACGCAAGGCCAAGGACGGTGGAGTGCCGTTCCATGAGTTCTTCGGCCTGGAATACAACCCCAACCTGAAGTTCCTGTTCATCTACATCGTGCTGTTCCTGGTGGTGCTGCTGGTGCTCTACATCAAGCATCGGCTGACCCGCATGCCCGTGGGCCGGGCCTGGGAAGCCTTGCGCGAGGACGAGATCGCCTGCCGCGCCATGGGGCTGAACCATGTACTGGTGAAGCTCTCGGCCTTTACCCTGGGTGCCTCCACCGCGGGCCTGGCCGGGGTGTTCTTCGCCAGCTACCAGGGCTTCGTCAACCCGTCGTCCTTCACCTTCTTCGAGTCGGCGCTGATCCTCGCCATCGTGGTGCTGGGGGGCATGGGGTCCACCGTGGGCGTGGTGATCGCCGCATTCGTGCTCACCGTGGCGCCTGAACTGCTGCGCAGCTTCTCCGAATACCGGGTGCTGCTGTTCGGCATCCTCATGGTGTTGATGATGATCTGGCGGCCGCGGGGCTTGATCCGCATCAGCCGCACCGGGGTGACCCCGCGCAAAGGCGTTTTGACCCCAAGGAGCGCACCATGAGCGAATACATTCTTTCGGTCGAGAACCTGATGATGCATTTCGGCGGCATCAAGGCCCTCAGCGATGTCAGCCTCAAGGTCAAGCGCAACTCGATCTTCGCCCTGATCGGCCCCAACGGTGCCGGCAAGACCACGGTGTTCAACTGCCTCACCGGTTTCTACAAGGCATCCGGTGGCCGCATCGAACTCAATACCCGGGGCCAGCAGACCAACGTCATCAAGCTGTTGGGCGAGCCGTTCCGGGCCAGCGACTTCGTGTCGCCGAAAAACTTCTCCAGCCGCCTGTACTACAAGATGTTCGGCGGCACCCACCTGGTGAACCGGGCCGGCCTGGCGCGGACCTTCCAGAACATCCGCCTGTTCCGGGAAATGTCGGTGGTGGAGAACCTGCTGGTGGCCCAGCACATGTGGGTCAATCGCAACCTGCTGGCGGGAGTGCTCAACACCAGGGGCTATCGCAAGGCGGAAAGCGATGCCCTGGACCAGGCCTTCTACTGGCTGGAAGTGGTGGACCTGGTGGACTGCGCCAACCGCCTGGCCGGCGAGTTGTCCTACGGCCAGCAGCGGCGCCTGGAGATCGCCCGGGCCATGTGCACGCGGCCGCAGGTGATCTGCCTCGACGAACCGGCCGCGGGCCTCAACCCCCAGGAAACCGAGGCGCTGAGCGCGATGATCCGGTTGCTGCGCGACGAACATGACCTGACCGTGGTGTTGATCGAGCACGACATGGGCATGGTGATGAGCATTTCCGACCATATCGTGGTACTGGACCACGGCAACGTGATCGCTGAAGGCGGGCCGGAGGCGATCCGCAACGATCCGAAGGTGATCGCCGCCTACCTGGGTGCCGACGAAGAGGAACTGGCATGACTCAACCTATCCTCGAGCTCAAGGACCTGGATGTGTACTACGGGCCGATCCAGGCCTTGAAGAAGGTCTCGCTGCACATCGACGAAGGGGAAACCGTGAGCCTGATCGGCTCCAACGGCGCTGGCAAGTCGACCCTCTTGATGTCGATCTTCGGCCAGCCCCGGGCCGAGTCCGGGCAGATTCTGTACCGCGGTGTGGACATCACCCGCAAGTCGTCCCACTACATCGCGTCCAACGGCATCGCCCAGTCCCCTGAAGGGCGCCGGGTGTTCCCCGACATGACCGTGGAGGAAAACCTGCTGATGGGCACCATTCCCATCGGCGACAAGTACGCGAGCGAGGACATGCAGCGCATGTTCGAGTTGTTCCCCAGGCTCAAGGAGCGGCGCAACCAGCGCGCCATGACCATGTCCGGCGGCGAGCAGCAGATGCTGGCCATCGCCCGGGCCTTGATGAGCCGGCCCAAGTTGCTGTTGCTGGATGAACCGAGCCTGGGCCTGGCGCCGATCGTGGTGAAGCAGATCTTCGCCACCCTGCGGGAGCTGGCGGCCAGTGGCATGACCATCTTCCTGGTGGAGCAGAATGCCAACCATGCGCTCAAGCTGTCCGACCGCGCCTACGTGATGGTCAACGGCGAGATCCGCCTCAGCGGCAGCGGCAAGGAACTGCTGGTCAACGAGGAGGTGCGTAACGCCTACCTGGGCGGCCACTGACCGGCTGTGGATGAAAAGGCCCTGCCGGTTCGCGCCGGCGGGGCCTTTTTTATCCACACCCGCAGGTTCAGCCTGTTTTCCGGGGCTGGCCGTGAGGAGGGCGCTGATTTGCGTCCGACAATTGTGGAAAACCTCTTGAGCAAGTTGCCGGAACGCCGCATGAAGATGCCGCAAACGGTTGTTTTTTCACCGTTTTGAGTTGTCCCCGTTTGTTGTGGAGCGGGCTGTGGGTAACGTGGGAGTAGCTGGCTGAAAGCCTTGCAGGACGTGGCTTGCAAGCAATCGTTGGTTTTTTGATCAGCGGCTTTTGGCGATCTTCAGGACGGCTTTGTCAACCTTTTTATTGTCGCAGCAGGCGGTGGGCGAAGCCCTGTACAAGCCTGTGGATAAGTCTGTGGCTAAACTCTGGAAAGAACTCCCGGGGCGGCGTGGTTACTGGCCTCTGGCCTTCTATTGTTTGACCGTTCGGTCATCTTTTCAGGCTGCGGCGGCACGGACGGCCGGCCCAGGTCAAGGGAAAAACTTTGCCTGTGCCCGCGCAGGCCTTGTGAATCGTGGCCTGGAGTATTTGCCAGTTGCCCCCAAAGACTGTGGACCGCCCTGTGGATAAGGTGCGCGCACCTGGCTACAGGCCACGCAGGGCCTGGATTTGCGCCTAGTGGTTGTTTTTTGTACAGCATCCTGTGGATATCCACAGCGACTGCGGGCGCTGTGGCCATGAAGCTTCCTGGATACAGGGCCAGTTGCCGCCCGAAGCCGGGCCGGGCATGCTGCGAAACGTTTTTTTATTGAAATGGCGGCCCGCCCCCAGCAAGGAGAACACCATGACTTCCACTCTGTTCATCACAGGCGCGACTTCCGGTTTCGGCGAGGCCTGTGCCCGGCGCTTTGCCGAGGCCGGCTGGTCGCTGGTACTGACCGGTCGCCGCCAGGAGCGCCTCGATGCCTTGCGCGCGGAGCTCTCCAAGCAGACCGAAGTCCATGGCCTGGTGCTGGACGTGCGAGACCGCAAGGCCATGGAACAGGCCATCGACAACCTGCCGCCGACGTTCGCCAAGCTGCGCGGCCTGATCAACAACGCCGGCCTGGCCCTGGGGGCGGACCCTGCGCCCAAGTGCGACCTGGACGACTGGGACACCATGGTCGATACCAACATCAAGGGCCTGATGTACAGCACCCGCCTACTGCTGCCGCGGCTGATCGCCCATGGCCGTGGTGCCGGGATCGTCAACCTGGGCTCCGTCGCTGGGAACTACCCATACCCTGGCAGCCACGTGTATGGCGGCACCAAGGCCTTCGTCAAGCAGTTCTCCCTGAACCTGCGCTGCGACCTGCAGGGCACCGGGGTACGGGTGACCAACATCGAGCCGGGCCTGTGCGAAAGCGAGTTCTCGCTGGTGCGCTTTGGCGGTGACCAGGCCCGTTATGACGCCACCTACGCCGGCGCCGAGCCGATCCAGCCCGAGGACATCGCCGAGACCATCTTCTGGGTCATGAATACTCCGGCCCACGTCAACATCAACAGCCTGGAACTGATGCCGGTCAGCCAGTCCTGGGCCGGTTTCGCCATCGACCGCGCCAAGGCCTGACCTGCCAGGGTGCAGCTTCGCTGGCAGTGCGCGGTACTTTTGCCGCTGCTGAGCTGGCGAGGCTGCGCCAAGGTCCGCAGGACCTTGCACGGCGCCCATGATCATGCCCAGCGACAGCCGTTATCCACAGCCTCGCAGTGAGGTCGGACGCACGCGGAAATATATAAGCTGATTCGTTTCAGCTGGCCGAAGCCGAGGCACGCTAGAATTCCTCCCCTAAATTTGTACTGCCGCTGTTATCGAGGCGGTGTTTTCCAAGTTCCGTGGGAGGAATCGTGAGTAACCGAGGTGAGCAGGCTCTGCTCAAGCAATCGACCGTACTGATGTTCGCCGTGGCGATCGCCGGTATCGCCACAGGTTTTGTTTCTGGCGCCCAATCCATCCTGTTCGATGGTTTCTTTTCCCTGATCGCCACCTTCATCAAGGTGCTGATGCTGATCACCGCCAGGCTGATCACCAAGCCGGGCAACCAGCGCTTCCAGTTCGGCTTCTGGCACCTGGAACCCATGGTGCTGTTGATCGAGGGCAGCTTCCTGCTGCTGATCGCCATCTACGCCTTTCTCAACGGTGTGTTCGGCATCATCAATGGAGGCCGGGAGATCGAGCTTGGGCTGGTGATCGTCTACGCCGCAGTGTTCACCGTGGTGGAGTTCGCCTACTTCTTCTACGTGCGCCATCGCAACCGCAAGCTCAAGTCGTCGCTGATCCAGTTCGACAACATCAGCTGGCTGGTGGACGCCATGCTGTCGGTGGGCCTGCTGGTGAGCTTCCTCTGCGCCTTGTTGCTCAAGCACTACGGCCATGACCAGTGGGCGGTGTATGTCGACCCGCTGATCCTGATCGCCCTGGCCCTGAGCATGCTGGCGCCGGCCCTGAAGATCTTGCGCCCGGCCTTGCGCGAGGTGCTGGGCATCGCTCCCGACCAGTTGGACGAGACCGTGCGCACAGTGATGGAACAAGCCAAGGCCACCCATGGTTTCCAGGACTATGTCAGCTATGTGCAAAAGCACGGCCGGGCGCGTTTCATCGAGATCCACGTGGTGCTGCCGGCCGACTATCCGCTACAGGATGTCGCGACCCTGGACCGCTTGCGCGAGGACATTTCCCGCCAGTTGGGCGGAGCCGATGCCGCACGCTGGCTGACCATCAGCTTCACCGGCGATCGCAAGTGGATCGCCTGACCGGCCTGTGGGCCGGCCAGGCGTTTCAGCCGAAGTAGCCAGCCAGGGCCTGATAACAGGTGGCCAGGTGATAAGGCGTGGTCGAAGGCATGTCCTGGCGGCTGACCGCGCCATTGGCGTCCAGGCATTCGTACCAGCCGCCGGCATGCAGGAAGTTGCCTTGCAGCGCCTGGAGCTGGCGCTCCAGGAAGGCCTGGCCATCGGTGCGCAAGGTCAGCGCGCGCAGGTATTCGGCCTGGGCCCAGATACGCTGGGTGGCATCCCTGGGGCTGGCCTGGGGGGGCAGTTCGAGCATCGCGCACACCGCGCCGCTCTGGGGATCGACCCCCAGCCGTTCGCTGAGGGCGAAGGCTCGTTCCAGGCAGGCGTGCAGCGGCCCCTGGCGCAGCAGGGGCGAGGAGGCGAGGAGGAAATACCACTCGAACTGGTGTCCTGGCTCGAACCAGTTATCCACAGCCCCCAGGGGCTTCTCCATCATCACGCCCTGCTGTGGCTCGATGAAGTGCTGCTGCATGGCCTGGCACAACTCGAGCAAGGCCGCCTCCACCGAGGCATCGTCACGGGCCGCGAGGGTGGCGAGGAAGGCCTCGGCCAGGTGCATCGAGGGGTTCTGCAACGGACCGCTGCCCAGCAAGGACCAATCCTCGCCCAGGCTGGCTTCGTAGAGCCCCTCGCCCTGGGCGAAACGCTGGGCCACCACTTCCAGGGCGGCATTGAGTGTCGACTCCACCAGCGGTTCGCGGACCTTGGCCCAGTAGTGGGCGCAGGCGAAGACGATGAACGCGTGGGTGTAGAGGTCCTTGCGCCGGTCCAGCGGCGCGCCTTCGGGGTCGATGCTGTAGAACCAGCCGCCGTGCTCGGCATCGTGGAAATGCCGTTGCAGCGAGCGGAACAGTGCTGCGGCGCGCTCCGCGGCGAAGGGCGCGCTGGCCTCGCCGATCAGTTGGGAAAACACGTACAACTGTCGGGCGCAGGCCATGGCCCGATAGCGCTGCGGCGGCAGGGGCTGGTGCTCGGTGTCCAGCGCCTCGTAGGGCAGCGCCAGTTGCGGGTTCCAGCCCGGCCCTTGCCACAGGGGCACGATCACCTTGTGAAAATGCTGCTGCACGGCCTGGAACACAGCATTGGCGACTGGCGAGGGGGTAGGGCGGGATACATCGAGCATTGGCTGGCGTCTTCTAACGGCAGGTTTGAATGCGCGACATGTTAGCAGAGAAGGCCGTGCCGATTGGCCCTGCGTCGCAGCCACCGCGGCGGCTGCGACCTGAGGGTTTCAACCGGCGAGCAGCCACACGCCGGCGGCGGCAGAGGCCGCGCCGGCCATGCGCACCAGGGGCGCGGCGGTCCGCGGTAGCGCTCGCACCAGGGCGTACCCTGCGGCATGCAGGGCCGCGGTGGCGGCCACGAAACCTGCGGCATAGGCCCAGGGGCTGGACATCTCCGGCAGTTCCAGGCCATGGGCCACGCCGTGGAACAGGGCGAACAAGGCCGTGGCCGCCATGGCCAGGGCCAGCGGCGGGCGTACTGCCAGCGCGACCGCCAGGCCCAGGGCCAGGACCGAGGCGGCGATGCCGCTTTCCAGGGCTGGCAGTTGCAGGCCGGTGAAACCCAGCAGCCCGCCCAGCAACATGGTGCCGACGAAGGTGCAGGGCAGCGCCCAGCGCGCCACGTCTTGTTGCTGGGCGGCCCACAGGCCTACCGCGACCATCGCCAGCAGATGGTCGAGGCCGCCGAGCGGATGACCGATGCCGGCCACCAGGCCGTTGTCGCCATGGCCGGGGTGGGCCAGGGCCAGGGTGGGAGCCAGCAGCAGGGCCAGGGCCCCGAGGATGCGTTGGAAGGTCATGGATCGCTGTCCTTTTCGAGGGTCGAGGTTGGGTTCAGGCTGCGCTCAGCAGGCCCTGGCGTTCGATGAAGGCGATGATGTCCGCCAGGCCCTGGCCGGTTTTCTGGTTGCTGAAGACGAACGGCTTGCCGCCACGCATGCGCTGGGTGTCGCTGTTCATCAGGTCCAGGGAGGCGCCGACCAGCGGCGCCAGGTCGATCTTGTTGATCACCAGCAGGTCGGATTTGCAGATGCCGGGGCCACCCTTGCGTGGCAGCTTGTCGCCGGCCGAGACATCGATCACGTAGATGGTCAGGTCCGAGAGTTCCGGGCTGAAGGTAGCGGACAGGTTGTCGCCGCCGGACTCCACCAGGATCAGGTCCAGCCCCGGGAAGCGGCGGTTCAGCTGATCCACGGCCTCCAGGTTGATCGAGGCGTCTTCGCGAATGGCGGTGTGCGGGCAGCCGCCGGTTTCCACGCCGATGATGCGCTCCGGGGCCAGGGCCTGGTTGCGCACCAGGAAATCGGCGTCCTCGCGGGTATAGATATCGTTGGTCACCACCGCCAGGTTGTAGCGCTCGCGCAGGGCCAGGCACAGGGCCAGGGTCAGGGCGGTCTTGCCGGAGCCCACCGGGCCTCCGATACCGACGCGCAAGGGTTGTGTATTCATGTGTTTCTCCAAAATGACGGGCCCTCAGGAACGAAACAGGCGGCTGTACTGGCGCTCATGGGCCATGCTCGCCAGGGACAGGCCGAAGGCGGCGCTGCCGTAGTGTTGGGGATCAAGTGCGGTGGCCTGCTGCTGGGCCTGTTGCAGCAGTGGCAGCAGGTCGCTGGTCAGGCGCTGGGCGGCCTGCTGGCCCAGGGGCAGGGTCTTCATCAGCACTGCCATCTGGTTCTCCAGCCAGCTCCAAAGCCAGGCGGCCAGGGCATCGCGCGGGGCGATTTGCCAAGCACGGGCGGCCAGGGCCCAGCCCAGGGCCAGGTGCGGTTCGTCCTGTCGCGCCAGCATTTGTCGGGCGCCGGCGTCCAGTTCCGGCAGGCCTTCGAGCAGTTGCTTGAGGGAGTAGCCCATTTGCCGGCTCTCCAGGTACAGCTCGCGGGTTTCACGACTGGCCCGATGCTCTTCACCGAGCTGGTGCAGGCGCTGCCAGTCCTGCTCCGCTGCGGCCAGGCAATGGCCCCAGAGCAGCGGGGCCTCGAAGCGCGCCAGGTTGAGCAGCAACTGATCGCCGATCCAGCGCCGGGCGCTGTCAGGGTCATGCACCCGCTGTTGTTCCACCGCCATCTCCAGGCCCTGGGAGTAGCTGTAGCCACCGATGGGCAGTTGCGGACTGGCCAGGCGCAACAGGGCCCAGGCCGGGTTCACGGGCGAGCGCCGAACTGGTGCAGGCGTGGCGGGTAGTTGAAGTCCGCATCGCCGTGATGGGAGTGATGGTGTCCGCCCCCATAGGCGCCATGCTCGGGCTGGAATGGCGCCTCGATGACACTGGCGCTGGCCCCCAGTTGTTCGAGCATGGCCTTGAGCACGTAGTCGTCCAGCAACCGCAGCCAGCCATCGCCCACTTGCAAGGCCACGTGGCGGTTGCCCAGGTGATAGGCCGCGCGGGTCAGTTCCAGGGCATTGCCACAGGTGACATGCAGCAGGGTCTCGGCGCGGGCGCAGACCCTGACGATGCGCCCGTCCTCGGCGACCAGGAACTCACCATCATGTAGCGGTGGCTGGCCACGTTCCAGGAACAGGCCGACGTCCTCGCCCTCGACGCTGAAGCAGCGCAGGCGGCTCTTGCTGCGCGCTTCATAGGTCAGGTGCAGTTCAGCGGACCAGGAGGCCTGGGGGGTGGTTCGGCGATGGATCACCAGCATCGGAAAGCTTCCAGCTATGAACGATGCACAAGCCTGAGCAAGGGCCTTGCCAATCGCTCGAAGGAAAGGAAAACCCCTGGTACTGCGCCTGGAAAAGGGGCAAAACCTTGTTTCATCTTGTTACAAATTGCTGCGCCGAGCTGATTTATAGCACTGGCTTGGTGCGCTGCAAATGTTTTTGCCGCAATCCGGTGCCTGTTTGACGGGCAGGCGCAAAGGCCTGCTCCAGAGCAGGGCGGGGGAGATCTGGCGCAGTGGTGGGGGGAATTATTCGGTACTGCCCAAGCCGTTCCAGTGCTTGAGCCCGATGAAGATGAAGCGCAGCTGCTGGGTCATCTTCGCCTGGGGCGTGAGGTGTTCGGGCAAGGCCTGGACCGGTGGATCGATGATGTCCGGCAAGGTGGCGAACACGCTCTTGACCACCAGGTCGGCCATGACGCTGAGGTCGGCCACATCGAGGTGCTGCAGCTTGGGCATCAGCGCCAGGTCGGCGGCCAGGTCCGAGCTGATGTTTTCCCGCAGGCTGGCGATGGCTTGGCGTACCGGCAGCGAGCCGCCGTACTGCTCGCGAGCGAGAAACAGGAACTGCACGCGCTTGGCTTCCACCACATCGAGGAAGATGCGCACCGACGCGTCGATGATGCCGCCCATGACGAATTCGTTATGGCGGACCAGGCGGATGGTTTCGCGAAAGGTCTGGCCCACTTCGCTGACCAGCTCCAGGCCAAGCTGGTCCATGTCGCTGAAATGCCGGTAGAAACCAGTGGGGACGATGCCGGCGGCCTTGGCCACTTCCCGCAGGCTCAGGCTGCCAAAACCACGACCACCCTCCATCAGGTGCCGGGCGGCATCCATCAGGGCGTTGCGGGTCTGTTGCTTCTGTTCGGCGCGGGGCAGCATCTGGAAGGGAATTCTTCGCTTGGGAGAGCGGGGCACTCTAGCAAATCAACTTTGCCTGAGTCGAACTGGCGTCAGGCCTGGGTAGGCCGGGGATGGGATTGCTGCGCTGGAAAGTCAAAAGCCCGATCCAGGGACCGGGCTTTTTTCTGGGCCAGCATGGCCTCAGCTCGCAGCTTGATGACGTTCGGCCAGGCGATCGGCACCGCCTTCGGCAACGGTCTGGCCTTGTGGGGTACGGCTGTAGCCATCTTCGACCAGGCCTTTCTCTTCCAGGCGATCGCGGCCACCTTCGGCAACGGTCTGGCCTTGTGGGGTGCGGCTGTAGCCATCTTCGACCAGGCCTTTCTCTTCCAGGCGATCGCGGCCACCTTCGGCAACGGTCTGGCCTTGTGGAGTGCGGCTGTAGCCATCTTCGACCAGGCCTTTCTCTTCCAGGCGATCACGGCCGCCTTCGGCTACGTTTTGACCTTGTGGAGTACGGTCGTAGCCATCTTCGGCAACGCTCTGGCCTTGTGGGGTGCGATCATAGCCATCGGCGGCGACCTTGTTGCGTTCGATCAGGCGATCCGAACCACCTTCGGCCAGGGTCTGGGTGAACACGCTGCTATGGCTGGCCTGGACCTGTGGAGTGGCCTGTTCGGCGGCGGGCAGGGCGAAGGCGTTGGCGGCCAGGATGGATAAGGTCAGGCTCAAGAGGATGTGGCGTTTCATGATAGGGGGTGCTCCTTGGGAGGGCGAAAAACTGGGTACGGAGCTAATGTTACCGCCACAAAATCGATATAAAAGTTCATAAACACAATGATGATAATCAACAGAATTGATTGTTTGCCGCGAGGCTCTAGCCCGGGCTTCTCCGCTTGCAGGGTCGTGCACCGGGGTGGGTAGTTTCGACTCACCCATGCTCCAGGGAGGGGCCATGAGCGGTAACACATGGCTGTCCAAGTGGTCAGCAATGACCGCTTTTCCCCCCAGGTCGGCGTCGCCGATCAAACCTGTGGGGACTTTGTCAGTCGTAGTTCCAATGCCGGTGGTTTTGCCCCGGTTCTTCATCGATGCGTCGTGGTTCGGCGCTCAGTTGTCTCAAGGAGCCTCGTGCCATGACGCGCACTCGTAAAATCCTCGCCTGGACCTTCACCGGCCTGGTCCTGTTGCTGGCCCTACTGGTGCTGGTGGTGGCCTTTTTCGACTGGAACCGGATCAAGCCGGCCCTCAATGCCAAGGTGTCCGAGGAATTGCACCGGCCGTTCGCGATCAATGGCGACTTGTCGGTGGCCTGGCGGCGCGAGCCCGACGAGGGTGGCTGGCGGGCCTGGGTGCCTTGGCCCCATGTGGTGGCCGAGGACCTGACCCTGGGCAACCCGGACTGGTCCAAGGCACCGCAGATGGTCGGCCTCAAGCGGGTCGAACTGCGGATCTCGCCCCTGGCGCTGCTGGCGCGGCAGGTGAGCATCCCGCGCATCGACCTCACCGAACCCGAGGCGGCCTTGCAGCGGTTGGCCGACGGCCGTGCCAACTGGACCTTCACCTTCGATCCCGCGGACCCCGATGCCGAGCCATCCAGCTGGACGGTGGACATCGGCGCCATCGGCTTCGACAAGGGCCACGTGACCCTGGACGACCAGAGCCTCAAGACCCGCCTGGACCTTTTGGTGGAACTGCTCGGCCAGCCAATTCCGTTCAGTGACATCGTTGGCCAGAGCGAGGCGAAGAAAGCCGCCGAGCAAGGCGCCGAACCCCAGGCCTATGCCTTCGCCCTCAAGGTCAAGGGCCAGTACCACGGGCAGAAGCTCGCTGGCACCGGCAAGATCGGCGGCCTGCTGGCCCTCAAGGACAGCAGCAGGCCGTTCCCGCTCCAGGCCCAGGCGCAGATTGGCGACTCGCGCATCGAGCTGCGCGGCAGCCTCACCGATCCACTGAACCTGGGCGCCCTGGACCTGCGCCTGAAGCTGGCGGGCACTAGCCTGGGCAACCTCTATCCATTGACCGGGGTGACCCTGCCCGATTCCCCGCCGTACTCCACCGATGGCCACCTGAGCGCCAAGCTGCACGACCCGGCCGGCGCGACGTTCAGCTACAAGGATTTCAACGGCAAGATCGGCGACAGCGACATCCACGGCAACCTGACCTACGTGGCCAGCCAACCCCGGCCCAAGCTCAGCGGGGCGCTGGTTTCCAACCAGCTCCTGTTCCGCGACCTGGGGCCGCTGATCGGCGCCGACTCCAATGCCAAGCAGAAGGCCCGGGGCGGCGAGAGCAAGCAACCGGCGGACAAGGTGTTGCCGGTGGAGGAGTTTCGCACCGAGCGCTGGCGCGATATGGACGCCGACGTCGAGTTCACCGGCAAGCGTATCGTCCACAGCTCCGACCTGCCGTTCACCGATCTCTATACCCACCTGGTGCTCAACGACGGCCAGCTCAGCCTGGAACCCCTGCGCTTCGGCGTGGCCGGCGGCAAGCTCGATGCCCAGGTACGCCTCAATGGCCACACCGCGCCCATGGAAGGCCGGGCCCGGCTGACCGCGCGCAACTTCAAGCTCAAGCAACTGTTCCCCACCTTCGAGCCCATGAAGACCAGCTTCGGCGAGCTCAACGGCGATGCCGATCTTTCGGGGCGCGGCAACTCGGTGGCGGCCCTGCTGGGCAGCGCCAACGGCGACCTGAAGATGCTGATCAACGATGGCGCCATCAGCCGCGGGCTGATGGAGATCGCCGGGCTCAACGTCGGCAACTATGTGGTGGGCAAGTTGTTCGGCGACAAGGATGTGAAGATCAACTGCGCCGCCGCCGACTTCGGCATCAAGACTGGCCTCGCCACTTCGCGCCTGTTCGTCTTCGATACCGAGAACGCCATCATCTATGTCGATGGCACCGCCAACATGGCCACCGAGCAGCTGGATTTGACCATCACCCCCGAGTCCAAGGGCCTGCGCCTGTTCTCCCTGCGCTCGCCCCTCTATGTGCAGGGCAAGTTCATCCAGCCCAGCGCCGGGGTCAAGGCCGTGCCGCTGGTATTGCGTGGAGCGGGAATGGTGGCGCTGGGGGTGATCGCCGGTCCGGCGGCAGGGCTCCTGGCGTTGGTGGCGCCGAGCAACGACGAACCCAACCAGTGCGCGCCACTGTTGCAGCAGATGCGTGCGGGCAAGGCGCCGGCGACGGTCAAGCCGGGCAAGTAAGACAGGGACTGAGAGGGGCCGGCCCGCTCCTGCATCCAGGGGCGGGCCGGGCAGGCGCTACAGGTCTTGGAGGATGTCCGCCATGTCGTCGGCGTGCTCTTCTTCCTGGGCCAGGATCTCTTCGAACAGGCGGCGGGTGGTCGGGTCCTTGTCGCCGATGTACTGGATGATCTCGCGGTAGCTGTCGATGGCGATCCGCTCGGCCACCAGGTCCTCGTAGACCATTTCCTTCAAGCTACTGCCGGCCACGTATTGGGCATGGGACCTGGCCGACAGCAGGTCGGGGTTGAATTCCGGTTCGCCACCCAGCTGGACGATGCGCTCGGCCAGCTTGTCGGCATGCTCGGCTTCCTGGGTGGCGTGTTCGAGGAACTCGTCGGCGGCCACGCTGGCCTTGAGCCCGTTGGCCATGAAGTAGTGGCGCTTGTAGCGCAGCACGCAGACCAGCTCGGTGGCCAGGGCTTCATTGAGCAGGCGCAGCACTTCCTCGCGATCGGCGTTGTAGCCGGCGGTCACGGCGCCGTTCTCCACGTGGCTGCGGGCCCGTTCGCGCAGGCTGTTCACATCGGACAAATGCATCTGGCTCATCTTGGTTTCTCCTAGGGGGCTAATCCGTCTTGCGCCGGGCTCTGCGGGCCTGGTCGCTACCTAGGGTGTGAGTCGTGGGAGCGGCAAAAAGTTTGATCGGATGTGCCGCGACGGCCAGGCTTCAGCTGCGACCCAGCAACGGGTGCCCGGCCAGCAGCGCTTCCTGCTGCAACCACTGGAGGAATACCCGCACCGGTGGATGGCGCTCGCGCCCGGGCACGCACAACGCGCAATAGCCGGCGCCGCCCACATGGATGTCCGGGCGGTAGGCCTGCAACAGACCGCTGGCCACGCTCTGCGATACCAGGATATTGCTGGCCAGCACCAGGCCCTGGCCAGCGATGGCCGCTTGCAGGGCGTACTGCTCTTCGTCGTAGGAGCGTACCTGCGGCTGGCCCTCGAGCCAGTTTTCCCCGGCCTGGGCACACCAGGCCTGCCAGCCATCGGCATACAGCGTGGAGCTGCGCCAGTGCACGCTGATCAGCGCCGGCCGTTGTTGCCCGGCCAGCGCCACTTGTTGCGGCGAGCCATAGACCGCGAAGCGTTCATCGAACAGGCACAGGCCGTGCAAATTCAGGTAGCCGTCCTGGCTATAGCGGATGGCCACGTCGATGCTGGCATCCTGTTGCAGGTCCACCACCTCGCACTGGGTGTCCAGGCGCAGGTTGATGCCTGGATGCTGGGCGTAGAAGCGACCCAGGCGCGGCACCAGCCACAGGGCGGCGAAGGCGGCCGTGGTGGACACCGTCAACTGCCCGTTGTCCGGAGCCGGGCGCAGGGTGGCGACGCTCTGCGCCACATCCAGCAGGGCGCCATGCAGGCTGTGGAACAAGCGATCGCCGGCTTCGGTGAGGCGCACCTGGCGTGGCAGGCGTTCGAACAAGGGCACGCCCAGCCAGTGCTCCAGGCTGCGGATCTGATGGGACACTGCCGTGGGCGTCACCGACAGGTCGTCGGCCGCCTCCTTGAAGCTCAGCAAGCGCGCGGCAGACTCGAAGGTCCGCAGGGCGGTGAGAGGCAGGTGGGCAAACATAGAGCTCTCCATGGCTGAGTTGAATTCATCTGAATGGATTTTAATTCGTTTGTTGGCGAATGCCGCTGGCTCTAGCTTTAGCGCGAAATCGATAGGCATTCAAGGCCGTCCAGGTTCTAGCGCATGAGGAAGTTCAGATGAGTAAAGTTCTTGTAGTCCATGGCAGTCCCCGAGGCGAGCGATCCCACAGCCGGCGCCTGGCCGAGGTATTCCTGCAGGCCTGGCAAGCGGCCAACCCCCAAGGTTCGTTGACCCGCCGGGAAGTCGGGCGCGGGGCCATTCCCCATGTCAGCGAAGCCTTCATCGCCGCGGCGTTCTATCCACAACCCGAGGCCCGCCCGCTGTCGATGCAGGCCGACCTGGCCCTGAGCGATGAGTTGGTCGGCGAGCTGTTCGAGCACCAGCGCCTGGTGATCTCGGCGCCCATGCACAATTTCAGCGTGCCCAGTGGCATCAAGGCCTGGGTCGACCATATCGTGCGCCTGGGGCTGACCTTCGACACCCAGCTGGACAACGGCGTGGCCCACTACCAGCCGCTGGTACTGGGCAAGAAGGTGCTGGTCATCACCAGCCGTGGCGGCGGCGGTTTCGGCCCGGGTGGCGAGCACGAGGCGATGAACCACGCCGACCGCTGGCTGCGTACCGCCCTGGGCTTCATGGGCATCGACGACGTCACGGTGATCGCGGCCGAAGGCGAAGAGTCGGTGCCCGAGCGATTCCAGCAATCCTGCGCCCAGGCCGAACAGCAATTGCTGGCCCTGGCCCGGCGCTTCTGAGGTATGCCCATGGCCTGGGGATTGTTGTTGCTGGCTGCGGCCTTCGAGGTGGCGTTCGCTATGGGCATGAAGTACGCCGAAGGTTTCACCCGGCCCTGGCCGTCGCTGCTGACCCTGGTGGCGGCACTGGGCGGGGTCTACTTCCTGACCCTGGCCCTGCGCGAACTGCCGGTCAGCGTGGCGTATCCGATCTGGACCGCCATCGGCTCCCTGGGCACGGTGCTGCTGGGGTTCGCCTTGCTGGGCGAGAGCCTGACGCCGCTCAAGCTGGTGTCGGTAGGGTTGATCCTGGCGGGGGTAGTGGGGCTCAAGCAGGGCGCGTGAGGGCTTGTCATGGGGCAGTCGCCAAACGGTCACAAAGACTGACCACGGCCTTGGTTATGGTCTAGCTTTCAGCCAGGCCACCGTCTCCGTACAAGGATGTCCCCATGTCCCAAGAGCTTGCCACCCGTTATCCCCTGGTCCTGGTGCCCGGCATGCTCGGTTTTGTCCGCCTGCTGCTCTATCCCTATTGGTACGGGATCATCCCGGCCTTGCGCCAGGGTGGCGCCCAGGTGTTTGCGGTACAGGTCTCGCCGCTCAACTCCAGCGAGGTGCGCGGCGAACAACTGCTGACGCAGATCCAGCAGATCCTGGAGCAGACCGGCGCCGCCCGGGTCAACCTGATCGGCCATAGCCAGGGCGCGCTCACGGCACGCTACGCAGCGGCCCGGCGGGCCGACCTGGTGGCTTCGGTGACGTCGGTGGCGGGTCCCAACCATGGTTCCGAGCTGGCGGACTACCTGCAGCGGCATTCCCCGGCCCATAGCTGGCGCGGACGCATGCTGAGCCTGCTGCTGCGTGGGCTCTCGGCGCTGATGACGCTGCTGGAGACCGGCTATCGCGGGCCGAAGCTGCCTTCGGACATCCATGCCTCGCACCAGTCGTTGACCAGCGAGGGCGTGGCCCTGTTCAACCGCCAGTATCCACAGGGCCTGCCGGCGACCTGGGGCGGGCAGGGCGCGGAAGAGGTCGCCGGCGTGCGCTACTACTCCTGGTCCGGCACCTTGCAGCCGGGCAAGACCAATCGTGGCGGGAACTTGATGGACGGCTCGAGCCGCAGTTGCCGGTTGTTCGCCCGGACCTTCGTGCGCGAGGCTGGGCAGTGCGACGGCATGGTGGGCCGCTACAGCTCGCACCTGGGGATGGTCATCGGCGACGACTATCCCCTGGATCACTTCGATATCGTCAACCAGTCCCTGGGGCTGGTGGGCAAGGGCGCCGAGCCGATCCGCCTGTTCGTCGAGCATGCCCGGCGGCTGAAGGCGGCCGGGCTTTGAACCGGTGGTTCTTCAGGCCGCACGCAGGCGCGAGCCCAGCTCCTGGGTCCAGCGTTCGGACAGCACCACGCCGCCCAGGGTCAGGACGCCGCCCACCAGGTGGAACCAGGCCAGTTGCTCGCGCAGCACCACGGCGGCGATCAGCGCGGTGACCAATGGCAGCAGGTTGAAGAACAGCGTGGTCCGGCTCGGCCCCAGGCGTACCACGGCTTGCATCCAGGCCAGTGGCGCGAGCATCGAGGCCAGCAGGCAGGCGTAGAGCACCAGCGGGATGTTCTGCAGGGTCGGGCCCACTTTCGGCGATGCCAGGAACAACGGCAGCAGCACCAGCACCGCGACCAGTACCTGCAAGTACAGCAGCACCAGGGGTGGCAGGCGCAGCTGCCATTTCTTCAGCAGGGTGCTGTACACCGCATAGGCCAGGGTGGCCACCAGCATCATCGCGTCGCCCAGGTTGACCCCGTGCTGCAGCAAGCTGGCCAGGCTGCCCGAGGACACCACCACCAGCACCCCGGCGAAGGACAGCACCGCGCCGACCAGCGCCCCGGCGGTCAGGCGCTGGCCCAGCACCGCGATGGCCATGGCCAGGGACATCAGTGGCATCAGGGAAAGGATGATGCCCATGTTGGTGGCCGAGGTCTGGATGGCGGCGAAGTAGGCCAGGCTCTGGTACACCGCCATGCCCAGTACGCCGAGGACGAAGATCCGGCCAAGGTTCGGGCGGATCACCGGCCAGTGGCGGCGCACCGGCCCGAGCATGAACGGGGTGAACAACAGGCCCGCCAGCAGCCAGCGATAGAAACCGATCTCCGCAGGGAAGATCGCCCCCACAGCGAGTTTGTTGACCACGGTATTGCCGGCCCAGATGAAGACGGCCAGTAATGGATAAGCGTATTGCATGGAGACAGCCAGAGAAGTGAATGAGGGCTGATTATCCTCCTGTCCGGATCAACGCCTATACTGCGAACCGGACAACCCGCCCCTGCATCCGGACAGCATGAGCAAAAAACACATCGACCTGCTGGACTTCCATGGCCTGCCCGCGCCGGTGTACTTCCGCTATGCCGACTTCGCCGCCCACAGCCATGCCCTGGAGCACCGCCATCCCTGGGGTTGCCTGGAGTATTCGGCCCATGGCGTGATGCACATGGAGATCGCCGGCCAGCGCTTCATGTCGCCGCCCCAGTACGCGGTCTGGGTGCCGCCCTATACCGCCCACAGTTTCTATACCAGCCAGCCCATCAACTATCGCGCGGTGCTGCTGGCGCCGGAGCTGTGCCGCGACCTGCCGCAGCAAGGCTGCACCTTGAGCATCAGCGAGATCCTCAAGGCGATCCTCAAGGACTTCGCCAGCCGGGACGTGCAGATCCCCGAGGGCGCAGCCGACCAGCGCCTGGCCCAGGTACTGCTGGACCAGTTGCGCCAGGCTCCGGTGCACACCTGCTTCCTGCCCTACGCCAACAATCCCGACCTGCTGCGGGTGCTCCAGGCGCTGCAGGCCGAGCCGGGCAACAACCAGCCGTTGGCCTACTGGGCGCAACAGGCCCATGTCAGCGAACGGACCCTGGCCCGGCAGTTCGTGCGCGAGCTGGGCATGAGCTTCGGCGAGTGGCGCCAGCGCCAGCGGTTCCTGGCGGCGATCCAGGCCCTGGAGAGCCCCCGCAGCATCCAGGAGATCGCCTTCGACATGGGCTACAGCAGCGCCTCGGCGTTCATCGCGATGTTCCAGCGCCACGCCGGCTGCACCCCCGAGCAGTACCGCCGGGCCGGCCTGCAGAACAGGTGAAGGTGTAACAGGCTTTGTCTACACTGCCTGGGAGGCCGCGCCCATCGGTGCGGTGACAAGGAGAAAACTCCATGAAGATGTTGCGTATCCCGTTGCTGATGGTGGGCCTGCTGCTGTGCTCCCAGGGTTTTGCCGCTACCGCCCAGCAGAACAAGATGACCACCTGTAACACCGAAGCCACCGCCAAGAGCCTCAAGGGCGATGAGCGCAAGGCCTTCATGAGTACCTGCCTCAAGGCTGCGCCTGCCGCCGCCACGACGCCTTCCACGCCCCAGGAAAGAATGAAATCGTGCAACGCCGACGCCACGGCCAAGGCGCTCAAGGGCGATGCGCGCAAGACCTTCATGAGCGACTGCCTGAAGAAAAAATGATCGCGGATCGATGAGGGCGAGGCGCCGGAAGCCCGCTGGGTCCTGGCCCTCATCGAGCTCTGGCGCCATGAGCCAGCCATAAATATCCATTGTTTCAATTGGTTACCCAAGTAATTACCGTTCGTCGGTTTTTTAGGGGGTTGCCCGATTTACATTTAAAATTCGTGCCCTTCAAAAACAGGCGCCTGGATGCGCCGTACGGACCTTCCCCAGTGTCCGTTTCAAGGGAATGACGGCATGCCGCGTTTTGGCTGGTTGAAGCCTGTTGTAGCGTTTTGTGCTCTATCTGGTTCTTTTGTCGTTTGCGCCGCGCCTTTCCAGACGCCGGGCGACCGCGACCTGATTCGCGACCGCCAGCAGCAATTGCTGCAGGAACAGCAGCGACGTCTCGATGAACTCCAGCAACTGCCCGGCAAGACCTTGCCCGCCGAACCGGCTCCCCAGCCTGGTGAACAGCGCTGCTTCACCATCAGGACCGTGGTCCTCAAGGGCGCCGAGCACCTGAGCGCCGCCGACCAGGAGCGCCTGGTGGCGCCCTATCGCGACCAGTGCCTGTCGGTCGCACAGATCAACACCCTGCTCAAGGCCATCACCCACCACTACCTGCAACTGGGTTATGTCACCACCCGGGCCTACCTGCCGGCCCAGGAGCTGGGGGCCGGGCAACTGACGATCGTGGTGGTCGAAGGGCGCCTGGAGAGCCTGGACAGTTCTGCCCTGGCCAGTTCGCGGGAGCTGGCCATGGCGTTTCCCGGTACCACCGGCGAGGTGCTGAACCTGCGGGAGCTGGAGCAACTGGTGGATCAGCTGACCCGCCTGCCGTCGCGCCAGGTCGAATTGGAACTGGCCCCCGGCGCGCAGCTCGGCGATAGCCGGGTAGGGCTCAAGGGCGAGCGCCTCAAGCCCTGGCGGCTATCGGCGACGCGCAACAACAACGGTGACAAGAGCACCGGCGAACAGCAGATGGGCCTCGGCCTGGATTGGGACAGTCCTCTTGGGCTGGCGGACCAGTTGAGCCTGCGGGCCAACCAGGACGCGGTCAGCGACCGCTGGCGCCATTCCGACAACCAGAGCCTGTTCTACAGCCTGCCCTGGGGCTGGTGGACCTTCAGCTATTCCTATAGCCAGAGTTACTACCGCACCCGCAACGACGCCACCGGCTTCAATTTCTCCATGGATGGCCAGAGCAAGAACCAACAGTTGCGGGCCGAGCGCGTGCTGCACCGGGACAACCTCAGCAAGACCGGCATGAGCCTGGGGATCAGCCACCTGCGGACCCGCAACTACATCGACGACAACCTGATCGATGTTTCCAGCAATCGCATCACCGAAAGCCAGCTGGGGTTCAACCACGGGCGGCGCATTGGCAACGCCCTGGTCAACGCCGACATCGGTTGGCAGCAGGGCATCGGCGCCCTCGACGCCCAGGCCAGCGGACATCCCCACGGCAGCGAGCCGGTGTCGCGCTACAACAAGTACAGCCTGACCCTGAGCTACCTGCAGCCCTTTCGCTTGTGGAACGAAAACTTCAGCTTCGACAGCATGGCCACCGGGCAGCGTAGCGAAGACCCGCTCTTCAGCCCCCAGCGCATCAGCCTCGGCGGCCTCAACTCGGTACGCGGCTTCCAGGACCAGACCCTCTCCGGCAACAGCGGTGGCTACTGGCGCAACCAGCTGCGCTGGCGCCGGGCAGTGACCTGGCAGGCGCTGCAACCCTTCGTCCAGGAGTACGGCCTGGCCTTCGCCTACGACGTCGGGGCGATCAAGGGCGACCGCTACAACCGCGATGCCAAGGGGCGCCTGAGCGGCAACGCCATCGAACTCAATGCCCGCGGCCAATACCTGGCGGCATCGCTCAGTTTCGCCCGCTCCCTGGAGCGGCCGGCAATTATCGAGAGGCGAGAACACCCGGTGTACTTCCGGGTAGACCTGTTCTTCTGACCCTGCTCAACCGTTAGTGGATGGATGATTTGCACATGGACGTACGCAAGCCTTTTGCCCAATGCATTGCCTTGTCGCTGTCGGGGATCCTGTTCCTCAACCCGATCATCAGCGTCGCCGCCGACCTGGCCCTGGATCCGGCGGCCGGTGGCAACGCGACCATCGGGGCGGCGGGTAACGGCGTGCCCATCGTCAACATCAACGGGGCCAATGGCAGCGGTTTGTCCCATAACAAGTTCAGCGAATACAACGTCGGCAGTAACGGCCTGATCCTCAACAACGCCACTGGCTCGACCCAGAGCACCCAATTGGGTGGCTACATCCTCGGCAACCCCAACCTCAAGGGACAGGCGGCGCAGGTCATCCTCAACGAAGTCACCGGCAGCAACCGCAGCAAGCTGGCCGGTTACACCGAAGTGGCCGGCCAGGCCGCCCGGGTCATCGTCGCCAACCCCCATGGCATCACCTGCAACGGTTGCGGCTTCATCAACACCCCCAGGGCGACCCTGACTACCGGCAAGCCGGTTATCGAAGGCCAGCAGCTCGACCGGTTCCAGGTCGAAGGTGGTGACATCAGCATCGAGGGCGCCGGGCTCAATGCCAGCAACATCGACCAGTTCGACCTGATCACCCGCAGCACCAAGCTCAATGCCAACCTCTACGCCAAGAAGCTCAACGTCATCACCGGGCGCAACGATGTCAAGGCCGACGACCTGAGCGTCACGGCCCGCGACGGCGAGGCCGAGGCCAAGCCGGAGCTGGCCATCGACAGCTCGGCGCTGGGCGGGATGTATGCCGGGGCCATCCGCCTGGTGGGCACGGAACGGGGCGTGGGGGTGAACATGTCCGGGGACATGGCCGCCAGCACCGGCGATATCCAGATCGACGCCAATGGCAGGGTCACGGTAGCGGGTATCAGCGCCAACCAGGCCATCGTCGTGAAGGCCCGGGACATCGATCTCAAAGGCAAGGCCTATGCCGGTACCGAGGCGACCCTGCAGGCCAGCGAGCAGGTCCAGGTGCGCACCAGCCTGGCGGCCCGTGACCGGGTCCAGGTGATAGACGCCGCGCAGGTGGTCAACCACGGCATCATCGAGGCCGGGGTCAATGCCGACAACAGCCGCAACGACCACGGCGAGGTCAAGCTGGTCGCCGGCAACCTGGAGAACCGTGGCGATGTCCTGGCCAGTCGCAATCTCGAACTCAGGGCGCGCCAGGCCCTGAACAACCAGGGCGGGGTGATCCAGGGGCCCAAGATACAGGTCAACGCCGCACGAGTTCTCAACCAGGGCGAGCAGGCACGGCTGTTGGCCCAGAGTGAGTTGGTGCTCAATACTCCGGCCATTGCCAACCTGGGCGGCCTGATCCGCTTCGGCGACCGGCAAGCCGTGGACCTGGCGCTCGATAGCTTGAACAACAATGGCGGGCGCCTGGAGGTGGCCGCCGCGGGGTTGACCGTCAAGGCCCGCGAGGTGAGCAACCAGAAGGGCTCGGTGATCGCCGACAGGCTGCACATCACCGCCGATCGGCTGGATAACCAACAGGGCCTGATCGGCGCCAACCAGGACGCAGCGACCTTCGTCGTCGCCGAGCAGCTCAACAACAATGCCGGCCGGCTCCAGGCCCAGACCCTGCTCAAGACTTCCGGCGGCGAAGTGCTCAACCAGGGTGGCAAGCTGCTCGCCGACCAGGTCACGGTGACCGGCAAGCGCCTGGACAACAGCCATGACGGCCTGGTCAGCGCCGAGCAGGGCGCTTTGCACCTGGAGCTCGAGCAGGACCTGCTCAACGTCAGCGGCAAGCTCCAGGCCACGTCGCGGCTGGACCTCAAGGCCGACAGCGTCGACAACCACAACGGGACCCTGCACGGCCCGCAACTGATCCTCGACAGTGCCGGCAAGCTCGACAACCAGGGCGGCACCGTGGATGCCGGCAAGCTGGAGTTGCGGGTCGCCGATATCGACAACCAGGGCGGCCTGCTGCAAGGCAAGGAGCAGCTGCTGCTGGTGGCCAGGGACTTGGCGAACGACCAGGGCCAGGTCATCGGCAACGCGGTGGATGCCACCCTCGACAGCCTCAGCCAGAACCAGGGCGGGGTGGTGAGCGCCGAGGCTGGCAAGCTGACGCTGACCGTCACCCAGCACCTGAACAACGCCCTGGGCCATCTGCAGGCCAAGCATGGCGACGTGCAGCTCAAGACGGGCGGGTTGGCCAACCGGGGTGGCGTGGTGGTGGGCAACCAGGTGCAAGTCAGCAGCCATGGCGTGCTGGATAACCGTGGCGGGCAGTTGGTGGGGGATCGCCTGGCCATTGGCGCCCAGCGCCTGGACAACCGCGAAGTCGGCCTGCTGGCGGCGGGCAGCGATGGCCTGAAACTGACCCTGGAGGCCGACGGCGCGACCCCAGGCCAACTGTTCAACAGCCAGGGCCGCCTGCAAAGCGACGGCCATCTGCAACTGAGCGGTGGCCAGTTGAACAACGCCGGCGGGGTGCTGTTGGGTAACAGCGTCGGGATTGACGCCGCAGGCCTGGACAACAGCGCCGAGGGCGCGGTGGTGGCCAAGGCCGGTGCCGTGGAGCTGGACCTGAACAATGGCGTACTGGACAACCGCGGCGGCACCATCGATGCCGCCGAGCAGAAGCTGCGCGCCAGCCAGTTGGCGCTGCTGGACAACCAGGGCGGTACGCTCAAGGGCAAGCGCCTCGAGGTCCAGGGCACGACCCTGGACAACCGCCAGGGGCAACTGCAGGCCGGCGCCGATGGCTTGAGCCTGGTGGGTGACAGCCTGAAGAACAGCCAGGGCCTGGTCCTGGCCAAGGACGGCCATGGCGAGATCGCCCTGGGCCAGGGCACCCTCGACAACCAGGGTGGCACCGTACAGGGCGCATCCCTGGGCGTGACTGCCGGAGTCTTGGACAACAGCGCCCTGGACGGCAAGGGCGGTCTGGTCAGCAGCCAGGCCGGCACCCTCAAGCTGGTGGTGGACCGCCTGACCAACCAGGCGGGCAAGCTCTACGCCAATGGCCTGCTCAAAAGCACCGGGCAGGTTATCGACAACCGCCTGGGCGGCCAGATCAGTGCCCAGCAGCTGGACCTGAATGCTGCGGCCAACCTCTACAACCAGGGTGGCCTGATGGAGTCGGCCGGTTCCCTGCTACTGCTGGGCGGCAACCTCGACAACAGCGCCGGCGGTCGCGTCCGGGCCCTGGCTGGCGAGCAGAGCCGGATCACCCTGGGCGGCGTCCTGAACAACCAGGGCGGCAGCCTCGCCCTGGGTTCCAGCGCCCTGGCACTGAGTGCCGGGCAATTGAGCAACCTCGGTGGTGGTGTCGAACATGCTGGTACCGGCCTGTTCAAGCTCGACCTGGGTGCGCTATCCGGCGCCCAGGGGCGCATCACCGGCCTGGGCCATGGAGACTGGGATATCGGTGCCGTGGATCGTAGTGGGCTGATGCAGCTCAACGGTGCGCTGGACCTGAGCACCGGCGGCGACCTCACGCTCAACGCCGGCGACCGCATCGCCAGCGCCAGCGGCCTGCGCCTGGGCGCCGCGACTCTGAACAACGCTGGCGAACTGGCCAGCGATGGCTACCTGACCCTGGACCTGGGCGGCAACCTGAACAACAGCGGCCTGTTGTCGGCCCGGAGCAAGCTGACCGTAGGGGCTGGCGACCTGAACCAGAATGGCGGGCGCATCGCCAGTGGCGGCGATACCGAGCTGAACCTGCGTGGCACCCTGGACAACCTCGGCCGGCTGATCGCCAGCCAGAACCTCTACACCTCGGCGGCGCAGATCAACAACCGTGGCACCCTCGGCGCCCTGGGCCAGGTGCAACTGCGCTCCGGCAATGGCATCGGCAACAGCGCCGATAGCCTGATCTACAGCGGTGCCGACATGCTTCTGCGGGGCAACAGCCTGAACAACAGCTACGGCGACATCTACAGTGTCGGCAACCTCGGTTTCGCTGCCCTCGACGGTGGCCGCGCCAGCTTGTTGAGCAACCGTTCCGGGACCATCGAGAGCGAAGGTGACATGCACCTCAACATGGTGACCCTGGAGAACGCCATGGACTGGTACAAGACCCGCCAGAGCATGGCCAAGCGCTCCATCGAGGTGAATTGCACCGACTGTTCCGGCGGTCACCACACCGGTACGTTCATCGTCAACACCACCTACCAGGACGTCATGGGCGACCATGCGGCGGCCGCGCGCCTGGTGTCCAACCGTGACCTGACCATCACCGCCGACACCGTGCAGAACCAGCAGAGCCTGATCGCCGCCAACCGCAATGTCTCGCTCACGGCCAACAACTTCTATAACCGTGGCCTGACCCTGGACGAGCGGATCGAAAGCAACACCTACTACTTGCTGGGCGTGAAGAAAGGTGTGTTTCGCGCCACCTTGCGAGCTGTCGATGCGTGGAATGCCAGCAACCGGAACCGTGCTCCGGACCAGCAGGATCCGCTGCCGAGCCAGTTGACCCGCTACCCGCAGCTTGCGCCCCATACCGTGGTTCGCCCGGGTACCCAGACTGCGTACGCCGCTACCCTGCAGGCCGGACAACGCCTGGACCTGAACGTCAGCGGCAACCTGGAAAATGGTGTATTGAGCCAGCAGGCCCGGGCTCAACTCACCGGCCAGACACTGCAGAACAGCCTGTCCCAGGTAGGCGGCCAGGTGATCACGGTCAACGCGCAGAGCTCCGCCGCCGCCAACCAGGTGGCCAAGGACGTGCAGCGAGTCGAGCGGGTCGCCGCCGATGGCACGACCCAGGTCACTTTCGTTCCGGTGGACTTCGCCGGCGTACCTTTTGCCGCCGTGGACCCGACATCGCTTTCCAGCTTCCGCGTGCCCCAGGGTGAATACGGCCTGTTCGTCAAGAGCCAGAACCCGCAAGGCCGCTACTTGATCGAGACCAACCCGACCTTTACCGACCTCTCGCGCTTCATGAGCTCGGACTACATGCTCGGCCACTTGAACTACAACGACGACAAGACCTGGCGCCGCCTGGGCGACGGGCTCTATGAGACCCGGATGATCCGTGATGCGGTGCTGGCCCAGACCGGGCAACGCTTCCTGGCCGCCGGATTGACCAGCGACTACGACCAGTATCGCTACCTGATGGACAACGCCATCGCTTCCAGGGACCAGCTCAAGCTCAGTGTCGGTGTGTCCCTGACTCCGGCGCAGGTGGCTTCGCTGACCCACGACATCGTGTGGATGGAAACCCGCGAAGTGCAGGGCGAGAACGTGCTGGTGCCGGTGCTGTACCTGGCCCAGGCGGACAGTCGCAACCTGCGCGGCGCCAGCCTGGTACAGGGGCGCGACATGCACCTGATCGCCGGGGGCGACCTGAGCAACGTCGGTACCTTGCGCGCCAGCAACGACCTGAACGTGAACGCCGGGGGCAGCCTCTACCAGGGCGGCCTGATCGAAGCCAACGAGCGCGTCAGCCTGATGGCCCAGGACAGCGTGCGCAACGCCCTGGCCGGAGAGATCCGCGGCAACCAGGTCAGCGTCAGCGCCATCAAGGGCGACATCCTCAACGACCGTACGGCGGTAGCGGTGGGCTATGGCTCCGGCAGCCGGACCATCCTCGACCAGGGCAGCCAGATCAGCGCCCGGCAGAAGCTCGACCTCAGCGCCGGCCGCGACCTCACCAACAAGGGCCATATCGCCAGCGCCGGCGATGCCAAGCTCAGTGCCGGGCGCGACATCGACCTGCTGGCGGTGCAGGACCATACCTTCACCCAGAGCGCCATCCGCCGTGGCCTGGTGACCAAGGATACGGTGCAGACCCTGGGCTCCAGCGTGAGTGCTGGCGGCAACCTGCAACTCGATGCCGGACGCGATCTGGCAGTGGTGGCGAGCAAGGTCGATGCCGGCCATGACCTGTCGCTCAATGCCAAGCGCGACATGGTCATAGCTTCGGCCCAGGACGAGCAGTCCTCGACGTTCCAGCAGAAGAAAAAGGGCTCCTGGGGCAAGAGCAAGACCACGCGCAGTGCCGACTCCTCGACTACCAATGTGGCCTCGCAAATCAGTGCCGGGCACGACCTGATGGTCAACGTCAGCCAGGATAAGGACGGACGCATCAGCCTCAACGGCGGGCATGACGTCACAGTGGTCGGCAGCCAGCTCAAGGCCGGCAACGACCTGTTGGTTGGCGCCACCCACGATGTCAGCCTGGTTTCGGCCCAGGAGCACCAGGAAAGCTCCTACAGCCAGAAGAAGAAAGGCAGCTTCGGTTTGAGCAAGAGCGGCAATAGCCGCAACTCCAGCAGCACCACCCAGGTGGGCAGCGAGCTCAGCGCCGGCAACGATGCGGTGATCATCGCCGGGACCAACGTCAACCTCTCGGCCAGCTCCGTGGAGGCCAAGCGCGATGCCGAGGTGCGGGCCGGGCTGGTGGACAAGAACGGCGACATCAACCTGATGGACGCGGCCAACACCTCCAGCAGCCAGAGCGAGAAGTACAAGAGCAAGGTGGGCCTTTCCACCTCTGGAGGCTTGGTCTCCATTGCCTCGTCGAAGAAGTCGGGGCAGGAACAGCAGCAGAGCCAGAGTGTCGGCAGCCTGGTCAGTGCCGGGCGCGACACTACCCTGCAGGCGGCCCGGGACGTGAACATGATCGGCAGCAGCGCGGCCGCCGAACGTAACCTCAACGTCGGCGCGGGGCGCGACATCAATGTCCTGGCCGGCAGCAACAGTCAGGACCAGAGCCACTGGAAGTCCGAGAAACACACGGGCGTGAGCCTGCAGAGCGATCGCAATGGCGTCACTGCATTCCTGGGCAATGAGGCCCTCAAGAAAAAATCCCGTGATGCCCAGGAAACCGTGGCGCCGAGCCAGTTGCTGGCCGGACAGGATGCGACCATCAAGGCTGGTCGCGACTTGACCATGGAAGGTTCGCGGGTGGATGCCAAGCGTGATCTCAACCTGCAAGCCGGGCATGACATCAACATCGACGCCGGCAAGGAAACCTTCATCGAGGAACACAGCAAAAGCCGTGAGCGCAATGGCCTGACGGTCAATGTCAGCCATAACTTCGGCAATACCATGGACGCCCTCAAGGGCACCGGCAAAGGCCAGGACAACGTAAGCAAGGCGTCCAGCGTGCTGAGCACCGTGGACGCGATCAACCAGTTCACCTCGGGTCCCACCACGGCTACCCACTTTGGCTCGTCCAGCCAGTCCAGCAGCTCGCGGCAGGAGACCCACGGCAATAGCCCGAGCAGCCTGGGTGCCGGGCGCGATATCAGTGCGGTGGCCGGCAACGACATCAGCATCCGCGGCGGGCACTTCGATGCCGGGCGCGACATCACCCTGGCCGGACGTGATATCACCGTCGATGTGGCCCGTGGTTCGGTGGCTGAAGAGCGCAAGAACAGCCGAAGCCAGACCGGTATCAACGGTCAGAGTGGCGGCGGTAGCGCTCGCGCCGGGATCGGTGGCAGCCATGGCACGGCGAGCGAGCAAATGAGCCAGGGCACCAGCACGCCATCGGTGCTCCTGGCTGGGCGCGACGTCAGCCTCGAGGCCAAGGACAACCTGACCCTGGTGGGCACCCAGGTGCAGTCGGGACGCGACATCGACCTCAGTGCCGGCAAGGACTTGACCATTCGCGCGGCGCAGAACGACTCCAGCGCCGAGTCCAAGCGGCGCAGCGGTGGTGGCGAGGTGGGCCTGGCCCTGGGCGGCAAGGACTTCATCTCGGTCTATGCCAGCGTCGACATGGGCAAGGGCAAGCTGGAGCGCGAGGGCCAGGCCCAGCAGAACGCCAACCTGGTGGCCGGCGACCAACTGCGCTTCAGTAGCGGCAAGGACACTACTATCGCCGGTGCCACCCTGCGTGGTGGCGAAGTCATTGGCCGGGTCGGTGGCGACCTGACGGTCTCCTCGGTGCCGGACACCGGCAAGGTCAGCGGCAAGGAAATGGATGCCAGCGTCACCGTGAGCATCGGCCTGGGCGGCGGTGGCAGCGTCAGCGGCTCCCTGGGCCTGGGCAAGACCACCGGCAAGACCAACTGGGTGCAGGAGCAGACCAGCATCACCGGCAAGAACGGCGTGGATATCCGTACCGAGAACCACACCCAGCTCGACGGCTCGGTGGTTTCCGCCGACAACGGCAAGCTCAAGCTGGACACCGGCACCCTGGGCTTTCGCGATATCGCAGGGCAAGACAAGGAGCACAGCTACTACCTGAATGCCGGTGGCACCTTCGGCTGGGGCGCTGGCGACGGGGCCAAGGCCACCGGCGGCAAGGACGTGGCCTTCACCACCGACAAGAGCCAGGAAGGCCGGGGCAAGACCGGCAGTTCCGGCTGGAGCGTCAGCGGCTACGACTACCGCAAGGACCGCGAGCAGGAGGTACGCGCCACCGTGGGCGCCGGCAGCATCGTGGTGCGCAACGATGCCAAGACCGGCTTGGACTCCACCAGTGGCCTGAATCGCGACCTGTCCCGGGCCTACGAAATCACCCGTGACAAGGAGAAGCGTACCGACCTGTATGTCTCGCAATCATCCCTGGATTCGGTGAGCCATCCGTTGCAGACCCTGAATCAATGGAAGGAGGGGATGAAGAACTATGGCAAGAATGCCTCCGATGCCTTCACCCAGTACGGCAACCTGACCGCCGCGGCGGACAAGGCCGTGGCCGATAACCCGTCGTTGCTGCCGCTGGCCTGGGTGCCAGGGTTGTTGGAGACCGTGCTCGACAAGGCCGGTAAATATACCGGTGGTGTCATGCCTGGCGTGGAGAACCACGGCGGCCTGATCACCCAGGTCCCGACCCTGATCACCGGTGACATGCGTTTCTACCAGGTCCAGAGCCAGTACCAGTACGAGGCCGATGGCAAGACCATCAAGATCGATGCCGATGGCAAACCGATGATCACCCAGGTTCCGAACCTGATGGAGATCGAGCGACCTGCCGGCGATGGCGCGATCTTCACCAACGGCATCCAGAACTCATTGCTGGCGGCGCTGGTCAACGGCTCGATGCAGACCGGATCGGACACCTTCACCCAGGCCTACAACCCGGAGCACGGCTTGCTCGGGGACTTGGTCGAGTCGTTGTGGGACGTAGCTCTGGGAGGCACGGTGCGCTCCGGCACTGCCCAGCAGTTGCACGACTTCTTCCAGGCCGGTGTCGATGACAAGTTCAAGCTCGACATTACCGGCCACAGCCAAGGGGGGCTGTTGACCTACCGGGCCATTTCGGGAGTGGACTTCAATCTCAATGGCAAGGTCGGCAGCATCCAGCTTTCCGGAGCTCCGGTCGCCTCGGCGGACTTCTTCCAGGCAGCCAAGGATGCCGGTTTCAACATCGAGGATGGAGCTTTCTTCCAGGTGAACCGGCCTAATTCGAAGACCTTCTTCGGGATGTTGCCGGTTACCGATACGGTTTCGGACTTCCTGGGTTTCAACGCTGCGCACTCCTCCGAGCCTGTGGCCCGGTTCTTCGGCTCCTTGGCCACCAGTACCCAGTTGTTCCAGGCCTCCAGTCCCCACTCGAACTACCTGTGCGTGTCCAAGGCCTTGTGTGGCGACAAGCCCAATGCCTTGCAGGACCAGTTCAAGGGCAACTCGCGCTACATTACGCCGACGTTGATCGACGCCAACGGCAACCATGGGCGCATCCCGGATCCTGCGAACAAGACCAACAACCTATGAGTTTGAACAAAATACTGGGGGCCTGCTTGTCGATGCTGCTGTTGAGTGGTTGCGGCAAGCCGTCCCTGGTCTACGAGAACCAGCGCCTCGATTCGCGGATGTTGTGTACCGAAGGGGCGAAGCGCGTCACCCTGACCCAGCGTTACTCCTTCGATCTGCCGGAGCCTTTGCGGCATGCGGAGTGTGGAACGCTCAGTAGCGGTTTTACTTACCGCAAAGGCGATGATGCGCTGTCCGTCGGGACCTCGGGCACATTCGTCTATGGGAATGTCCAGGTCACGGCGGGGTCGCTTTACATGGGAGTCGACAGCTTCCTAAGTGGCAAGGGTGATGGCCTGCTGTATCCCAAGGATGTGTTCGCCAAGGCCAAGCTGGCCGCGCTGGCGTTACCGGGGAGCGGGTTCAAGCCCAACCAGGTGGACTGGGTCACCCGCGGGGGATATCAGTGCCTGCGATTCTACGATTCGTGGAAGGGCCAGGCGGTAGGGCTGCAAGAGGATGAGGTCAAGTACTGGTGCTGGGAGGGCGAGAGTGGTCTCAAGCAACCGTTCTATGTGCATGCCGGGCAGCGCATGCCTCTGGGCGCCAAGGGCTACGATCTGGACCAAACCTTTATCCTGCCATTTTTCCACAGCTTGAAGATCAATCCCTTGCCGGAGTCGGTGCTGGCAGCATCGCAACGCAAGTTGCAGGAGATCTGCGCTCATGCGAAGTCTCGCTACGACCAAGGACTGCCCTGGGGCAGCGATTATCCGGATAAACGCCTGACCCTCACCGAGTTGCATTACTGCGGCTACGACGTGCCCTTGCCTGATCTCAAGGCACCGACGCCATCTGACGACATAAGGAAATGAACATGCATAAGTACTTGATGATCACCGGGTTGCTCCTGGTAATGGGTGGTTGTGCTTCGCAACCGGCGCCAAAGAGCCAGGAAGCGGTGCTGGCCGAAGTAGCGGGCCTGATGTCGCGGCAGGGCCAGGCCACCGACCAGCCGCCTTCGTTACTGGTTACCCGGATCAACAGCCACGGCCTGCTGGCCGATCGTGTGACGATCGCGGCGGGAGGCGGGCAGGATCGTATGAATGTGCGTGAGCTGTTCGCCCAGGCTGCTGCCAGCGGCGGCGCCCGGGTGGTGATCTTCGGGGCCAGCCCGGCCCTGGACCAGGCTATCGTCGGTGGGGCGCTGAGCGAGCAGCGTTTTCCCGGCGTCTGGCTGCTCTTCGTCGGTGAGCCAGAGCAGTCCCGGCAGATGCAGGCCAGCGCCGAAGCGGCGGGCCTCAGGTACTCGTTCATCAGCCGCTACCAATGACCCTCCGGACGTCTTCCACGGCTGGCTGAACCTCGGCTGTCACAGTCCGCAGGTAGGCTGCGAGCAGGCTCCCGCAGGGCGCCCGGCACTATTCCTGCGGGGTGAAGGCTGGCAGACTGCGGGTCTTTTCCCGCTGTCTGTCTTGAGGCTGTATGCCAACGTTTTCACAGCGTCACCTGTTGTTCATCAGTTGGATCATCATCTTTGGCGGCCTGCTGCTGGCCCTGCCGCTGCGCTTGCTGCCCAGCCTGCTGGCGGGCTTGTTGGTGTTCGAACTGGTGAACATGCTCACCCCGCAACTGCAGCGCCTGATCGAGGGCCGGCGCGCGCGCTGGCTGGCGGTGGCCCTGCTCGGCACCCTGGTGGTCAGCCTGCTGACCCTGCTGTTCGCCGGGGCCATCAGTTTCCTGTTGCATGAAGCGGAGAACCCCGGCGCCTCGCTGGGCAAGTTCATGCTGGTGGTGGACAAGGCCCGGGGCCAGCTGCCGCCGTTCCTCGACTCCTACCTGCCGGCCAGCGCTGCCGAGTTCCAGGCGGCCATCGGCGCCTGGGCCAGCAAGCACCTGAGCGAGCTGCAACTGGTGGGCAAGGACGCGGCGCACATGTTCGTGACGCTACTGATCGGCATGGTGCTGGGGGCGATCATCGCCTTGCAGCGCATTCCCGACCTGACCAAGCGCAAGCCCCTGGCGGCGGCCCTGTTCGACCGCCTGCACCTGCTGGTCCAGGCGTTTCGCAACATCGTCTTCGCGCAGATCAAGATTTCCCTGCTCAACACCTTCTTCACCGGGATCTTCCTGGCCCTGGTGCTGCCGATGTTCGGGGTCAAGCTGCCGCTGACCAAGACCCTGATCGTCCTGACCTTCCTGCTGGGGCTGCTGCCGGTGATCGGCAACCTGATCTCCAACACCCTGATCACCATCGTCGGCCTGTCATTGTCGATCTGGGTGGCGGTGGCGGCCCTGGGCTACCTGATCGTGATCCACAAGCTGGAATACTTCCTCAATGCACGGATCGTCGGTGGGCAGATCAGCGCCAAGTCCTGGGAGCTGCTGCTGGCGATGCTGGTGTTCGAAGCGGCGTTCGGCCTGCCGGGGGTGGTGGCAGGACCGATCTACTACGCCTACCTGAAAAGCGAATTGAAGCAGGCGGGCCTGGTTTAGGACGGCAGCCGCAAGCCGCAAGCTTCAAGCTAAAGCCGATCCGCTGCTGCTTTTACTTGTGGCTTGCCGCTTGAAGCTTGCCGCTGTTTTTATCCGTAGCGCTTCTTGGCCTCGATGGCCAGGCCGCTGCCGATGCTGCCGAAGATGTTGCCTTCCACGTGCCGGGCATTGGGCAGCATTGCCGCCACGCTCTGGCGCAGGGCTGGAATGCCGCTGGAACCACCGGTGAAGAACACCGTGTCGACCTGGCCCACGCTGACATTGGCATCGCCGAGCAGTTGGGTGACGCTGGCGCGGATGCGCTCCAGCAGGTTGTCGATGGACGACTCGAACAGGGCCCGGGTGAGGTCGACGCTCAGGTCGCGCTCGATGCGGTCCAGGGGCACCAGGCGTTGGTCGGCGTGGGTCAGCTGGATCTTGGTTTCTTCCACTTCCATGGCCAGCCAGTGGCCGGCACGTTGCTCGATCAGCTTGAACAGCCGGTCGATGCCGCCAGTGTCCTCGATGTCGTAGCGCATGCTGCCCAGGGCCAGCTGGGACTTCTGCGAATACACCGAGTTGATGGTGTGCCAGGTCGCCAGGTTCATGTGGTGGCTGGTGGGCATGTAGGCGCCGCTTTTCATCCGGCTGCCATAACCGAACAACGGCATCACCCCGGCCAGGGACAGTTGCTTGTCGAAGTCGGTACCACCCACATGCACGCCGCCGGTGGCGAGGATGTCGTCGTGGCGGTTGTCGACGCCACGGCGCTCGGGGGACAGGCGCACCAGGGAGAAGTCCGAGGTACCACCGCCGATGTCGACGATCAGCACCAGCTCCTCGCGCTCGATGCTGGACTCGTAGTCGAAGGCCGCGGCAATGGGTTCGTACTGGAAGGACACGTCCTTGAAGCCGACCTTGCGCGCCACTTCCACCAGGGTGTCTTCGGCTTCCTGGTCGGCGGCGGCATCGTCATCGACGAAGAACACCGGGCGACCAAGCACCACTTCGGTGAATTCCCGACCGGCGGTGGCTTCGGCGCGGCTCTTGAGCTGGCCGATGAACAGTCCCAGGAGATCCTTGAACGGCATGGCCGTGCCCAGCACGCTGGTGTCGTGCTTGATCAGCTTGGAGCCCAGCAGGCTTTTCAGCGAGCGCATCAGGCGGCCTTCGTAGCCTTCCAGGTACTCGTGCAGGGCCAGGCGGCCATAGACCGGACGACGCTCCTCGATATTGAAGAACACCACCGACGGCAGGGTGATCTTGTCGTCCTCCAGGGCGATCAACGTCTCCTGCCCGGGGCGCAGCCAGCCGACGGTGGAGTTGGAGGTGCCGAAGTCGATGCCGCAGCCGCGGGCCGGGGAGGCGTTGTTCATGTCTTTCCAGTTCCGGTCAAAAAAACGGCCGCGCAGCGTACGCCAGTCGCCCGCCGTTGCAAAGGCCGGATATCTGCTAATTCGTCACTGGCTTCGTCTTGAAAGACTATCCTTGACCCCCAAACTTGCAGGCATGAGCCTGGTAGCCACAAGAGATCGCAAGATCCGCCGGCGGCTGCCGATAAACTTCTGATGCGCCGTTCAGTCAGAGAATCGAGACGGGTCGATTCTCATGCTGCCAGACCGGTCCAGCTGTGCTGCACGCCGCGCGACTTCGATAACGGATGGTGATTCCCTCGATGGACTTCAAAGACTATTACAAGATTCTCGGCGTGGAGCCGACAGCGGACGACAAGGCGATCAAGGCCGCCTATCGCAAGCTGGCGCGCAAGTACCACCCCGACGTCAGTAAGGAAAAGGATGCCGAGGCCAAGTTCAAGGACGCCTCGGAAGCCTACGAGGCGCTCAAGAGCGCCGACAAGCGCGCCGAGTACGACGACCTGCGCAAGTACGGCCAGCATGGCCAGCCGTTCCAGGGGCCGCCGGGCTGGCAGAGCCGTGGCGGCTTCGGCGGCGGTGGTGGTGGGGATTTCTCGGACTTCTTCAGTTCGATCTTTGGTAACCGGGGGCCAGGATTCGGCGGCCCGGAACAGCGTCGCAGCAGCGGCCGTCGCGGACAGGATGTGGAAATGGAACTGCCGATCTTTCTCGAGGAAACCCTGTCGACCGAGTCCAAGAAGATCAGTTTCCAGGTGCCGCAATACAATGCGTCCGGCCAGCATGTGAGCAACACCAGCAAGAGCCTGAACGTGAAGATCCCGGCCGGGGTCACCGATGGCGAGCGTATCCGCCTCAAGGGCCAGGGTGCTCCGGGCGTCGGTGGCGGGGCCAATGGCGACCTGTACCTGACCATTCGTTTCGCGCCCCATCCGAAGTTCGATGTCGAGGGCGAGAACCTGATCATCACCCTGCCGCTGGCACCCTGGGAGCTGGCGCTGGGTACCGAGGTCGCGGTGCCGACCCTGACCGGCAAGATCAACCTCAAGGTGCCTGCCGGCAGCCAGAACGGCCAGCGCATGCGTGCCAAGGGCCACGGCCTGCTGAACAAGGCCGGCCAGCGCGGCTACCTGTTCGTGCAGCTCAAGGCGGTGATGCCCAAGCACACCAGCGACGAGGCCAGGGCCTTGTGGCAGGAGCTGGCGAAGAAGGCGGCGTTCGACCCACGGGAACAATTCTGATTCGACACTAGGAGGCGCTGATCATGAGCACCCTGATCGTTCAGCTGGACATGGAAGAATTCTGTGAAGTGGCCGACCTGTCGGCGGCCTACGTGATCGAAATCGTCGAGCACGGCATCCTCGAACCTCAGGGCCGCGCGCCCAAGGAGTGGCGATTCAACGATCATGAATTGTCCCTGGCCAAGCGCGCGGCGAAGTTGCACCGCGAACTGGACCTGGAATGGGAAGGCGTCGCCCTGGCGCTGGACCTGCTCGAAGAGGTGCAGCAACTGCGCGCCGAAAACCGCATGCTCAGGCAACGCCTGGGTCGCCTGCTGGTGGATTGACCGGTCCCACGGCTGTATCTGCCGAATGTTGTAGCCGCTGCCGGGCGCCAGCGAAGCGGCGACCCAGGACGCAGTCCTCGTCGATTCGGCGCAATTGCGGGCGCTGCGTACAGTTCCGATCCTCGTGAATCCTCCTTTGCGACCGCTGCGCGCCCGTGCGCAGCCTCGCTGCGCTCGACAGCGGCAACAGCGGCTAGAACAGGAAGTAGCGCTGGGCCATGGGCAGTACATCCGCCGGTTCGCACCACAGCAGCACGCCATCGGCCTTGACCTGGTAGGTCTGTGGGTCGACCTCGATCTGCGGCAGGTAGTCGTTGTGGATCAGGTCGCCCTTGCGCACGCTGCGACAGCCCTTGGCCACGGCGATGCGCTTCTTCAAGCCCAATTGCTCCGGCACCCCGGCATCCAGCGCCGCCTGGCTGATGAAGGTCAGGCTGGTGGCATGGCGGCTGCCGGCGAAGCTGGCGAACATCGGCCGGTAGTGCACCGGCTGGGGAGTCGGGATCGACGCGTTGGCATCGCCCATCAGGCTCGCGGCGATGGCCCCGCCCTTGAGGATCAGGCTCGGCTTGACCCCGAAGAACGCCGGGCGCCAGAGCACCAGGTCGGCCCACTTGCCCACTTCGATGGAACCCACCTCATGGCTGATGCCGTGGGTGATGGCCGGGTTGATGGTGTACTTGGCGATGTAGCGCTTGACCCGGAAATTGCTGTTGCCCGGCCCGTCGCCCGGCAATGGCCCGCGCTGACGCAGCATCTTGTCGGCGGTCTGCCAGGTGCGGGTCACCACCTCGCCGACCCGGCCCATGGCCTGGCTGTCGGAGCTGATCATCGAGAATGCCCCCAGGTCGTGGAGGATGTCCTCGGCGGCGATGGTTTCCCGGCGGATGCGGCTTTCGGCGAAGGCCACGTCCTCGGCGATGCTCGGGTCCAGGTGATGGCAGACCATGAGCATGTCCAGGTGTTCGTCGATGGTGTTGCGGGTGAAGGGCCGCGTCGGGTTGGTGGAGCTGGGCAGCACGTTGGAAAAACCGCAGGCCTTGATGATATCCGGCGCATGGCCGCCACCGGCGCCTTCGGTGTGGTAGGTGTGGATGGTGCGGCCCTTGAAGGCACCGAGGGTGGTCTCGACGAAGCCCGACTCGTTCAGGGTGTCGGTGTGGATCGCCACCTGCACGTCGTATTCGTCGGCCACGCTCAGGCAGTTGTCGATGCTGGCCGGGGTGCTGCCCCAGTCTTCGTGCAACTTGAGGCCGATGGCCCCGGCCCGTACTTGCTCCACCAGCGGCCCCGGCAGGCTGGCGTTGCCCTTGCCGGTGAAGCCGATGTTCATGGGGAAGGCGTCGGCGGCCTGGAGCATGCGCGCCATGTGCCAGGGCCCCGGGGTGCAAGTGGTGGCGTTGGTCCCGGTGGCAGGTCCCGTGCCGCCGCCGATCATGGTGGTGACGCCGCTCATTAGCGCCTCTTCGATCTGCTGTGGGCAGATGAAGTGGATATGGGTGTCGACACCGCCAGCGGTGAGCAACATGCCTTCGCCGGCGATCACCTCGGTGCTGGCGCCGATGGCGATGGTCACGTCGGGCTGGATATCCGGGTTGCCGGCCTTGCCGATGGCGGCGATACGCCCGTCCTTCAAGCCGACGTCGGCCTTGACGATGCCCCAGTGATCGATGATCAGGGCATTGGTGATCAGGGTGTCCACCACCTCGGCCGCCAGCAGCTGGCCCTGGCCCATGCCGTCGCGGATCACCTTGCCACCGCCGAACTTCACCTCTTCACCGTAGGTGGTGAAGTCCTTCTCTACCTCGATCCACAGCTCGGTATCGGCCAGTCGGACCTTGTCGCCCACCGTGGGGCCGAACATGTCGGCATAAGCCTCGCGGGAAATGCGCATTTCCTCGTTCCTCGGAACAGAGCTGCAAGCCATGAGCTGCAAGCTACAAGTAAAAGAAAGCCGCCCAGAGCCACCGCACTGCTCTTTCTTGCAGCTTGTGGCTCGCAGCTTGAAGCTGATCTTTTAAAGATCGCCCATGATTCGTCCCGCGAACCCGTAAATTCGCCGCAACCCAGCCAGATCGACAAGCTCGACTTCCCGGGTCTGTCCCGGTTCGAAGCGCACCGCGGTGCCGGCGGCGATGTTCAGGCGCATGCCGCGGCTGGCGGCACGGTCGAAGACCAGGGCGTCGTTGGTTTCGAAGAAGTGATAGTGGGAGCCGACCTGGATCGGCCGGTCGCCGCTGTTGGCCACATTCAGGACCAGGGTGCGGCGCCCGGCGTTGAGTTCGATGTCGCCGGGCAGGATCTGGTATTGGCCAGGGATCACTGGGGTTGCTCCAGGGTCTTGTAGTAGATGGCGGTCGGGCTGTGGCGGCCGTCCGGGCCCTGGCAGTAATTGGGTAGCTCGCCCACCCGGGTATAACCCAGGGCACGGTAGAACTCCTCGGCGGGCGAGCCGGCCTCGGTGTCCAGGTACAGCAAGCCACGCTTGAGATGGCGCGCGGCCTGCTCCAGGACGTTCATCAATTGCTGGCCCAGGCCCCGGCGCCGGGCACTGTGCAGGACCTGGAGCTTCTGCACCTCGGCGCGGTTACGCCCGTTGGCCTTCATGCACAGCGCCAGTTGCACGCTGGCCAGGACCTTTTCCTCATCGACCACCACCCACAGCAGCAGGCTGCCGTTCTCGACACCAGCCTGCACGTCGGCGACATAGGCCTGGGCCTGGCTGTCGTCGAGGTCGGCCATGAAACCGATGGACGCGCCATGGCGGACCGAGTCGAACAGCAGTTCGATCAAGCCCTGGCGGTAGTGGGCAAAGCTTTCTCCATGGACCCGTCGCAGTTGGCCGGCGTTCATCGAAGTGTCACTCCTTGTAAGGGGCGGGTGGTTGTGCCCCGGGGTTGAGGATCAGTTGCATGAAGGTCAGGTCCAGCCAGCGTCCGAACTTGGTGCCCACCTGGGGCATCTGTCCGGTGGTGATGAAGCCCAGGCGTTCATGCAGGCGGATCGAGGCGCCATTGCCGCTTTCGATGGCGGCCACCACCACGTGCTTGTGGCAGGCGCGGGCGCGTTCGAGCAGCACCTCCATCAACTTTGGGCCCAGGCCGTTGCCGCGCTGGTCGCTGCGCACGTAGACCGAATGCTCGACGCTGTGGCGAAACCCATCGAAGGGCCGCCAGTCACCGAACGAAGCGTAGCCCAGTACCTGCCCTGCGCTGTCGACCACCACCAGCACCGGATAACCCTGGGCCTGGCGGGCGCTGAACCAGGCCTGGCGGTTATCCAGGTCCACTGGGGTCTCGTTCCAGATCGCGGTGGTATTGAGCACGGCGTCGTTGTAGATATCGCGGATCGCCGGCAAGTCGGCGCGCACCGCGTCACGGATCTGATACGTCATGGGCGCTCCTCAGGCGATGGGCTGGTGGACGGTGACCAGCTTGGTCCCATCGACGAAGGTGGCTTCTACCTGGACCTCCGGAATCATTTCCGCAATACCCTCCATCACCTGCTCGCGGCTGAGCAGGGTGGTGCCGTAGTGCATCAGCTCGGCCACGCTCTGGCCATCACGGGCGCCTTCGAGCAGAGCCGCGCAGAGGTAGGCCATGGCCTCCGGGTAGTTCAGCTTGAGGCCACGGGCCAGGCGTCGTTCGGCTACCAGGCCGGCGGTGAAGATCAGCAGCTTGTCTTTTTCGCGTGGGGTCAGGTCCATCGTGGTCGGTCCGTGGTCGGGCAGTTGAAGGAAAAGGGGCGGTTCATGTGTTCCAGATCCTTGGTGGTACGGCAGCGCGTCCCAGCAGTGCCGGGCGCAACAAGCGCCACAGGTCCATCAGCCAGGCCCGGGCCTGCAAGGCTTCGCTGGCCAGGCAGCGCGCCAGCAACAGGCCCGGCAACTGGCTCAGGTCGCCGCGTACCGGGTGTTCCAGCGCGCGGCAGCGTTCCAGCAGTTGGGCATCGATCTGGCCGGTGACCAGCAAGGTGGCGAACACCGGCTGGCCGTCGAGGCCGACCGGGGAGTCGAGCAAGCCGTCGCCGCCGCTGATGCGCTGGCGCTCATGCCACAGCGGCCGGCCATCGCGACGAATATCCAGGTGGGCCTGGAAGTGCCCTTGGGCGAAGCGCTCGCCACTGGCCGGGCGTCCGAGGGCGACGATGTCCCAGTAGCACAGCCGGGCATCGCCATGCAGTTCGATGCGGGTCGTCAGTTCGGCCTGGGCGGCGCTGAAGACTATGGTTTCCTGGGGCAGCCATTCCAGGGTCGCTCCTGGCGCCACCGCAAGTTCCAGGAGCTGGCTGGCGGGGCTGGCGGCGCGGTACCACTTGGCCGCCCCGGGGCTGGTCAACTGGGCCCAGGCGCCGCTATCGACCCGGGCGCGGATGGCCAGGCGGTCGCCACCGGCAATGCCTCCCGGAGGGTGGACGATGATGTGCTGGCAGACCTGGGGGCCTTCGGCATACAGGTGCTTCTGCACCCGCAGCGGGCCCTGGTGGCGGCGCAGCACCGGGCGCGTGGCGTTACCGGTACAGGCATAGGCCAGCTCCAGCTCGGCGTGCCAGCTGGGGGTGAACAGGGCGTGGGCGGCAGGTGAGTTCATGGGCAATCGATATTGTTAGGAGGCTACAGATTAGATCGTAACCAGGCCGCGTACACCGTCGGCCTGCATATTTTCACCCCGGCCCTGCTGGATGATTTCCCCGCGGGACATCACCAGGTAGTGGTCCGCCAGTTCGGCGGCAAAATCATAGAACTGCTCCACCAGCAGGATCGCCATGTCGCCCCGGGCCGCCAGTTGGCGGATCACCGCGCCGATCTCCTTGATCACCGAGGGCTGGATGCCTTCGGTGGGTTCATCGAGGATCAGCAAGCGCGGGCGACTGGCCAGCGCCCGGCCAATGGCCAGTTGTTGCTGCTGGCCGCCGGAAAGATCGCCGCCCCGGCGTTGCTTCATCTGCTGCAGCACCGGGAACAGTTCGTAGATGAAGGCCGGCACCTCCCGGGCTTCATGCGCCGCGAAGCGCGACAGGCCCATCAGCAGGTTCTCCTCCACACTCAGGCGGGCGAAGATCTCCCGCCCCTGGGGCACGTAGGCGATGCCGGCATGGACCCGCTGGTGCGGCTTGTCGCCGGTGATGGTCCGGCCTTCCCAGGTAACCGCACCGTCCCTGGCCGGCAGCAGGCCCATCAGGCATTTGAGCAAGGTGGTCTTGCCCACCCCGTTGCGCCCGAGCAGGCAAGTGACTTCGCCGACCCTGGCCTCGAACGAAAGGCCCCGCAGGATGTGGCTACCGCCGTAGTACTGGTGAAGCTTGTCGACTTGCAGCATGGGGGCCCTCCGGGCAGTAGCGAAACGGCAGATGCAAGCGGTTAGCTGCAAGCTGCAAGTAAGAGCGGGACGGTGTGCGCTTTGGCTTTGGCTTTGGCTTTGGCTTCTTGCTTGAAGCTTGAAGCTTGAAGCTTGAAGCGTGCCTCTGGGCCTATCTCCCGAGGTAGACCTCGATCACTCGCTCGTTTTCCTGCACTTGCTCCAGGGAGCCCTCGGCCAGCACGCTGCCTTGGTGCAGCACGGTGACGTGGCCGGCGATCGCGCCGACGAAGCCCATGTCGTGCTCCACCACCATCAGCGAGTGCTGGCCGGCCATGCCCTTGAACAGCTCGGCGGTGAACTCGGTCTCGGCGTCGGTCATGCCCGCCACCGGTTCGTCGAGCAACAGCAGTCGAGGCTCCTGCACCAGCAACATGCCGATCTCCAGGAACTGCTTCTGGCCGTGGGACAGCAAGCCGGCCGGGCGCCGAGCCGAGCTGGCCAGGCGAATGGTGTCCAGCACCTGGGCGATGCGATCCTGCTGTTCGCTGTCCAGGCGCGCGCCGAGGCAGGCCCATACCGACTTGTCGGTGCGGTAGGCCAGTTCCAGGTTCTCGAACACGCTCAGGGCCTCGAACACCGTGGGCTTCTGGAATTTGCGGCCGATTCCGGCCTGGGCGATCTGCACCTCGCTCAAGCGGGTCAGGTCCAGGGTCTCGCCGAACCAGGCCTTGCCCCGGGTGGGGCGGGTCTTGCCGGTGATCACGTCCATCAGGGTGGTCTTGCCGGCGCCGTTGGGGCCGATGATGCAGCGCAGCTCGCCGACGCCGATATACAGGTTCAGGTCGTTGAGGGCCTTGAAGCCATCGAAGCTGACGCTGATGTCCTCCAGGGTCAGGATGGTGCCATGGCGGGTGTCCAGGCCCTTGCCCGCGGCTTGGCCGAGGCCGATGGCATCGCGGCCGCTGCCGGCATCCTGGGCGCTGTCGAGGATGGGTTCGAGCATGTAGTCCACCGTTGCCGTGATTCTCATGATTCACCCCTGTGCTTGAACAGACCGATCACGCCCTTGGGCAGGTACAGGGTCACCACGATGAACAGCGCGCCCAGGAAGAACAGCCAGTATTCCGGGAAGGCCACGGTGAACCAGCTCTTCATGCCATTGACCAGGCCGGCGCCGAGCAGCGGACCGACCAGCGTGCCGCGTCCGCCCAGGGCGACCCAGACAGCGGCCTCGATGGAGTTGGTCGGGGACATTTCGCCGGGGTTGATGATGCCCACCTGGGGCACGTACAGGGCCCCGGCCAGGCCGCACAGCACCGCGCTCAGGACCCAGACGAAGAGCTTGAAGCCGCGAGGGTCGTAGCCGCAGAACATCAGGCGGTTCTCGGCATCGCGCAGCGCAGTCAATACTCGGCCGAACTTGCTTCGCGACAGGCGCCAGCCCAGGTACAGGCTGGCCACCAGCAACGCCAGCGTGGCCAGGAACAACGCCGCCCGGGTGCCGGGCTCGGTGATGCCGAAGCCCAGGATGCTGCGGAAATTGGTAAAGCCGTTGTTGCCACCAAAACCGGTCTCGTTGCGAAAGAACAGCAGCATCGCGGCGAAGGTCAGGGCCTGGGTCATGATCGAGAAATACACGCCCTTGATTCGCGAGCGAAAGGCGAAGAAACCGAACGCCAGGGCCAAGAGCCCCGGCGCCAGCACCACCAGGCACAAGGCCCAGAGGAAGTGCTCGGTGCCGGCCCAGTACCAGGGCAACTCGCTCCACGACAAGAACGTCATGAACGCTGGCAGGCCGTCGCCCGCGGCCTGGCGCATCAGGTACATGCCCATGGCGTAGCCCCCCAGGGCGAAGAACAAGCCATGCCCCAGCGACAGCAGGCCGGCATAACCCCAGACCAGGTCCAGGGCCAGGGCGACCACGGCGTAGCAGAGGATCTTGCCCACCAGGGTCAGGGTGTAGGCCGAGACATGCAGTGGATTGTCCGCCGGCAACAGCGCCAGCAGTGGCAGGGCCAGCAGCACCAGGAGCAGCAGGGCGCCGACGCTGATGATGACCCTGGGCCCGGCCTTCTGGCTGGCGGTGATGAGCAGTGGCTGGTTCATCGCAGTGTGCTCGCGACGAAGGGTGCAGTGCACCGGGCGGCTGCCGCGATGGCGGTACGGGCGGTTTCGAGCGGGCTGCTGGCAAACATATTGGTGTTCCTTCTCGGGGCCGCCGCCAGCGAGGCGACGGCTCGTTCGTCAATGGGCGTGAGCATCTGCCGGCTAGTCGACCACCCGGCCTTTCAGGGCGAAGAGTCCTTGTGGGCGTTTCTGGATGAACAGGATGATCAACCCCAGGATCAGGATCTTGCCCAGCACGGCGCCGATCGCCGGCTCGAGGATCTTGTTGGCGATCCCCAGGCCGAAGGCCGCCAGGATGCTGCCGGCCAGCTGCCCGACGCCGCCTGCCACCACCACCAGGAACGAGTCGATGATGTAGCCCTGGCCCAACTCCGGGCCGACGTTGCCGATCTGGCTCAGGGCCACGCCACCCAGGCCGGCGATGCCCGAGCCCAGGCCGAAGGCGAGCATGTCCACCCGGCCGGTGGGCACCCCGCAGCAGGCGGCCATGTTGCGGTTCTGGGTCACCGCGCGCACGTTCAGCCCCAGCCGGGTCCGGTTCAGCAGCAGCCAGGTCAGCAGCACCACGGCCAGGGCGAAACCGATGATTGCCAGGCGGTTGTAGGGCAGCACCAGGTTGGGCAGTACCTGGATACCGCCGGAGAGCCAGGCCGGGTTCGCGACTTCGACGTTCTGCGCGCCAAACAGCAGGCGCACCAACTGGATCAGGATCAGGCTGATGCCCCAGGTCGCCAGCAGGGTCTCCAGCGGGCGGCCATAGAGATGGCGGATCACGGTGCGCTCCAGGGCCATGCCGATGCTGGCGGTGACCAGGAATGCCACCGGCAGGGCCAGCAATGGGTAGTACTCCATGGCCTGGGGCAGGTAGCGCTGCAACAGCGATTGCACCACGTAGGTGGCGTAGGCGCCGAGCATCAGCATCTCGCCGTGGGCCATGTTGATCACCCCCAGGAGGCCGAAGGTGATCGCCAGGCCCAGGGCCGCCAGCAGCAGGATCGAACCCAGGGACAGGCCGCTGAAGGCCTGGCCGAGCACCTCGCCCACCAGCAGCTTGCGCTTGACCTGGGCCAGGCTGGTTTGCGCGGCGGTGCGCACGCCGGCGTCGCTCTCCGCCCCCGCTTCCAGCAGGCCTTCGAGACGGGTACGGGCCAGTGGCTCGCCGCTCTCGCCTAGCAGGCGTACCGCGGCCAGGCGTACGGCCGGGTCGCTGTCCACCAGTTGCAGGTTGGCCAGGGCCAGGCTCAGGGCGTCGTGCACGCCTGGGTCCTGCTCGGCGGCCAGCCGTGTGTCGAGGAACTTCAACTGCGCCGGTTTGGCGCTCTTTTGCAGTTGCCGGGCGCCGTCCAGGCGGGCGCCGGGGTCAGGGGCCAGCAGTTGGTGGCTGGCCAGGGCGGTGTCGATCAAGCCGCGCAAGCGGTTGTTCAAGCGCAGGGGCTTGGCCTGGCCATCCAGCGTCAGTTGGCCTTGCTGCAGGCTGGCGAGCAAGGCGAGGCGCGCCGGATCGGGCTGGGCGGCCCAGGCTTCCAGCAGTTGCGCTTGCTGGTTGGAATTGGCCGCGACAAAGTCTTCGGCGTCACCGGCATGGGCGGCGATCGGCAACAGCAGGAGGCAGGCCATAAGCAGGCGATAAAGCGACATGGTCACGTCCTTGGATACAACAGGGAACCTTGTAGGGGCAGGGGCGCCTAGTCCTTGCCCGCGATAGCGCTGGGTCTGGTACACCGCTATCGCGGGCAAGTCGGATCGCCGCCCGCTCGCTCCTACAGAGGAATGGATACGCTGCTCAGTTGCTCTTCACCGCGTAGTCCGGCTTCTTGTCGTTGCCCGGGATGTAGGGGCTCCAGGGCTGGGCGCGGACCGGGCCTGCGGTCTGCCAGACCACGTTGAACTGACCGTCGGGCTGGATCTCGCCGATCATCACCGGCTTGTGCAGGTGGTGGTTGCTCGGGTCCATGGTCAGGGTGTAGCCCGAAGGCGCGGCGAAGGTCTGACCGGCCAGGGCCTCGCGGACCTTGTCGACATCGGTGGACTTGGCCTTCTCCACGGCCTGGGCCCACATGTGGATGCCCACGTAGGTGGCTTCCATCGGGTCGTTGGTCACCGCCTTGTCGGCCCCCGGCAGGTTCTTGGCCTTGGCGTAGGCCTTCCAGGCCGCGACGAATTTCTGGTTCACCGGGTTATCCACCGACTCGAAGTAGTTCCAGGCGGCGAGGTTGCCCACCAGTGGCCTGGTGTCGATGCCGCGCAGTTCTTCCTCGCCTACGGAGAAGGCCACCACCGGCACCTCGGTGGCCTTCAGGCCCTGGTTGGCCAACTCCTTGTAGAAGGGCACGTTGGAGTCGCCGTTGACCGTGGAGATCACCGCAGTCTTGCCGCCGGCGGCGAACTTCTTGATGCTGGCGACGATGGTCTGGTAGTCGCTGTGGCCGAACGGGGTGTAGACCTCCTCGATGTCCTTGTCGGCCACGCCCTTGGCGTGCAGGAACGAGCGCAGGATCTTGTTGGTGGTGCGTGGGTAGACGTAGTCGGTGCCCAGCAGGAAGAAGCGCTTGGCGCTGCCGCCGTCTTCGCTCATCAGGTATTCCACCGCCGGGATCGCCTGCTGGTTCGGCGCCGCGCCGGTGTAGAACACGTTGGGCGACATTTCCTCGCCCTCGTATTGCACCGGGTAGAACAACAGGCCGTTGAGCTCCTCGAACACCGGCAGCACCGATTTGCGCGAGACCGAGGTCCAGCAGCCGAACACCACCGCGACCTTGTCCTGGCTCAGCAACTGCCGGCCCTTCTCGGCGAACAGCGGCCAATTGGAGGCCGGGTCCACCACCACCGCCTCCAGTTGCTTGCCGTTGACTCCGCCCTTGGCGTTGATCTCGTCGATGGTCATCAGGGCCATGTCCTTGAGCGAGGTCTCGGAGATCGCCATGGTGCCCGACAGCGAATGCAGGATGCCCACCTTGATGGTCTCGGCGGCCTGGGCGGTCCAGGTCAGGCCCAGGGTGGCAAGAGCGGTCGAGAGGGTGAAAGCCTTGAGCAAGCTACGACGCTTCATTGTGCGATCTCCGTGAACTCTTGGATTTTTAAGAGGTAGATGCGAACCAGTGAAGGGTGTTTTGCAAGGGGTGTGCCGGGTTGGCCAAGGCATGGAAACGTTGCTTTAACAGCAAGAGTAGGGGCGGTGATGCCCCAAGACGAGGCTTGGGCAAGGGCTGGTGCGCGCGGGTGCTTCATTGTGGTGCTGCCGCTGGGCGGCAGCGGCGAGCGGCGCAGAGCCTTAATTTACGCCGGGGAAGGAGTCGACATATTTGATGGTGAAATCAGGAAAGGAGTCGACGATCTGGATCTTGTAATCGGGAAAACTGTCGACGACCTTCCACTTGCCCGGCGCGTCGGCAAAGGCGTTGACCTGCTTCACGTTCAAATCGGGAAAGGAGTTGACCACCTTGACCTTGTAGTCGGGGAAGCTGTTGACGAACTGGATGTTGCCGTAGATTTTCGAGACATCGACGGAGGTGCCGGCCACGGCGCCAAGGGAGGTGCCGAGCAGCAAGGCCAGGAGCGCAGTTTTAAGCATGAGACTCATCCTGAGAGACCGAAGGGCGAGATCTTAATGCATCGCTGCCAGTGATGCGGCTGGTTTGTGCAGGCACCGGCAAGCCGGTTCCTGCCTCCAGATATTGGGCTCAGCGCCGGCGCATCAGGCCGATGAAGAACAAGCCGCCGATGGCCGCGGTGGCCACGCCGATGGGCAGGTCCTCGGGGGCGATCAGGGTTCGCGCGGCAACGTCCACCCACACCAGGAACAGGCTGCCCAGCAGCACGCAGGCCGGCAGCAATCGACGGTGTTCGGCACCCACCAGGCGCCGGGCGATGTGCGGCACCATCAGCCCGACGAAGCCGATGGAGCCGCTGATGGACACCAGCACGCCGGTCATCAGCGAGGCGATCAGGAATACCTTCAGGCGCACGTTGCGCGCGTTCAGGCCCAGGGTCACGGCGGTCTGCTCGCCGGCCATCAGGGCGTTCAATGGCCGGGCCATGCCCAGCAGCAACAGCAACCCGAGGAGCACGCTGATCGCGGGAATCGCCAGCAGCTCCCAGCGCGCCAGGCCCAGGCCGCCGAGCATCCAGAACATCACCGCCGAACTGGCCCGGTGGTCGCCCATGAACAGCAGCAGGTTGGCCACCGCCATCATCACGAACGACACCGCCACCCCGCACAGCAGCAGGCGGTCGCTGTCCAGGCGACCGCTGCGGGCGGCGATGCCCAGCACCAGGATCATGCTCGCCACGGCGCCGATGAAGGCGGCCAGGGGCAGGGTCAGCAGGCCGATGACCTGCCCCACGTGCAGGACCACGATCACCGCGCCGAGGGTGGCGCCGGAGGTGACGCCCAGCAGGTGCGGGTCGGCCAGCGGGTTGCGGGTCACCGCTTGCAGCACCGCGCCGATCAGCGCCAGCCCGGCGCCTACCAGCGCGCCCAGGAGCATGCGCGGCACGCGGATCAGCCAGACGATATGTTCCTGGCCGGGGCTCCAGTCCACCTCGCCCAGGCCCAGGGTCTTGTGCAGCAGGATCCGGCCCACCACGTCCACCGGCACCCGCGCCGGGCCGAATCCCAGGGACAGCACGCAAGAGACCAGGAGCAGGCCGGCGAGGGTCAAAAGCAGCCAGCTGTAGCGACGTGTAGTCATTCGCCGTGGAAACCCTTGGCCAGGGTTTCCACCGCCAGCACGTTGTCGATGCCCGGGGTGGCCTGCACATAGGGGATGACGATGAAGCGCTGGTTCTTGATGGCGTCGACGCCTTGCAGCGCCGGGTTGTCCAGCAGGAACCGCTGCTTCTGCTCGGCGGTGACTTCGCTGTAGTCGACGATGACGATCACTTGCGGATTGCGCTCCACCACGGTCTCCCAGTTGACCCGGGTCCAGCTGGCCTCGACGTCGTCGAGGATGTTGCGCCCGCCGGCGGCATCGATCAGCGCCTGGGGCATGCCCAGGCGGCCGGAGGTCATGGCCCGGTCTTCGCCGCTGTCGTAGAGGAATACCCGGGGTTTTTCCGCGGGCAGGTCCTGTTGCACCTGGGCCACCTGCTCCTGCATCTGGGCGATCAGCGCATTGGCGCGATCCTGCACGTCGAAGATCCGGCCGAGGTTGCGCAGGTCGTTGTAGGTGTCGTCGAGGCTGGCGGCCGGACGCTTCATCACGAACGCGCAGGACTCGGTCAGCTCATAGACATTGATGCCCAGGGGCGCCAGGGTCTGCGGGGTCAGGTCGCCGCCCACGCGCATGCCGTAGTCCCAGCCGGCGAACAGGAAGTCGACGTTGGCATTGAGCAGCGTCTCCACCGAAGGGTACTTGGCCGCCAGCTCCGGCAGGCCGTCCAGCAGGGCGCTCATCTGCGGAGTCACGGCCTTCCAGCCGCTGATTCCGCTGTAGCCCACCATGCGCGATTTGAGCCCCAGGGCGAGCATCATCTGGGTCATGTTGATGTCGTGGCTCAGGGCATGCCTGGGCGCTTGCTTGAAGGTCACCTCGCGGTTGCAGCTGGTGATGGTCAATGGGTAGCGGGTGGCCTCGGCGAAGGCCTGGGCGGCCCCCAGTGACAGGGCCAGGAGCAGGCTGGAGCGAAGCAGGGAGCGCAAGGTCATGGTTGGGTGATCCAGGTGATTCGTGGGTAGCCGGACAGAGGGTGGGCATCGATCAGCGCCTCGACGCCGAAGACGTTGCGCAGCAACTCGACGGTGAGCACTTCGCCGGGAGTGCCGCTGGCGACGATGCGTCCATGGTCGAGGACGTACAACCGGTCGCAGAAGGCCGCGGCCAGGTTCAGGTCGTGGATGCTGGCCAGGGTGCCGATGCCCAGGCGCTTGACCCGTTGCAGCAGTTCCAGCTGGTAGCGCGGGTCGAGGTGGTTGGTCGGCTCGTCGAGGATCAGCAACTGCGGTTGCTGGGCCAGGGCCCGGGCCAGGATCACCCGTTGTTTTTCCCCGCCCGACAGGGTCGCGAAGGCATGCTCCTCGAAGCCCAGCAGACCCACGGATTCCAGGGCCTCGCGGGCGATGGCATGGTCGTGCCGGGTGTCGCCGTCGAACAGGCCCTTGTGTGGGGTGCGGCCCATGGCGACCACCTCCTGCACAGTGAGGCCGAAGGCATCGGGAAACTCCTGGAGCACCACGGCGATGCGTTGTGCGCACCAGCGTGGCGACTGCTTCCAGACATTCTGGTGGGCCAGTTGCACCTCGCCCTGCTGCGGCTTGCTGAAGCGATAGGCGCAGCGCAGCAGGCTGGTCTTGCCGCTGCCATTGGGCCCGATCAGGCCGACGAACTCCCCGGCCTGCACGTGCAGGTTGGCCTCACGCAGTTGGAACTGGTGGTGGCAGTGGCCCTGGCCCAGGGGGCTCCAGGCCAGGTCGAGGAGGTTCAGCGAGGTCATGCCTTGTCCGTGTGGTTGCCGGTGATCCGGCAAGGGTTCAGAAGCGATAGTCGGCGGTGACGAAGAACGAGCGCGGCTCGCCGAGTATCCATTGCTGGCCGTCATTGTATTGGCTTTGGGCGTACTGGCGGTCGAACAGATTGTTCAATTGCAGGCCCAGGGTGGTATTGCGCAAGGCTTGCCACGAGATGTTGGCGTCCACCACGGTGTAGCTGGGCAGCTGGTTGCGGTTGGCCATGTCGGCGTAGCGCGCATCCACGTAGCGCACCCCGGCGCCGGCCTGCAGGTCGTCGTTGATGGCCTTGCTCAGCCACAGGTTGGCGGTGCGCCGTGGCACGTCCACCGGGCGCTTGCCATCGCGGGAGACTGGCTGGTTATCCACAATCTGGGTGAAGTCATCGTACTGGGCACGAACGATGGCGGCGTTGGCCTGCAGTTGCCAGGCATGGGGCAGTTGCAGGTCCAGGCTGGCCTCCAGGCCATTGGAGGATTGCTGGCCCACTTGCTGTTTCAGTTCCGGGTCGCCCGGTACATCGGTCAGCAGCTTCTTCTTGACGATGTGGTACGCCGCCAGGGTCCATTCGCCGCGCTGGTTCCAGAACATCTGCTTGAGACCGACCTCGGTCTGCTTGGCGGTGGACAGGTCGAATTGCTGCTGGCTCTTGCTCAGGGAAATCAGCCCGCCGACACCGTCGGTGCTGGTGGAGTACTGGCCATAGAGGGAGGTGTCCGGGGTGACGGCGAACACCAGGCCGGCCTTCCAGTTGTAGCCGGTCAGGGTCTTGTCGCTCTGGCTGCCGTCCTTCAAGTCATCGCGATCGATATGCGCATAGTCACGGCGCATACCGGTCACCAGGGACCAGCGCTCGCTGAGTTGCAGGCGGTTTTCAGCGAAGACCGACATCTGCCTGGTGGTGGTCTTGAACTGATCGCGGTAGGGACTGTTGCTGATGAACTCGCCCTTGGCTGGGTGGTACAGGTCGATGGGGTCACCATGGGGGGTGATGTCATCGAAGGGCGAGTTGCTCCTCATATGGAAGCGGATGCGGTTGTAGTCCATGCCGACCAGGGTCTGGCTGTCGAGGCCGAACAGCGAGTGCTTGAGGGTGAAGGTCTGGCGATCGCCCACCTGTTCCTGCTGGTGGCCGATACCGAAGTAGCCGCTGCGGCTCAGTTGCCGGTCCGCCGTGCTCCAGTTGTAGTTCTCGGCGTTCTGCCAGCGGCGCTGGGCCTTGAGGTAGTAGAGCTCGTTGCTGGCGCTGAGGTCATCGGAAATCTGCCACTCGCTGGTCAGGCGAGTCCACTGGTCGTTGTAGTGCTGCTTGTCGTTGCTAACGTTGTAGTTCTTGTCCCGCAGGCGCTTGTGCAAGCGCCCGTCGATCAGCGGCGTGCCGAAGTCGTTCATCGGGTTCTGGTCGCCGTAGTCGTGGGCCAGGGTGAAGGCCAGGTCATCGCGGGCCTGCCAGCGCAGGGCGGCGCTGACGAAATCCCCCGAGGAATCGCCACGGTCGACCCAGCCGTTGCTGCGCTCGCGATTGAGGTTGAGCCGGTAGCTCAGGCTGTCGCTCAGCGAACCGCCACTGTCCAGGGCCTGTTGCTGGCGATCGAAGGAACCGTAGCCCAGGCGCAGGTGGTTCTCGATCTCGCCATTGAAGGGCTTCTTGGGGATGGTGTTGATCACCGCGCCAGTGGCGCCTTCGCCGTACAGCACCGAGGCCGGGCCGCGCAGTACGTCGACCCGTTCCACGGCCCAGCTGTTCACCGGAAAGGTCACGGTGCCCATGCCGGTGTACATGCGGTTGCCATCGTAGAGTTGCATCACCGAACTCTGCCCGGTGAAGCCCCGGGCCGACAACGAGGTGCCGCCGTCCCCGGGGGTGCCGGTGCGGCTGATGCCGGCGCTGCGCGATACCGCGTCCTGGATGCTGCGATCGCCCCGGGCGCGGATGCGCTCGCCACTCAGGCTTTCGGTGCTGGTCGGGGTTTCCAGGGCGCTCAGGCCCAGGCGTGAGCCGGCGGTGGTCGGGGTCTTCAGGCTGACGCTGTCGTCGCTTTCGTTGGCTGCGGCAGAGATGGTGCCGGTGGGCAGGGTCAGGGCGGCATCGTCGGCCTGGGACAGGGACGGCAGGGCGAGCAGGCAGAGACTGGACAGCAGGTACTTGTTCATCGGGGCGGTGAATCGCTTCTTCGAGAGGGTTGCCCGCAGTGGGGGGGCTGCGGGCAAGGAGCTTACATCAAGTGTTATAAAGTAACACTATGTCTGTGCGCGGCTAAAGCGCGGGGATTGTACAGAGCCCTCTGCAATGCACATCTCGGCTGATTCATGTGGAAGATGAGGCAGATTCACGATCGCGGTTCCAGCGCGAGAGCACCAGGCGATCCAGCAGCCACACCACCACCAGCGAGGCGCCTACCAGGGGGAAGGCCATGGCCAGCAGGGCGATGACCACCATCGCGGTTTTCCAGCGTGGCAGATCGTGGCGCAGCGGCGGCACCCCGAGACGGCCGGCGGGGCGTCGCTGCCACCACATGACGATGCCGCTCACCGCACCCAGAAGGATCATCAGGCACACCACCAGCACCACCAGCTGGTTGAAGCGGCCGAACATCTTGCCCTCGTGCAGCATCACGCCCAGCTCGGTGGCCCGGGCCACATTGCTGTAGTGCTGCCAGCGCACATCGGCCAGGACCTTGCCGGTGTACTGGTCGACATGCAGGGTGGCGTCGTTGCGCGGGTCGTCGGCGAACAGGGCGATGGTGAACACCCCGGTGGCGCTGCTGGGCAGGGTGATGCTGTAGCCGGGCTCGACCTGGCGCTGGCGAGCGATGTCCTGTACCTGTTGCAGGCTGATGGCCGGGGCTGCCGGGGCTGCTGCAGCCATGGCGTGGCCCCTGTGCTCGGCATGGTCGCCGGACATCGGCATCGGCGTGTTCTCCAGGGCCCAGGGCACGGTCTGGCGGGTGGCGCTGTTGAGCTCGCCGGCCTGCTGGTCGGAGGTCGGTACGTCGTTCCACATGGCCACCGGGAAGCGGTTCCACAGGTCGGCGTACTGCTTGCCCCAGAAGCCGGTCCAGGTCATGCCGCTGAGCAGCATCAACAGCAGGAAGGCCGCGCCCCAGAACCCCAGCACGCCATGCAGGTCGCGCCAGAACAGCCGGCCCCGGGCATTCAGGCGTGGCCATAGCACGCCTGCCGAAGACTTGCCCCGTGGCCACCACAGGTACAGGCCCGAGACCACCAGGACGATGCTCCAGCTGGCCGCCAGCTCCACCAGCCGGTCGCCGACGGTGCCGATCATCAGCTCGCCGTGAATGGCCCGGGCCACCGCCTGCAGGTTGCGCTTGGCATCCTGCTCGCCGAGCACGTCGCCATGGTAGGGATCGATGAAGACATTGAGTTCCTGGCCTTTGTGCTGCACCACGAACTGGGCACTGCGCCCGGCATCCACAGGTGGCAGGTACTGCTTGATATGGCCCTGGGGATAGGCCGCCTGGACCCGTTGCAGCAGCTCGTCGGCCGCCAGGCTGTGCTGCCCGGCGGGGACCTTGAGCAAGCTGGGGTACATCAGTGGGTCGAGTTGCGGTTTGAACAGGTAGACGATGCCGGTCAGGGCCAGCATCACCATGAAAGGGGCGACGAACAGCCCGGCGTAGAAATGCCAGCGCCAGGCCAGGTTGTAGAAGGACACTTTGGGTCGGTTCATCGGGAAGCGCTCCGCAAGGCTGTGGATCTGTCGTTATGGGTGGCACCTGCAACCACTGCTGAAGGCCCTGGGGGCCTTGTCGCAGCCTCGCCAGCTCGGCAGCGGCTACAGGTGCCTGGTGTAGCCGCTGCCGCAGGCTGCGTAGGGTCGCGCAGCCGCTGCAACGGTTCGTCAGAAGCTCAGGTCGACCTTGGTCCAGAAGGTGCGGCCGGGTTCCTTGATGGCTTGTGGATCAGTGGCCGGGTAGCCGAAGCCGGCGTTGCCCGCCAGGTTCAGGTGCTCGGCGTAGGCCTTGCCGAACAGGTTGTCGACCCCGGTGCTGAGCTTGAGGTTCTTGTTGATGCGGTAGGCACCGTTGAGGGAGAACACGCCGAAGCCGCCGCTCTTGCCGAAGTCCTTGCCGACCACGTTGCCCTTGTTCAGGTCGACGCGGTTCTGCGCCGCCACCACCCGCCACAAGGCGCCGGCGCTCCAGTCGTCCTCGCTGTAGGTCAGGCCGAAGCGCGCATCCAGCGGTGGCATCTGTGGCAGGGCCTTGCCATCGCTGCTGTTCTTGCCCCAGGCGTAGGCCAGGGTGGCATCGGCCTTCCAGTTGGAGGTCAGCTTGTAGGCCGCGCCCAGTTCGCCGCCCATGATCCGGGCGTCGATGTTCTGCGCTTGCGAGCTGCCGCTGCGGTAGTCGAACAAGATGTAGTCACGCACCTGGCCGATGTAGCCCGAGGCCCAGGCTTCCAGGTCGGCGCCCTGGTATTGCAGGCCGAAGTCGAGTTGGGTGGTCTTTTCCGGCTTGATCGAGTCGAAGGCGTTCAACGAGCCGGCCGGGCCCATCTTCGGCGAGAACAGCTCCCAGTAGTCGGGGAAGCGCTGGGCGTGGCCGAGACCGGCATACAAGGTGGTCGGGCTGTCGGCCAGGTCATGCTCGTAACGCACGAAACCGCTGGGCAGTGTGTCGGCACGGGTGTCGCCGGCGGTGGGGTTGGGGCGGCTCATCATTCCCGACTTGATGCTCTGCCGGTAGTCCTTGGCCGAGGCTCGATCGAGGCGGGCGCCGGTGATCAGCCGGTCGCGCTCGGCGGCGTACCAGGTCAGCTCGCCGAAGGCGCCGTAGTTGTGGAAGTCGGCGTCCTTGGCCCAGGGCTGGCCCTTGTGCGCATCCACGCCCATGCCGCCGCGCTGGCGATGTTCGTTGGTCTGGGCATCGATGCCGCCGATCAGCTGCACATCGGCCCAGCGCCAGGTGGCCTTGATCCGTGCGCCCAGGGTGCGGCGGTCGACGTTGCTGACCATGGGCATGCCCATCATGCCGCTGCCCGACGGGGTGCGCAGGCTGTAGTTGTCCATCACGTGGTCGGCGTAGTTGTAGTAGACCTGGGCCTCGACCTTGTCCAGGACCTCGCCGATGTTGGATTTCTCGAATCGCAGGCCCAGGCTCTCGCGCTTGAACTGCGAGCCATCCATGCCACGACCGGCGTAGCGGGCCTCGCCGTCGCCCTTGCCAGCAGTCAGCTCCAGCAGGGTGTCGGCGTCCGGGGTCCAGCCCAGGGCGACATCGCCGTTCCATTTGTCGTAGCGCGAGGCGACGGTGTCGTTGTTGCCGTCCTTGTAGTCGTCGGAGTGGGCGGTGTTGCCGATCACCCGCACATAACCCAGGGGGCCGCCAGCGGCTGCGTCCAGGGTCTTGTCGAAGCGGCCGTTGGAGCCGGCCAGCAGGCTGGCGTCGACCCGGGTGCCGAGTTCGCCGAAGTGCTCGGGCTCACGGTCGAAGAGCACGGTGCCAGCGGAGGCGCCGGGGCCCCAGAGTACGGTTTGCGGACCCTTGATCACCGTCAGCCGGTCGTAGGTTTCCGGGGAGATGTAGGAGGTCGGGGCGTCCATGCGGCCAGGGCAGGCGCCGAGCATCATGCTGCCGTTGGTGAGGATGTTCAGGCGCGAGCCGAACATGCCACGCAGCACCGGGTCGCCGTTGGTGCCGCCGTTGCGCACCAGGGCGAAGCCGGGAATGGTCTTGAGGTAGTCGCCGCCATCGCTGGCCGGCACCGGCTGGCGCGGGTCCTTGGGGTTGGTCACCACGGTCAGGGGCGAGCTGGGGGCGATGGCGGTGATCACCGTCGGGCTCAGCTCGGTACTGTGATGGGCGTGCTCGGCCGAAGCCTCGTCGGCCATGGCCAGGGGCGTCAGCAGGGCACCACACAGCACGGCCAGGGCACGGTTGAAGTGCTGGCGCGACGGGTTCAGGGCAAAAGGCTTGGATGGCTGGGCAACGCCCAGGCGAGAGTCAGCAGAAAACATAATGGTTCCATCGATCGGTCTTGAATGACACGGCCGCGAGCGCACGCCTGTCGTGCTGACAGCCGGCCGTGTGGAGTGAGCAGGTGACTCAGGCGTCGATCGGCGGAGCGCGGGTCAGCGCGCCGGGGAACACGGTCTGCCGGGCGTGGCCCAGGCGCGTGGCGGGGATCAGGAAATGCTGGGCCAGCGGTGCATCGAGCTGGGCGAATGACAGCCCCGATGGCAGTGCCGGACAGTTGAACAGCAGGCTGCAATAACCGCATTTCTCCCAGAGCACATGTTGCTCGCCCTGGGCTTTGGCGGGGTGCGAAGCGTGTGGGTTATCGCCGTGGCAGCCGGACACGCCGCTGCCCATGTCCATGGATACGGACATGTTCATCGGCATCGCGTGATCCATCGGCATCGACTGGGAAATCAGCGGACCGATGAAGATCATCAGCATGGCGAACAGGCTGATCCAGCTGCCGCGCCGCACCCCTATGGAGGTACGGCGCGCTGCGGACCGCCTGCGGCCAGGCGCGAGCGGGGCGTTCACGGATGGGACCGGCGGTCAGTGCTTAGTGAGCGTGCTGATGCTCTTGCGCCGCGCCGGGTGCCTGCTTCTGCACGGCGACCTCGACGGTGACGTCGCCGGCCTTCTCGAAGTGCAGGGTCAGCGGGAAGCGCTTGCCATCGCTGAGCAGGCTGCGGTCCTTGAGCTCCATGAGCATCACGTGATAGCTCATGGGCGCGAATCGCACTTCGCCACCGGCGGGCACGACCACCTTGGCCACCTGCTGCATCTTCATCATGTCGCCCTGCATCACATGCTCATGCAGTTCGGCGCGACCGGCGATCGGCGTCTCGACGCTGAGCAGGGTGTCGGCGTTCTTGCCCGGGTTGTGCAGCACGAAGTAGGCGGCGACGGTCGGCGCGTTCGGCGGCAGTTCCTGGGACCAGGGATGGTCGATCTGCAATTGGCCGGCCTTGTATTCATGGGCGCTGGCGAAGCTGGCAGGCAACAGCAGGGCGGCCAGCAGCAGGGCGTGCTTGACCAGGGAAGACTTGAGCATGGTGGTTCTCCAGAACGATTCAAAAACGCAGGTCACTTGCGAAAGGGAATCATGCCAGAGGCGGTGCACCGGGATTCAGGCTGGGCCATTGCTGGCGCGGGGTGAGTTGCTCGAGCGGCGGTTGCGGGGCGCCCGGCTGGGCGATGAAGCGGGTGAAGTACAGCTGCGGCGCATGGCCGGGCAAGGCCACCAGGGGCGCCGAGCCGGAGCAGCACCAGCAATGCTGCATGTTCGAGTGATCGTCGTTTTGCGGGGCTTTTTGCTCGAGCTGGCCCAGGGAGATGGCGATCATCTTGGTGCCGCTGGAGGAACAGAAACTGCCCCATAGCAGTTGTTCATCCAGCCCTTGGTCGCTGCTCTGCATGGCCCCGGAAAGCGGCATGGCAAGCATGTTGAACAGCACTGCGAAGCAGGCGATCCAGGCAAATGCGAGCCGTTGTCGGGACATGGTGACGATCCGTCGGTTGAGCGATCAGGCGGGTATTTAGCCTGATCGCTGTGGATAAGTAAAAAAACACCGTGTGCGGTGTGGTGTCGCAGTGCTGGCTCAGGCCGGGCTGACCTTGAGCTTGAGTCCCAGCGCCTTCATCACCTTGATGATAGTCGCGAACTCGGGATTGCCCTGGCTGCCCAGCGCCTTGTACAGGCTTTCGCGGCCCAGGCCGGTGTCCCGGGCTACCTGGGTCATGCCCCGGGCGCGGGCGATGTCGTTGAGGGCGGCGCGGATCAGCACGCCATCACCGGCATCTTCCTCGAAGCAGGCATCGAGGTAGGCCACCATGTCTTGCGGGGTCTTGAGGTAGTCGGCCGCATCGAAGCGGGTCACTGGGGTGCGCATGTTTCAGTCCTCGCTCTTGAGGTCGTGAGCCAGTTGCCGGGCTCGTTGGATGTCGCGACTCTGGGTGCTCTTGTCGCCACCGATCAACAACAGGTAGATCCGTTCGCCTCGCCGTGAAAAGTACACCCGGTAGCCGGGCCCACGGTGGATACGCATCTCATGGACTCCACCTCCTATTGATACACAGTCGCCGAACCGCCCTAGCAGGCCGTTGAAAAACTACCTGCGTTGCCATCGCGGCGTTAAAAACAGGCTGGTGCGCCAGCCCGGTCAAAATGCTCATTTACCACTCGTAAACTGCGCTTTTTCGCCTGTTTTTGCCTTGCGCTGGCTGCCTCGCCTACATTTTTCAATGGCCTGCTAGTTGCGCTGCCCTGATCCGGGCCAGTACGCGGGTCTTCCCCTGAGGGTCCTTGAGGCGAGTGAGCCAGTGGCTGAACTCCTGGGTTTGCTCGAAGACGAACATGGCGGCTGTATTCCTTGGGATACGCCCCTGGCAACTCATTTACCAGATGAAAGACAACGCTGCGACGACCGGGCGTGCAGCCGGTCGTTGCCGAGCTCCCGAGGAAGTTAAGGCAGGAGACTGGCGGGCACAGCCAGGGCGTTCCCAGGTTGAGGTGAGGCGCGGCGCGTTTTGCTGTCAGGCGCTGGACAGCCGCTCGAGGGCGGCCAGGAGCTGGGGCACTTCGGTAAAATGGCGATCGACTTCGGGCAGGTCGGGGCGCTTGAGTATCAACACCGGTACTCCCCGTTCGCGGGCCACTTCCAGCTTGGGTTCGGTGGCGCTGCTGCCGCTGTTCTTGCAGATCAGTACATCGATGCGCCGGCGCGCGAACAGTTCGCGCTCGTCGTCGATCTGGAACGGGCCGCGGGCGCCGATCACTTCGCAGCGCTCGTTGCCCGGGCAGGCTTGCAGGGCGCGCAGGGTCCAGAACTGGCCGGCGGGAATCTCCTCCAGATGCTGCAAGGGTTCACGACCCAGGGTGAACAGTGGTCGCTGGAACGGTTCGAGGGCTTGCATCAGTTGCGGCCAGTCGGCCACCTCGCGCCAGTCGTCCCCGGGCTGCGCTTGCCAGGCCGGGCGGCGCAGGGCCCAGCAGGTAATGCCGGCGAGCCGGGCGGCGGCCTGGGCATTGGCGCTGATCTGCGCGGCATAAGGATGAGTGGCATCCAGTAGCAGGCCGATGTTCTCGGCGTGAATGAACTGCGCCAGGCCCTCGGCTCCGCCATACCCACCGACCCGCACCTGGCAGGCCAGGTCCGCGGGCACCCGGCCGATGCCGGCCAGGCTGTAGACATGTTCAGGTCCCAGGGTGCGGGCGATGGCCAGGGCCTCGGTGACCCCACCCAGCAGCAGGATGCGGCTCATGACTGGGCTCCGGCATGGCCGACGATGCCGCCCTGGCGGTCGATGGCGAAGACTTCCACCTGGACCTGGGCCGGTACCACGCTGCGGGCGAAGTCCAGGGCATGGCGGCACACCGCATCGCCCAGGGCGACTCCGGCGGCGCTGGCCATGGCCAGTGCCTGCTGGCTGGTATTGGCCTGGCGGATGGCCTCTTGCAGCGGTTGGTCGGCACCGATTTCGGCGGCCCATTGCGCCAGCTGCGGCAGGTCGATGCTGGAGTGGCGGCTGTGCAGGTCCATGTGCCCGGCGGCCAGCTTGCTGATCTTGCCGAAGCCGCCGCACAGGCTGAGTTTATCCACAGGGGCCTTGCGCAGGTGCTTGAGGACCGCGCCGACGAAGTCGCCCATTTCGATCAGGGCGATTTCCGGCAGGTCGTAGACCCGGCGCATGGTGTCTTCGCTGGCGTTGCCGGTGCAGGCGGCGACGTGCTGGTAGCCGTTGCTCCTGGCGACATCGATGCCCTGGTGGATCGAGGCGATGTAGGCCGCGCAGGAAAACGGCCGGACGATGCCAGTGGTGCCCAGGATCGACAATCCGCCGAGAATCCCCAGGCGCGGGTTCATGGTCTTCTGCGCCAGGGCCTCGCCGCCCTCGACGTTCACCGTGACTTCGAAGCCGCCGTTGTAGGCCTGTTCCTCGGCCAGGCGTTGCAGGTGCTCGCCGATCATCCGCCGCGGCACCGGGTTGATCGCCGGCTCGCCCACCCCCAGGACCAGCCCGGGGCGGGTCACGGTACCGACCCCGGCCCCGGCCACGAAGCGAATGCCCGGCTCATGGGTCAGGCGTACCTGGGAGTAGAGCAGGGCGCCATGGGTCACGTCCGGGTCGTCGCCGGCATCCTTGATGGTCCCGGCCTCGGCGCCGTCGGTGGTGCGCCGGCAGAACTCCAGGCGCATCCGCACCTCCTTGCCCTTGGGCAGGACGATATCCACCGCATCGGCCTCGACGTTGCCCAGCAGCAGGCGGGCGGCCGCGAGGCTGGTAGCGGTGGCGCAACTGCCGGTGGTCAGGCCGCTGCGCAGCGGAGCGGGCTGTTCGGCGGTTTCCTCACGCATGGGGCACGTCCCCGGATGGCGTGCAGATTGGGTCCTGGGGTTTGTGCAGTTCCAGCAGGGTGATGGGCAAAGCCTGGCGCCAGGTGTCGAACTCGCCCAGCGGCTGGGCCTGGGCCACATGGATGCGGGTCAGCTCGCCGCCATGGCGCTGGCGCCAGTCCATCAGGGTCATCTCGCTTTGCAGGGTCACCGCATTGGCCACCAGGCGGCCGCCGGGCTTGAGCCGTTCCCAGCAGGTGGCGAGCACCCCGTCGCGGGTCACGCCGCCGCCGATGAAGATCGCGTCCGGGCGCTCCAGGCCAGCCAGGGCCTGGGGCGCGCTGCCACGGATCAGTTGCAACCCGGGAACGCCCAGGGTGTCGCGGTTGTGTTCGATCAGCTGTTGGCGGCCCGCGTCGGCCTCGATGGCCAGGGCGCGGCAACTGGGGTGGGCGCGCATCCACTCGATGCCGATCGAGCCGCTGCCGGCACCGACATCCCACAGCAGCTCGCCGGGCATCGGGGCCAGGCGGGCCAGGGTCATGGCGCGTACGTCGCGCTTGGTCAACTGGCCGTCATGGGCAAAGGCCGAGTCCGGCAGGCCGGCCAGGCGCGACAGGCGTGGCGCGTCGAGGCTGGCACGGCAGTCGATGGCCAGCAGGTTGAGGTCGGCGATGGCCGGGTCTTGCCAGTCGTCGGCGGTGCCGTCGATACGCCGCTCCAGCGGGCCGCCCAGGTGTTCCAGGACGCTGATCCGGCTCGGGCCGAAGCCGCGCTCGCGCAGCAGGCCGGCCACCGCCGCCGGGCTGTGGCGGTCATTGCTCAGCACCAGCAGGCGCAGGCCGTTGGCCAACTGCGCGTTGAGTGCGGCCAATGGCCGCGCCACCAGCGACAGGCTGACCACTTCCTGCAGGGGCCAGCCCAGGCGCGCGGCGGCCAGGGCGCAGGAGGAGGGCGCGGGCAAGATCAGCAGCTCCTCGGCGGGCAGTTGCCGCGCCAGGCTGGCGCCGACGCCGAAGAACATCGGGTCGCCGCTGGCCAGCACGCACACCGCGGTACCACGCTGGGCGAGCACCGGCTCCAGGGAAAACGGGCTGGGCCACGGCTGGCGTTCGCCACGGATGCAGGCCGGCAGCAGCTCCAGCTGACGTTGCCCGCCGACGATCCGCGAAGCGCCCAACAGGGCATGGCGGGCATTGCGGCCCAGGCCCTTGAAGCCGTCTTCACCGATTCCCACTACTGTCAGCCAGGGCGACATGGATATTCCTCGAACACAAAAGCCAGGGTTCCGACAGGCAGGCTTTTCATGCCTTCGGACAAAGCAGGCATAATACCGCGCCTTCGCCCGCGAAGCGTTTTTCCCACACTGCCGGTCACCCCTTTGAACCCACGTCCGCTGTCCACTGCCATCCGCCCCTCGGCCTGTCCGGGGTTGTTGCGTATCGTCCCGGCCCTGGACGGCGGTATCTGCCGGATCAAGCTGGCCGGCGGGGTCATCAGCGCGGCCCAGGCCGTGGCCGTGGCCGAGGCGGCGCAGGTGTTCGCCGGCGGGGTGATCGAGGCCACCAATCGCGCCAACCTGCAGATCCGTGGCATCGGCGGTGAGCCCCAGGCGCTGATCGCCAAGCTGCTGGAGGCAGGCCTGGGGCCGACCACGGCGGCCGGTGACGATGTGCGCAACCTGATGCTCAGCCCCAGCGCCGGTATCGACCGCCAGTGCCTGGTCGATACCCGGCCCCTGGCGGCGCAGATCCTGCACACCCTGCAAGGTCATCCACGGTTCCACGAGTTGTCGCCCAAGTTCGCCGTGCAACTGGACGGTGGCGAAGCCCTGGCCATGCTCCAGCATCACCACGATTTGTGGCTGGCGGCTTGCGAGCGCGAGGGCCAGCGGTTGCTGGCCTTCGGCCTGGCCGGTTGCCCGGTGGATGCGCCGTTGGCGGCGGTGCCGCTGGAGCAGGGCCATGACCTGCTGGTGGCGGTGCTGGAGGCGTTCCTCGACCTGGCGAGCCCCGAGCAGACCCGTATGCGGCACTTGCTGGCCCAGGTGCCGGTGGCGGAATTTCTGCTCCAGGTGCAACAGCGCCTGGGTGGCCCGCTGCTGAGCGTCAATGGCTGGCGCCGGCCGGCAGTAGCCGAGGGCTTGCACCTGGGAACTTATCCACAGGCCGTGGCCGGGCGGGTCTATGTCGGTGCGGTCGCGCCCCTGGGGCGGCTCGACCCGGCCATGCTCAAGGGCGTCGCGCAGTTGGCCCAGCACTATGGCGATTCCAGCCTGCGCCTGACGCCCTGGCAGAGCCTGCTGCTGCCCGACATTGCCGTGGCGGATGCCCCGGCGGTCACCGCTGGCCTGGCCGAGCTGGGTTTGCTTTGCCGTCCCGAGCAGGCCCTGGCCCACCTGATTGCCTGCACCGGCTCCAGCGGTTGCGCCAAGGCCCAGGCCGATACCAAGGGCGATGCGCTGCGCCTGGCGGCCCTGTTGCAGGCCCGGGGGCAGCAGGCGGCGGTACACCTTTCTGGCTGCCTGCGCACTTGCGCTGCGGCCCATGTAGCGCCCACCACCCTGTTGGCGGTGGCCCCGGGACGCTACGACTTGTATGTGCGCGACGCCACGCAGCCGGGGTTCGGCAGGCTGCGGGCGCGCAACCTTTCTATAGAAGCGGCACAAGCGCTGCTTGATGTCCGCCAACGGAGCCACCTTGATGATTGATTACATCCGCGACGGTCAGGAGATCTATCGCAACTCCTTCGCGATCATCCGCGAAGAAGCCAAGCTAGAACGCATTCCCGCCGACCTGGAAAAACTCGCGGTACGGGTGATCCACGCCTGCGGCATGGTCGAGGCCATCGATGGTCTGCAGTTTTCCGAGGGCGCCGGCAAGGCCGGGCGCGAGGCCCTGGCTGCAGGGGCGCCGATCCTCTGCGATGCGCGGATGGTGTCCGAGGGCATCACCCGGGCACGGCTGCCGGCCAACAACCAGGTGATCTGCACCCTGCGTGACGAGAGCGTGCCGCAGCTGGCCCGCGAGCTGGGCAATACCCGTTCGGCGGTGGCCCTGGAACTGTGGCGGCCTTACCTGGAAGGCAGCGTGGTGGTGATCGGCAATGCCCCCACCGCGCTGTTCTACCTGTTGGAAATGCTCGACGCTGGCGCACCTAAGCCAGCGCTGATCCTTGGCTTCCCGGTGGGTTTCGTCGGCGCTGCCGAATCCAAGGCGATGCTGGCCGCCGATAGCCGTGGCGTGCCGTTCGTGATCATGCAAGGCCGCCTGGGCGGCAGTGCCATGGCCGCCGCCGCCGTCAACGCCCTGGCCACGGAGATCGAATGATGCAGCAACCTGGACGTTTGATCGGCCTCGGCGTGGGCCCTGGTGATCCGGAACTGATTACCCTCAAGGCCCTGCGCCTGCTGCGCGAGTCGCCGGTGGTGGCCTACTTCGTCGCCAAGGGGAAAAAGGGCAATGCCTTCGGCATCATCGAGGCGCACCTGCAGGAGGCGCAGACCCTGCTGCCGCTGGTCTACCCGGTGACCACCGAAGCGCTGCCGGCGCCATTGTCCTATGAGCAGGTGATCAGCGATTTCTACGACGAAGCCAGCGTGCAAGTGGCCGAGCACCTGGATGCCGGCCGCGATGTGGCGGTGATCTGCGAGGGCGACCCGTTCTTCTACGGTTCCTACATGTACCTGCACGACCGCCTGGCCGAGCGCTACCAGACCGAAGTGGTGCCGGGGGTCTGCTCGATGCTCGGCGGCGCCTCGGTGCTGGGTGCGCCGCTGGTGTATCGCAACCAGAGCCTGTCGGTGCTGTCCGGGGTGTTGCCCCATGACGAGCTCAAGCGCCGCCTGGCCGATGCCGACGCGGCCGTGGTGATGAAGCTGGGGCGCAATTTTCCCAAGGTCCGCCAGGTCCTGGATGAGCTGGGGCTGGCGCAGCGGGCGCTGTATGTCGAGCGCGCGACCATGGCCAACCAGAAGATCGTGCCCCTGGACGAGGTGGAGCCGATGTCGTCGCCGTACTTCTCGTTGATCATCGTTCCCGGACAAAGGTGGCAAGGCTGATGGCCCGTTCGATTCCGGCCATCGTCATCCTTGGCCAAGGCAGCCTCGATACCGCGCGGCGGATCCAGCGCCTGTACCCCGACGCGCTGGTCTACGGCCTGGCCGAGCGCACCACGGGCGCCGACCGCAGTTACCAGGAGTTTGGCGCGACCCTGCGTCAGCTCTATCAACAAGACACGCCGATCATTGCCCTGTGCGCCGCCGGCATCGTGATCCGCACCCTGGCGCCGCTGCTGCTGGAGAAGGGCGCCGAGCCGCCGGTACTGGCGGTGGCCGAGGACGGCAGCGCGGTGGTGCCATTGCTGGGCGGCCTGGGTGGGGTCAACGTCATGGCTCGCAAGATCGCTGCCGGCCTGGGCGTGGCGGCGGCCATCACCACCAGCGGTGAACTGCGCTTCGGCACTTGCCTGCTCAACCCGCCCAGCGGTTATGCCCTGGGCGACCTGGAGCTGGGCAAGCGCTTTGTCTCCGACCTGCTGGGTGGCGAGAGCGTGCGCATCGAGGGCGCCGCGCCCTGGCTGGCCGAAGCTCGCTTGCCGGAAGATCGCGAAGCCCGGTTGACCATCCGGGTCGGTTCCGCCGAGCGCGAGCCCGCGACCAACGAACTGCTGATCTACCCGCGCAGTGTCCTCATCGCACTCAGTTGCAGGAACGAGCTTGCTCGCGATAGCGGGCTCGAATTGGCCGAGCATCTGCGGGCCGCTCTGCACCAGGCCGGGATCGCTCGCCAGTCCGTCGCTTGCCTGCTGGCCGCCGACAGTGAAATGGCCAGCCCGGCCTTGCGTGACGCCGCCGCCGAGCTGGGCGTGCCGCTGCGTTTTGCTCCGGCGGCCAGCAGTGTGGCCGAGCTGGCGCAACAAGCGGTGCCGCAATTGCTGCCGCCCCTCAGTATGGGCGAGGACATCGCCATCGCCGTGGCCAGCGAACCCCTGGACCCGCAGCGGATCGGCCAGCCCCGTGGTCGCCTGGCCGTGATCGGCCTGGGGCCGGGCGCCGCCGAACTGATGGTGCCGGCGGTCAAGGCCGAGCTGGCCCGGGCCCAGGACATCCTCGGCTACGAAACCTATGTGCGCATGGCGGGCCCGTTCCGCGCCGACCAGATCATGCACTGCACCGACAACCGCGAGGAAATGCAGCGCGCTCGCCACGCCTTCGAGCTGGCGGCCCAGGGCCGTTCGGTGGTGGTGGTGTCGTCCGGCGATCCGGGCGTGTTCGCCATGGCCTCGGCGGTGCTCGAAGCCCTGCACGAATCCAGCGCCCCGGCCTGGCACAGCGTCGACCTGGAGATCCTGCCCGGGGTGTCGGCCTCCCTGGCCACCGCCGCCCAGGCGGGTGCACCACTGGGCCACGACTTCTGCGTGTTGTCGCTGTCGGACAACCTCAAGCCCTGGGACATCATCGAGAAGCGCCTGGACCTCGCCTCCCAGGCCGACCTGGTGCTGGCCTTCTACAACCCCATCTCCCGTTCCCGGCCGTGGCAACTGGGCCGGGCCCTGGAGATCGTGCGCCAGCACCGTACCGCGCAGACTCCGGTGGTATTGGGGCGCGACATCGGTCGCCCGGGCCAGACCCTGCGCGTCACCACCCTGGGCGAGCTGACCCCGGAGCAGGTGGACATGCGCACCATGGTGCTGGTGGGCTCCTCCACCACCTGCACCTTTGCCAAGGCGGATGGCGGCGAGTGGGTCTACACGCCGCGCTGGTACTAGAGGGGCAGCGGTAAGCTTCGAGCTTTGAGCGGCAAGCTGAAAACTTGCAGCTTGTCGCTTGGAGCTTGTCGCTTAGGGCTGCAAGTACCAGGTGATGAATTCGAAGAAACCGGTCCATCTGGCGGCAATGCGGCCAGCGGTGAAGGCTTCCCAGTCGCCCAGGTCGAAATCCCAGACGCCGCCGCTGTCCTTGTCCAGCAAGTAGCCGCCTTCGCCTTGCAATGAGGTGAAGGCGATGAAGTTCTGCGGCAGCTCCCATACTTCATGAATGAACTCGGTACCTACAAGGATCTCCTCGCTGGGGTCGGCGATATCCATCAGCACTTCGTAGCTTGCACGGCTTGCGAAGTCGGCGGGGTGGTAAGCCAGGTAGATCTGTGCGAACTCGCTGTCCAGGGCAATGCCCAGTGTTGCCAGCGCTCGGGTGACCCCGGCGGTGTCTGGACGCGGGCGGAAGCTGGGCTGGGCTTCGATCAGGGCGACCAACTGCGGGGGAATCATGGGTGGTCCTTGCTGATGTGTGGCCATTTGTCCAGGGGCAGGTGGTCCTGGTGGCGGGCGAAGTGTTCCCGGGCCTGGGCCAGGGTCTTGTGGTTGGGCCCGCTCAGCACGTCCAGCGCCTGGCTGCCGTCGTCTTCCCAGTGGCACAGGCCGCAGATCTCGTATTCGCCATGGGCGCCGAGGGTCAGGTAGCCGCAGCAAGGACAGGCCTCCCGGTGTTCGAAGCCTGGACTGACGATGTAGTCGCCCAGCCCGGCTTCACGCAGGCAGCGCCTCAGGTACAGGTGGGTCACGCCGCGATACTCGGCACGCAGGGCAATCAGCAGCAGGGCGTCGTAGCGCGGGTCTTGCGTATCGCCCGGGGGCTCAGGTTGCGAGATGAGCTGTTGCTGCAGGTAGGGTGGCAGTGCCGCGAACTCAAGGTCGTCGCTGTCTATCCCCCACCAATTCAGGAGGTGGGAGGCGCGAGCAGCGGCATCGAGGCCGGGCAGCCTGTGTGCGCTCAGGAGGTCGATGGCGACGGTGGCGGTGAGTGTTTCCATGGGGCTCGGCTTGTTGAGGGCAGGAGTCAGGGCCAGGTCAGGGTCAACTGGTCGGGGCGCAGGAGGGGGACTTGCACCCTGACCCCGGAGGTCGACTCGGCGTGGAGCTGCTGGCCGAGGATCTGTACCCGGTCGAAGGGGTTGGTCTGGCTGAGGACAATCAGCCAGATCAGCGCATCCGAGCCCTTTTCCAGCAAGGCCAGGAAGCCGTCACCACCGTGCCCGGCGGTTTCCCCGCATTGGGCATGAAAAGACTGCGGGCCTTCGGCGGCAAACCCCAGGGCGGTGACGAAATCAGGTTCGTCCCGGCCTGGGAAATCCAGGGCTGGCATCCAGGCTTTGTTGATCAGCCTTGGATGTTCGTAGGGCAGGTCGAACAGGCAATAGAAACCGCTGCTGAGGACCAGGGTGTTTTCCCGGGGGAAACACCCGTCCAGCCATTGTTCCTGAATGAAAGCAGCATCGGCGCTGTAGGGCATTGGGTGGGCTCTGGCTGGGAGGGGGTTTCTACAGGTTCGAGACCTGGCGGAAACCGGAGGTGTAGGCGCATTGACCGGCGTACCCCGGGCGCGCATCGCAGGCTTTCAGGCAGCCCTGGGCATCCTTGGGAAAGCGCGCCGCCACCGACATCGCGAAACCGTAGGTCGGCGTCGTCACCGCAAAGCTGCTGTTGCAGGCCACTTGCGTGCTGTAGGTGAAGGTCATGGCCTCGCGGCGACCGTTGTGGGCGAAGGCCACTTCGAAGCTGTCGAGGCTGTTCCAGCCCGACAGCGGCAGCACTACAAAGCGGTAGTGGGTGTCGTCCAGGCGTTGGCCGATGACCCGCAGGTTTTTGCTGGAAGAGTCAGCCTTGGGCGAGGGGTAAGGCAGGGCGAGCAACGCCCGCGGGTCACCGATCACGCCGAGTTCGAAGCCGATACCCTTCTGATAGAACGGAATCTGCAGGGTCGGGGCGCCCTCGATCTTCACGTACTGGCTGGATGCATAGGGGCCGCTGGTTTCGGGCTGGTAGTCCGGTGCCCGGGCGAAGCTGACCTCAAGCTCCAGTACCGCGTCTGCTGCCTTGGCGTCTTCGGTGCGGATGTCGCTGGGCTGCTCGCTGCCGTGGCTGGCGCAGCCGGCCAGCACAATGGCCGAGGTCAGTTGCAGCAGGTATTGAACGGGCCATGGGCGTAGAACGCTCATCCCTCAGTGCTCCTTCTTCAGCGGGCTGGAGGTCAGTCCCAGGCCCTTGAGTTGCCAGCTTCCCTGCACCTGCTGCCAGTTGAACTGCCGACCGACCCAATCCACTTGCAACGCATGATGCAGGCGATTCTGGTCGATGCGCCGACCTTCGTTCAGGGCCTTTCGCGCGCGGTCGCTGGCTTGGTTGAACAATGGCCACAGCTGGCTCAGGTTCATCTCCTTGCTGATCGGTAGCTGGGCGTAGACGCCCTGATCCGCCGAGCTGAGCAGCAACCCTTCCTTGCCCAGGAAGGCGGCGCTGCGGTTATCCGGCGACACCGACACTAGCATGGCGTAGTGGGAGAAACCCCAGCCGGGCAGCCGCTCATCGAACCACAGGACTTGCCCGGTGGAGGGCACCAGCGCCCGCGCGCCTTCGGGAAACAGCAGCAGATCGCTGCGCCCGGGCTGTGGCTGGCCCCAGTCGGGCTCCTCGCGGCTCTTCACCGGGCTGAGGATACGAGCCAGCGGGGTGTCGTTCTGCACCGCGATCAGCACGGTGCCGACGCCCATCCATTCGATGGTGGTAGCCAGCAGCACGGGTTGCCCGCCCTGAATCGCCCCGGTGGGTTTTACCTCGGTGATCTGCCAGGCGTTCAGCGGTCGATAGAGCTGGCCCTTATAGGTGATTTCCCGGGGGTTGCTGCCATCCCGGCGGTGATACACCTGGAAATCGCCAAAGCGCTCACTGGATTCACTGGTCTTGTCCAGCCAGGCCACAAGCTTGGCTTGAGGGGATTCGGCAGCCAGCGCCGGGAGAGACATGAACACTGCGGCCAGCAAGCAGCCGAGGCCGCGCCCGATCCGCGCGAGGCGTTGGGCGCGTGCCGGAGCGGCGCCCGGGCCGGTGGGGGGAAGAGTCTGCATTCCGTTGCCTATTACTTGATTTTTGTGGTGCCCGGCTGTTTGCCGAAGGGGTCTAGGGGACTAGATAACCCCTGACCCCGGTGAAGATGATCTGCGCCGCCAGGGCACAGACGAACAGGCCCATCAACCGGCTGACGATCTGCAGGCCCTGGTCGCCGAGGATGCGCTCGATGCGGTTGGACAGGTACAGCACCACGCCCACCGTGAGGCTGGCCAGGGCGATGCTGAGGATGGCGGTGAGCTTGTCGTCCCAGTGCGGCTGGCTGACGCCCATGACCAGCAGGGCGCCGATGGTGCCGGGGCCGACAGTCAGGGGAATGGTCAGCGGGACTATGGTCACGTCCTGCTGCACGTTGTCGGTCTGCACCGCCGACTTGCCCTGGGCCATGCCCAGGGCGGAGATGAACAGCACCGAGCCCGCGCCGATGCGGAACGCATCCACGGTGATGCCGAACACGCCGAAGATCACCCGCCCGAACAGGTACAGCAGCACGCTGGAGACCAGGGTCGCCAGGGCGACTTTCCAGGCCAGGCGCCGACGCTCCTTGAGGGAGTAGCCACGGGTCAGGCTGATGAAGCACGAGAGGACGAAGAAGGGGCTGTAGAGCACCAGCATCTTCAGGTAAACGCTGAACAGCACGTGGAGCATGGTGGGAGCTCACGACTAGGGAGGGCGAGCCAGAGTTTAACTCAGCTGGTGTGCGCGGTGCTGCGTTCGCGCAAGTCGCGCTGGGTGACCCAGTGCTCCACCAGTTCACGCAGTTGCGAGAGCTCCACCGGCTTGGCCATGTGCCCGTCCATGCCGGCCTGGCGCGCGCGCTCCTTGTGCTCGGCCAGGATATGGGCGGTGAGGGCCACCACCGGCGTGCGCACTCGCTGGTTGCCCACTTCCCAGGCCCGCAGTTGCTGGGTGGCGGAAAACCCGTCGAGCACCGGCATCTCGCAGTCCATCAGCACCAGGTCGTAGCGCTTGGCTTTCATCGCCTGCAGGGCTTCCTCGCCGTTGCTGGCGGTATCGGGCTGCAGGTTGAGTTTGCCGAGCATGCCGCGGATCACCTTGGTGGAGATGCTGTTGTCCTCGGCCACCAGGATGCGGAAGTCGCTGGGCACGGTGATCGGCTCCGGACCCAGGACCTGGGCCAGGGGCTGGTTGTAGGGCGTGGTGGGCGCCTTGTCGCGGTGGCTGAGCTCGTCGGCCAGGGTGGTCTTGAGGGTGTAGCCGGCCACTGGCTTGGCGAGGATGCGCTTGATCCCGGCATTGCGTGCGATCACCTTGCTCGGTGCGTTGCTGATGCCGGTGAGCATGATCAGCAGGATGTCGTGGTTCAGGCTCGGGTCTTCCTTGATCTTCGCCGCCAACTGCATGCCGGTCATGCCGGGCATGTTCTGGTCCAGCAGGACCACGTCGAAGTAGTCACGCAGGTGTGCCTTGGTTCGCAGCAGGGCGAGGGCTTCCTTGCCCGAAGGCACGGCGCTGACGTTCAGGCCCCAGGCACTGCATTGCTGCACCAGGACCTTGCGGCAGGTGTCGTTGTCGTCCACCACCAGCACCCGGGCCCCTTGCAGCGGGCCGTCGAGATCGGCGGTGGGATGCTCCAGGCGGTCGGCATCCAACGGCAGGGTCAGCCACAGGGTGCTGCCTTGCTGGTTGCCGCTCTTGATGCCGAACTCACCATGCATCAGCAGGATCAGCTGGCGAGCGATCACCAGGCCCAGGTTGCCGCCCAGGCGGGTGGTGGCCAGGAAATTCTTGCTGTGCAGCTCGGTATGCAGCAGCGCGTCGCGTTCCTCGGGCTCCATGGGCTGCCCGCTATCTTGCACGGCAATGCGCAGGCGCGGCTTGCTGCTGCGCTCGTCGAGGGCGACGACGATCAGCACTTCGCCTTCGTCGGTCTTCTTCAGGGCATTTTCCAGCAAGCTCAACAGGGCCTGGCGCAACCGTGTCGGATCGCCGCTGATGACCCGCGGCACCTGGGGCTGGATGAAGCTGATCAGCTCGACATTCTGCTGCTCGGCCTTGGCCCGGAAGATGCTCAGGCAGTCTTCGATCAGGGCATTGAGATCGAACTGTACGTCGTCCAGTTCGATCTGCCCGGATTCGAGCTTGGAGATGTCGAGGATCTCGTTGATCAGGGTCAGCAGTTCGTTGCCGGCGCTGTGGATGGTCTGCACGTAGTCGCGCTGCTTGACCGACAGCGGCGTGCCCAGCAGCAGCTCGGTCATGCCCAGCACGCCGTTCATCGGGGTGCGGATCTCGTGGCTGATCTTGGCCAGGAACTCGGCCTTGGCATTGACCTCGGCGGTGCTGGCGGCCAGGTCGCGGCTGGCGCTGAAGCGGTTCTCGGTGATGTGGCGCTGGCGCTCGCCCAGGGCGACGCTCATCAGCAGGCCGGCCACGCAGACCACGCTCATCAAGGTCACGATCAGCCCTTGCGGGGGCACCAGTGTCAGGCCGAGCAGGGCGGGCATGATCACCAGGGTGCCGAAGTTGAAGATCGCCATGGCGGCGACGAAACAACGGGCCGGGCGGTAGCCCTTGTGCCAGTGGTAGCCGCCGATGAACAGCATGCTCAAACCGGCCAGGGCTACCAGGGCATAGGTGACGATGTTCAATGGCAGGCTGCTGATGATCAACAGCAACAGGCCGGACAGGGCGATCAGCAGGATGTTGCCCAGTAGCAGGCGGTTCAGCGGATGCGGCCCCACCGGGGAGAAGAACCGATAGGCGAACATCATGCCGGCAGGGGCGGTCAGCAGCAGCGCCAGGTAGGCGCCGGGAGTCTGCAGGGACTGCCAGTCCGGCAGCCAGGGGCCGAACAGGTTCAGCAGCATCATCAGGCTGAGGGTCAGCAGGGCCTCGCAGACCGCCAGCCACAGGCTGCTGCGCGAGCGGGTGTAGGCGAAGCGCGTGAGGTTGTGCAGGATCAGCATCGCCAGGCAGCCGAACAGCAGGCCGTAGACCAGGGTCTGGCCCTGGCTGGCGGCGGCCATCACCGCCGATTGCAGGGTAATATAGGGGCGCAGTTCGTGTTCGGACACCAGGCGTACGTAGACGTCCAGCGTCTTGTCGCTCTGTGGCAGCGGCAGTGCGAAGTCGCTGCTGGGCAGCGGTTTTTCCGTCTGGGGCTGGCTGGAGCCGGTGTTCACTTGCTCGATCAGCTGGTCGCCGTCGAGCACGTAGAGATTCAGGTGGGACAGGTCGGGAGCGAAGATCCGCAGGATCTGCTCATGGGTGCCCGGCTGGAGCTTGAAGCGTAGCCACAGGGCGCCGTTGGGCTCGGCGGCGGTGAGCTTGTCCAGCTCGATGGGGCTGAACTGGTTGGTGTAGCGCGGGGAGCGGATGTCACTGAGTTGCAGGTCGCCCTGATCGTCGAGCAGCACCGCCCAGCCACTGCCTTGAGCGGCCAGGGCCGGATTCATGCAGAGCAGGGTCAGCAATGTGACGGTGAAGCCTAGGGCAATCCTGAGCCAGCGCACGGCGAAATCCCTTCGTTGGTTGATGCCTGATTATAACTATGCGCGGCGCAATGAGCGCCCGGCAAGGGCCTGGAAGCCCTTGCCGGGGTTTCGTGCGAGCCTTATTGCTCGCCGCGCTCGCGGGCAATGGCACGGTAGCCGATGTCCTTGCGGTAGAAGCAGCCCTGCCAGTCGATCTCGGCCGCCAGGCGGTAGGCTTGCTGCTGCGCCTGGTCGACGCTGGCGCCCATGGCAGTGGCGCACAGCACCCGGCCACCGGCGGTGACGATCTGGCCGTCCTTGAGCGCGGTGCCGGCATGGAAGACCTTGCCTTCCAGCGCGGCTGCGGCGTCCAGGCCGGTGATGGCCGCGCCCTTGGCATAGTCACCAGGATAGCCGCCGGCCGCCAGGACGATGCCCAGGCTCGGACGCGGATCCCACTGGGCCTCGACCTTGTCCAGGGCCTGGGCCAGGGCCGCTTCCACCAGCAGCACCAGGCTCGATTGCAGGCGCAGCATGACAGGCTGGGTTTCCGGGTCGCCGAAACGGCAGTTGAACTCGATGACTTTCGGGTTGCCGGCCTTGTCGATCATCAGGCCCGCGTAGAGGAAGCCGGTATAGACGTTGCCTTCCTCGGCCATGCCGCGCACGGTCGGCCAGATGACCTGGTCCATCACGCGCTGGTGCACGTCGGCGGTGACCACCGGGGCAGGCGAGTAGGCGCCCATGCCACCGGTATTCGGGCCAGTGTCACCATCGCCGACGCGCTTGTGGTCCTGGCTGGTGGCCATGGGCAGCACGTTCTTGCCGTCGACCATGACGATGAAGCTGGCTTCCTCGCCATCGAGGAACTCCTCGATCACCACGCGCGAACCGGCGTCACCGAAAGCGTTGCCGGCGAGCATGTCGCGCACGGCTTCCTCGGCCTCGGCCAGGGTCATGGCGACGATCACGCCCTTGCCGGCGGCCAGGCCGTCGGCCTTGATCACGATCGGCGCGCCTTTTTCCCGCAGGTAGGCCAGGGCCGGCTCGATCTCGGTGAAGTTGTGGTAGTCGGCGGTCGGAATCTTGTGGCGCGCCAGGAAGTCCTTGGTGAAGGCCTTCGAGCCTTCCAGTTGGGCGGCGCCCTGGGTCGGGCCGAAGCAGTCCAGGCCGCGGGCGCGGAACAGGTCGACCACACCGGCTACCAGCGGCACTTCCGGACCGACGATGGTCAGGGCAACGTTCTTCTCGGCGAAGTCGGCAAGCTGCTCCAGGGCCAGCACGTCGATGGCCACGTTCTCGCACTTGGCCTCGATGGCGGTACCGGCGTTGCCGGGAGCGACGAATACTTTCTCGACCCGTGGGTCCTGAGCGACTTTCCAGGCCAGGGCGTGTTCACGACCGCCACTACCAATGATCAAAACTTTCATGTCAAAACCTCGAATTCTTTCGGACGGGAGGCGAAGCCTCACGTTGTACGAGGTCGCAATGAAACAGGTAGATGCAAGGCGGGGCCGGTTCCGATGAGCGGAGTTGCCTTCTGGCAATGAGCATCAGTGGAACCGGCCTCAACGCAGCAGATGCCTGCTTCAGTGCGGCCGATTGCCGTAAATCAGTGACGGAAGTGGCGCATGCCGGTGAATACCATCGCGATGCCGGCTTCGTCGGCAGCGGCGATCACCTCGGCGTCACGCATCGAGCCGCCAGGCTGGATCACGGCGCGGATACCGACCTTGGCGGCATTGTCGATGCCGTCGCGGAACGGGAAGAAGGCGTCGGAAGCCATGACCGCGCCCTGCACTTGCAGGCCGGCGTGCTCGGCCTTGATGGCGGCGATGCGGGCGGAGTTGACGCGACTCATCTGGCCGGCGCCGACACCGATGGTCTGGCGGTTCTTGGCGTAGACGATGGCGTTGGACTTGACGAACTTGGCCACTTTCCAGGCGAATACCAGGTCGTGGATTTCCTGTTCGGTCGGCGCGCGCTGGGTGACGATCTTCAGGTCATCGGCGCTGATCATGCCAATATCGCGGCTCTGCACCAGCAGGCCGCCGTTGACCCGCTTGAAGTCCCAACCGGCGGCGCGTTCGGCCGGCCACTCGCCGCATTCGAGCAGGCGTACATTCTGCTTGGCCGCTACGACTTCGCGGGCAGCCTGGGAGATTTTCGGGGCGATGATCACTTCGACGAACTGGCGCTCGACGATGGCCTTGGCGGTTTCGCCGTCCAGCTCGCGGTTGAAGGCGATGATGCCGCCGAACGCCGACTCGGTGTCGGTGGCGTAGGCCAGGTCGTAGGCCTTGCGGATGCCGCCCTCGTCCTCGGGCACCACGGCCACGCCGCAGGGGTTGGCGTGCTTGACGATGACGCAGGCCGGCTTGACGAAGCTCTTCACGCATTCCAGCGCGGCGTCGGTGTCGGCCACGTTGTTGAACGACAGTTCCTTGCCTTGCAACTGCAGGGCGGTGGAGATGCTGGCTTCGCCTTTCTTGGCCTCGACGTAGAAGGCCGCGCTCTGGTGCGGGTTCTCGCCGTAGCGCATTTCCTGGGCCTTGACGAACTGGCTGTTGAAGGTGCGCGGGAATCCGCTGCGGCCTTCGGTGGACAGTGTGTCCCGGGCCTGGTCGATGGTGCCCATGTAGTTGGCGATCATGCCGTCGTAGGCTGCTGTGTGTTCGAAGGCCTTGAGCATCAGGTCGAAGCGCTGGGCGTAGGTCAGGCCGCCGGCCTTGAGGTTGTCCAGGACGCTGGCGTAGTCGCTGGCGTTGACCACGATGGCCACGTCCTTGTGGTTCTTGGCTGCCGAGCGAACCATGGTCGGGCCGCCGATGTCGATGTTCTCGATAGCGGTCGGCAGGTCGCAGCCGGGCTTGGAGATGGTGGCTTCGAAGGGATAGAGGTTGACCGCCACCAGGTCGATCGGCTTGATGCCGTGCTCGTTCATGATGGCGTCGTCGATGCCGCGACGACCCAGGATGCCGCCGTGGATCTTCGGATGCAGGGTCTTGACCCGGCCGTCCATCATTTCCGCGAAACCGGTGTAATCGGCGACTTCCACTGCGGACACGCCATTGTCCCGCAGCAGCTTGAAGGTCCCGCCGGTAGAGAGGATCTCGACACCGAGGGCTTCCAGCTCCTTGGCGAATTCGAGGATCCCGGTCTTGTCGGAAACACTGATCAAGGCGCGGCGGATCGGCAGGCGGGTAGTCTGGTCGGTCATCTCAATTTCCATCAACAAGCTAGGGGGTCAGCAAAAAAGGCGACCGTTTTTTACGCGGGCGCCTTTCTGGTTTGGTTGAATGCTTACAGCAAATCGTACTGCTTGAGTTTCTTGCGCAGGGTTCCGCGATTCAGACCCAGGAGTTCGCTGGCCTTGGTCTGGTTGCCCTTGACGTAGTTCATCACGCTTTCGAGCAACGGGGCCTCGACTTCGGAGAGCACCAGGTTGTACACGTCCGTGACGGCAGCGCCCTCAAGGTGGGCGAAATAATTGTGCAGCGCCTTCTCGACACTCCCGCGAAGGGTCTGGCCTTCTTCGCTCGGGGTATTGAGGTGCTGTTTCAAATTCACGTTGTCGCTCACGGGTGTTGTTCCACTCACTAAAGTCTCGGTCATCATCGTCATGCGGCCACCCCCTCTCCGTCCCCTGTCTCCAGGCTCTTGTAACGTCCGGCGAAGAACTCACGGACGTTGGCGCACTGTGCTTCCGTATCTTCCAAACGATTGAAGTGGGCGCGAAACTCCCTGGCGCCTGGCAGGGTTGCGAGATACCAGCCCACATGCTTGCGCGCAATGCGTACGCCCATGACATCCCCATAGAAGGCATGCAGCGCGGCCAGGTGCTCCAGCAGAATCCGCTCCACTTCGAACAGCTGCGGTGCCGGGAGGGTTTCACCGGTGCGCAGGAAGTGTTCGATCTCACGAAAAATCCATGGCCGCCCTTGGGCAGCCCGGCCGATCAACAGCCCGTCGGCGCCGGTGGCATTCAATACCTGCCGGGCTTTCTCGGGCGAGTCGATATCGCCGTTGGCGAAGACCGGGATCGACACCGCCTGCTTGATCGCAGCGATGGTGTCGTACTCGGCTTCACCGGTGTACAGGTCGGCGCGGGTCCGACCGTGGACCGCCAGCGCCGTGATGCCAGCCTGTTCGGCGATCCTCGCCACGGTCAGGCCATTCTTGTTCTGCCGGTCCCAGCCGGTGCGGATCTTCAGGGTGACCGGTACGTCCACCGCGGCCACCACCGCCTGGAGAATCTCGTTGACCAGGACTTCGTCTTTCAGCAATGCGGAGCCGGCGGCCTTGTTGCAAACCTTCTTCGCCGGGCAACCCATGTTGATATCAATAATCTGTGCACCCAACTCGACGTTGGCGCGGGCGGCGTCCGCCAGCATCTGTGCATCGCCACCGGCAATCTGTACCGAGCGCGGCTCGGGATCGCCTTCGTGGATCATGCGCAGCCGCGATTTGCGGCTGTTCCACAAGCTCATGTCGCTGGTGACCATTTCCGAGACTACAAGGCCGGCACCCAATTGCTTGCAAAGCTGACGAAAGGGCTGGTCGGTAACTCCCGCCATCGGGGCGAGAACCAAGCCGTTTTGCAGTGTGTATGGGCCGATGCGTACCGCCGACATAGGACTTCCCTGTTGTGGGGCCGGATCATGAGAGTTCGAAAAAGGGTTGGCATGATACCCGCTCTCGATGACCGGATAAAGGCTGAATTGGATAAAATCTGAACAGTTCTTCTGCCGGCTCCCGCGAGCGATACGCGGGGGAGCTGTCATAAATCTGTCGTCAATCCAGAGTCGTCCGTCAACTCTTCCAGCCGTTTCACTCTGGCGAGTGGAAACTCAGACTGTAGTTCACGGCTTTGGGTCCGGGGTCGAGAATATCGAGGGCGATGTGGATCGGGGTTTGCGGCGGCATTTCCGCCGCGTCCTGCAGGTCGCCGCCCAGGTATTCACCGGGCTTGAAGCTACGGCTGGCGATCAGGTGGCCGTTGAGGTCGGCGAAGCGCAGTTCCAGCAACGGGAACGGTTGGGAGAAGGGCGCACGGTTGTAGATGATGGCGTCCACTACCAGGGCCCCGCTGAATTCCGGGTGGCTGCGCACCACCAGGTTGCTGCTCTTGATCCGGCCGATGTCCACGCGCGAGGGGACCGTACATCCGAATTCCGGGCACAGTCGCTGGAACCAGGGGCGGTACTGGTCCTGGCGGGCCAGCTCGTCGAAGTGATAGGCGATGTACTGGCCTGCCAGGCCACCGGCGGCCAGCAGGATCAGCAACAGCCAGAGCAGGCGCCGGCCCCAGGGCGAGCGACGCTTTTGCCAATCCAGGTGCAGCGGGTCGTCGACCAGGTCCAGCAACACTTCGTCCTGGACTCCCGGTTCGCTGCGTTCGCGGCGTTTCTTGCCCGGTGCCGGGACTGGGGTTTCGTCTTCGTCCTTGAGGGCAGGCGCAGGGGGCTTTGCGTCGAAGGATTCCAGGTCGGCGTCCAGGCGCAACTTGGGGGACGGTGGTTCGTCGTCCATGTCCGCCAGGTTGAAGGACAGCGAGGGTTCGGTGCGGGCGGCCTTGGCCGGCTCGGGCTCGGCGTCGTCCTTGGCCGGGGCCTTGAGGCTGGCCGGTTCGTCCTGCTCGCCGGCGCTGCCGAACAGGCCGTCGGGCCAGTTGGCTTCGTCGTTGTCCTGCTGGTCACGCCGGGCGCTGAGGCCGTTTTCCCGGGGGGCGCGTTCCTGGCCGAAGGTCTTGGCCGGCTGGATTTCCCGTTGCTCGAGCTTGGCCAGTTCCTCGTCGAGGTCCAGATGGTCCAGGTCCATTTCCGCCGCCGACCATTGTTTCTGGCTGATGGCGCGCTGGGCTGGAGCCGGTTCCGGCTCGGCAGCGGGCTGCGGCGTCGGCTGTTCCGGTTCTGCCGCCGCAGGGGGCGGCGGAGTGGTCGCGGGTGTCGTCACCGGTGCGGGTGCGGTCGGCTTGGCGAGCGGCTTGGCTGCCGCGCCTTCCTTGGCCGCGCGCTGCTCGAGCAGTTGTCGCGCAGCGTTGAACACCTGCAGGCAGGAGCCGCAACGAACCACTCCGCGAGCCACGCTCAATTGGGCGTGGCTGACACGGAACCTGGTTTGGCAATGCGGGCACTGGGTGACGAAACTGTCGGTCATGCGGCCATCCGGATTATGCAGGCGGCCATTCTAGCGCCGACGGCCGGTGATGCGCACCCAGCCATCGAGGTTGGCGATCGGGTCCAGATCGAAGTCCTGGGCATAGGCCGCAGCGACCTCGTCACCCTGCTCGGCAAGGATGCCCGAAAGCGCCAGGCGCCCACCTGGCTTGACCAGGCCGGACAATTGCGGCGCCAGGGACACCAGCGGACCGGCCAGGATGTTGGCCACCAGCACGTCGGCTTGTTCCTGGGGCATCTGCTCCGGCAGGTACAACGGGAACAGTTCCTCGGCGATGTTGTTGCGCCCGGCGTTGTCGCGGGAGGCTTCCAGGGCCTGCACGTCGATATCGGTGCCCACGGCGCGCTTGGCTCCCAGCAGCAGGGCGGCGATGGCCAGGATCCCCGAGCCGCAACCGAAGTCCAGGACGTTGCAGTCCTTCAGGTCCTGGCCGTCGAGCCACTCCAGGCACAGGGCGGTGGTCGGGTGGGTGCCGGTGCCGAAAGCCAGGCCCGGGTCCAGCAGCAGGTTGACCGCATCCGGTTCCGGAGCGGCATGCCAGCTGGGGACGATCCACAGGCGCTGGCCGAAACGCATCGGCTGGAAGTTGTCCATCCAGCTGCGCTCCCAATCCTGGTCCTCGATGACTTCGCTGTGATGTTCGGGCAGCGGGCTGCCGGTCAGCAACTCGAGGTGGGCCAGCACGCTGGCGGCCTCGGTGCCACCCTCGAACAGGGCCAGCAAGTGGGTGTGGGACCACAGCGGGGTGGTGTTCAGCTCGGGTTCGAAGATCGGTTGATCCTCGGCATCCATGAAGGTCACCGAAACGGCGCCGACTTCAAGAAAAGCGTCTTCATAGGTTTCGGCTTGTTCTGGGCTGATGGCGAGACGGACTTGCAGCCAAGGCATGGCGGGCACCTTTGAAAATATGTGATGTGCAGCCTAGTGGGCCGCGAGAAGCGCGCAAGTTTACGCGAGCAGGAGGCAGAAGACGACAGCGGCAAGGCGGCAGGCATTTGCAGGAGCCTTGCTCCTGCAGAAGCACCAAGGCCGCTCGAAAGCGGCCTTGGTGGTGTGGCGAATGCCGATCAGTGTTGCTCGGCCAGCTTGTGCTCCAGGTAGTGAATGTTCACTCCCCCTTTGCAGAAGCCTTCGTCACGGGTCAGGTCGCGGTGCAGCGGGATGTTGGTCTTGATCCCGTCGACGACGATTTCGTCCAGCGCATTGCGCATGCGCGCCATGGCTTCGTCACGGGTTGCCCCGTAGGTGATCAGCTTGCCGATCAACGAGTCGTAGTTCGGAGGAACCGCGTAGCCGCTGTACAGGTGCGAGTCGACGCGCACGCCGTTGCCGCCCGGGGCGTGGAAGTGCTTGACCGTGCCTGGGCTTGGCATGAAGGTTTTCGGGTCTTCGGCGTTGATCCGGCACTCCAGGGAGTGACCGCGGATCACCACGTCTTCCTGGCGGATGGACAACTTGTTGCCAGCGGCGATGCTGAGCATCTCCTTGACGATGTCGACACCGGTGACCATCTCCGATACCGGGTGCTCTACCTGCACGCGAGTGTTCATCTCGATGAAGTAGAAGCGGCCGTTCTCGTAGAGGAACTCGAAGGTGCCGGCGCCGCGGTAGCCGATGTCGATGCACGCCTGGACGCAACGAGCGAAGACTTCCTGGCGGGCGGTCTCGTCGATGCCCGGGGCCGGAGCTTCTTCCAGTACCTTCTGGTGACGGCGCTGCAGCGAGCAGTCGCGGTCGCCCAGGTGGATGGCGTTGCCCTGGCCGTCGGAGAGGACCTGGACTTCCACGTGGCGTGGGTTGGTCAGGAACTTCTCTAGGTAGACCATCGGGTTGCCGAATGCCGCGCCGGCTTCGGAGCGGGTCAGCTTCGCCGAGGCGATCAGGTCTTCTTCCTTGTGCACCACGCGCATGCCGCGACCACCACCGCCACCGGCGGCCTTGATGATCACCGGATAGCCGACTTCACGGCCGATGCGCAGCGCGGTTTCCTCGTCTTCCGGCAGCGGGCCGTCGGAACCTGGAACCGTGGGTACGCCGGCGGCGATCATGGCGTGCTTGGCGGAAACCTTGTCGCCCATCAGGCGGATGGTATCGGCCTTGGGGCCAATGAAGGAAAAGCCGGAGTTCTCCACCTGCTCGGCGAAGTCGGCGTTTTCCGCCAGGAAGCCGTAGCCAGGGTGGATCGCGGTGGCGCCGGTGACTTCAGCGGCCGCGATGATGGCCGGGATGTGCAGGTAGGACTGCGCGGCTTGCGCCGGGCCGATGCACACGGACTCGTCCGCCAGGCCCAGGTGCATCAGCTCCTTGTCGGCCTTGGAATAGACGGCTACGGTCTTGATCCCCATTTCCTTGCAGGCACGCAGGATCCGCAGGGCGATTTCGCCGCGGTTGGCGATCAGGACTTTTTCCAACTTCGCAGGCTTCATCAAAGACTCTCCGCAGTTCAAACGATGGTGAACAGCGGTTGGTCGTACTCAACCGGCTGGCCGTCTTCGACAAGGATCGATTCGATCACACCGCTGGTTTCAGCTTCGATGTGGTTCATCATCTTCATCGCTTCGACGATGCACAGGGTGTCGCCCTTCTTCACGCTCTGGCCGACTTCGACGAAGGCTGGCGAGGTTGGCGAGGACTTGCGGTAGAAGGTACCGACCATTGGCGAACGGGCTACGGTGCCGTTCAGCGCAGGTGCGGCGGCAGCGGCCGGGGCGGCAGCGGCAGCAGGAGCTGCGGCGGCTGGAGCGGCTACTGGAGCTGCGGCCATTGGAGCCGGAGCGTAGTACTGCTGGGCTGGAGTCTTGCTGTGACGGCTGATGCGTACGGACTCTTCGCCTTCCTTGATCTCCAGCTCGTCAATGCCGGACTCTTCCAGCAGTTCGATCAGTTTCTTGACTTTACGAATATCCATGAATCATCAACTCCCAGGGGTCGGTCAGGGGCGTTCAACGCTTGTTGTTCAAGCACTTGCCTGTATTTCAAGCTGTTCCAGGGCGGCCTCCAGGGCCAGTCGGTAACCGCTGGCGCCAAGGCCGCAGATCACTCCTACCGCAACGTCTGAAAAGTAGGAGTGATGGCGGAAAGGTTCGCGTTTGTACACGTTGGACAAATGCACTTCGATGAATGGGATGCTCACCGCCAGCAACGCGTCACGTAATGCGACGCTTGTATGTGTAAAAGCTGCTGGATTGATCAGGATGAAATCCACGCCTTCGTCCCGCGCGGCATGGATACGCTCGATCAATTCGTACTCGGCATTGCTCTGCAGGTACTGCAAGTGATGCCCGGCGGCACGGGCCCGCTGCTCCAGGTCCTGGTTGATCTGGGCCAGGGTCGTGGCGCCGTAGACTCCCGGTTCGCGGGTGCCGAGCAGATTCAGGTTGGGGCCATGGAGAACCAGTAGGGTGGCCATCGGTCGTTCCTTGTTATCGGGGCGGTTGTCAGAACCCGGCGACTATGCCGGAAAGACTTTGTGACTGTCCAGTTCCCGGCAATAGCCAGCACGATGACCGATGTTTGCGCGAAATATGTGACCGAGTGCGGAAATCCGGTCATATGCCCGTCATAAAGCGCTGTTGAAGTGGTTGGCGACTTTTTCGCCGATCTTGGGCGTGCCCGGGGCTTTTTTGTGGCGCTGGTCCGCAGCGGCCCGGCAAAGGCTGCGCCAGGCCCGTAAATGAAGGCTCCCGCCACTATCGGCACAGCCAAAGGCGGCTGCCAGCCTGGTTCGGGTCAGACGCGGAAGGCCTGTACCGCGGTGTGCAGCTGGCCGCCCAGGTCCAGCAGGTTCTCGCCCTGGGCCCGACCTTCGCCGATGCGCAGCAGGTTGTCGCCGCCCAGTTGGTGGATGCGTTCGCTGTGGTCGCGGATCTCGCTGACCGCGCCGCTTTGCTGGGCGGTGACATCGGCGATCCGCACCGCGGTCTCGGCGATGGTCTGGATCGCCCCGACGATTTCATCCAGTGCGCCATCGGCGGCCTCGGCCTGGCTGGCGGTGGCCTCGGCGTGCTCGACCTGGGCCCGCATGCCCTGCACCGATTGCTGCGCGGCGCTCTGCAGGCCGGCGATCAACGCCTGGATTTGTGCAGTGGCGCCGGAGGTGCGCTGGGCCAGGGAACGCACTTCCTCGGCGACCACGGCAAACCCCCGGCCCATCTCGCCGGCCCTGGCCGCCTCGATGGCGGCGTTCAGCGCCAGCAGGTTGGTCTGTTCGGCAATGGAGCGGATCACCGTCAGCACGCCGCCGATGGTGGCCGATTCCTGGGCCAGGTGTTCGATCATCTGCGCATTGCCCTGGACTTCCCCGACAAGGGCATGCAAGCCGGTGAGGCTCTGGCCTATGACTTTCTGTCCCTGCTGGACCGCCAGGCCGGCGCTGCGGCTGGCATCTGCGGCCTGGCTGGCATCACCGGCCACCTGCTGGATGGTGGCTTCCAGCTCGCCCAGCGCATCGCGGATCTGCGCGGTGTCGCCAGCCTGGCGTTCGGCGCCGCTGTGCAGGCCGCTGCTGAGGTCGGCCAGGGCCCGGCTGCTGCCGGCCACCTGTTCGGCGTTCTGGCGAATGGTGCCCACCAGGTCCACCAGGTAGGCCCGCAGGCGGTTCAGCGATGCTTCGATGGCATGCAGTTCGTAGTTGGTCTTGCCCAGCTGGATCGACTGGCTGAAATCGCCCTGGGCCCAGGTCGACAGCGCCGGGGCGAGGTTGGTCAGGACCCTTGCGAGCTTGCGCTGCAGGGTATCGATCACCAGGGCGATCAGCAGGATCAGGCCGATCATCAGCCCCTGCATCAATCGCACTTCGCCCTGGATCTGGCCGTGCTGGGCGCGCACTTCCGGCTCCAGTGCGGCGATCGCTTGCTGCACGGCGGTGATCTTCAGCAAGGTCGCGGCGCTCAGCTCGGCGCGTTTCTGGATCTGCTCGCGGGTGCGCGCAAGCTCGGCGGGATAACGGCTGAGCAGGCTGTTGAGTTCGCGCTTGAGGCCGATGCCGGCATCTTCGGCGGCGCTCTTCTGGGTGTTCTCCAGGCCCATCATGGCGGCGAAGTCATCGGTATTCGATTCGCTGCTGGTCGCCACGCCCAGTAGAGGCAAGGCCTCGAGACGGTCGGCCTGGGCGCGGATGTTGTTCAGTTCGCGCTCGACGTCGCTCGCCAGTTCGCTGCGCCCGCTGCGGACCAGTTTGTCCCGGGCCAGCGAGAGTTTGCCCAGATGCTGGGAGGCGGCCAGCAACAACGGCAGGTAGGCACTGGCCTCGGCGCTGGTGGCGCCGCCGGCGTACTGGCTCAGTTGCTCCAGGTTGGCGCCCAGTTCGCGTTCGGCCTGCAGCAGCAGAGCCTGGGGGTCGCCCGCCAGCTTGCCCGCCGCCAGCAAGTCGGTCTTGCTGAAGTCGGCGAGGCTGGCCAGGCTCGGGCTCAGGCTATGTGCCAGTTGCGGTGGCAGTTCGGACAGTCCGCCCTGCAGGGTCTCGATGGCCTGGGTGGCGCTGCTCAGGCGCAGGGCGTCGCCGCTTGCCAGGTAGTCCTCGATATTGCGCGCCGCCTGGTTCTGGAATTGCTGGGACAGGCCCAGGTAGCGCTCCATCAGCAGGTAGGGGCGTTCCAGGGCGCGCTGCGACCACCACAGTGTCGCCCCCAGGGCCACGCACACGGCAACTAATAGAAGGGTGTTGAGATTGGTCAGCAACTTCAGGCGCATCGGGGCTCTACCAACGACTTGAATGGCAAGCGCCTGAATTTATTGCGGTTGTATTACAAGGTTATGACCGAATCGGTGGATTCGGATGAAAAGATGGCACTTTGATTTGATTGCCGCGCGCTCTGCACCCGGTTGCGGCCGCTGTGCTTGGCCCGGTACAGGGCTTCGTCCGCCTGGCTGGCCATCATCAGGCTGTCGGAGTCTTCCTGCATTTGCACCACTCCGGCGCTGAAGGTGCACCACAGGTCCTGGGGTTGGGCCGGGTAATGGATCTCGGCGAAGCGCTGGCGGATTTCGTCCAGCACCTGGCATGCCGCGTCCTGGTCGGTATCGGGCATGACGATGGCGAACTCCTCGCCGCCGTAGCGGCCGATGAAGTCGGTCTTGCGCAGGCGCTGCTTGAGGAATAGCGCCAGGCTCTTGATCACCCGGTCGCCCATGGGGTGGCCGTGGCTGTCGTTGACCCGCTTGAAGTGGTCGATGTCCAGCATGGCGAAGCTCAGCGGCTTGTTCTCGCGGCGGGCGCGGAAGCAGCAGTCTTCCAGCAATTGCAGGATATGGGTGTGGTTGTACAGGCCGGTCAGGCTGTCGCGGACCATCCGCGCCTTGAGGTTGCGCGCCCGGGCCGCGCGGTTGCGCACCGTGGTGATCAGGTGGCGCGGCTTGATGGGCTTGGTGAGGAAGTCGTCGCCGCCTTCGCTCATGGCGTCCAGTTGCTTGTCCAGATCGTCCTCGGCGGACAGGTAGATGATCGGCACGCTGACGTAGCGGTCGTTGTGGCGGATCACCTTGGCCAGCTCGGTACCGGTGCAGGCCGGCATGTACATGTCGAGGATGATCAGGTCGGGCTGGAAATCCGCCAGTTCGGCCATGGCCTGGATCGGCTCGATCAGGGTGCGGGTGACGATCCCGGCGCTGTTGAGCAGGCGCTCGGTGTGCAGGGCCTGGGCCCGGGAGTCGTCGATGATCAGCACTTTATACGGCTCGTACTGGGCGACGCAGGTCAGCACCTCGATCTTTTCCAGCAGGCTGGAGGCTTCCAGGGTGCCGGTGAGGAACTCCTGGCCACCGGCGCGCACGGCCGCGAGGCGGGTCGGGGTGTCGGTTTCGTGCAGGCTGAAGAACAGCAGCGGCAGCTTCTGCTCCAGGCCGACCTGGGCCTCGGCGGCCAGGGTCAGGCCCATGCCGGGTCCGCAGAAGTCCACGTCGATGACGATGGCCGCCGGCAGGCGCTCGACCATGGATGAACGAAACGCGGCGATGCTGTCCAGGGGCTGGGCGCTGAGCCCGAAGAACTCCAGCTGCTTGGCCAGGCGTTCGGCCCGGTCGTGATCCTGCAGCATCACGTAGATCGGCTTGCGCAGCGGCGGCAGGAAGGTCTGTTCCAGTTGATCGCCATGGCGCAGGCCGGTACGTGACAGGCGCTGCATCAGGCGGTTGAGTTCGGTGATCAGGTGGCTGCTCAGGCGGCCGCGGTTGGCATCCACCGCTTCCAGCGATTGGCTGATGCTGCGGGCCAGCTGGGAGTGCTCGGGTTGTTCGAAGCGTTCGGCGAAACGCAGCAGGCGCAGGTTGGCTTCGCAGAGTTCCGACATGTCGGTGGACGACCACTCGCTGCGCTGCAGCCGCTGCCAGATCTCCAGGATCTGCCGTGCCTGATGAATTACCCGCTGGGCAAAGTGGTGCTTGAGGCGCTCACGGCTGGGGTCTTCTGGCTCGGTCATATCCTGACTACTAGTTAGGGTGCATGCTGAGATCGACTGGTGGCTCTATGCTAGCACCACTTTCGGCTCCCATGAGTGTCGTACGTCAATAATGTGCAAAGCGACTTGACCGGGTTCGCCACCGACTGCTCGCATAGGCTGCGGACTGTGCTTCATTTATAGTGGTCGCCCGATACGCAATCGTTGCGCGGCGCGCGTTTGCCTGAAGATTTATCCCGCCAGGGCAAGGCACGATGGAGTAGGGTTGTGGTCGAATCGATGAACCCAAGTGATTGAAAGGATATAGCCATGCTGGATTGGAAGAACCGCGCAGACAGCGCGCCGGAACGGGCCGCCCAACCCAAGTCGGCGACACGCAGCTATTTCGGTAGCCTGCTGTTCAGTCGCGCCCTGGCGACCTTGCTGGGCCTGTACCTGCTGGTCACCGGTGCCCTGGGCTGGTACTGGAGCCAGGAACCGGCGCTGTTCCCGGTCCAGCAGAACGCCCAGCTCGCCGCCGAGAAGGAAGGCCGGCAGATGGTGGTGGGCTACACCACCGTGGAAACCCTCAAGACCGTGGTCAGCACCCTGCTCGACAAGCCGGGCGGCTATATCTCCAACGACCGTTTCCCACCGGGCATCTGGCTGGACAACATTCCCAGCTGGGAATACGGGGTCCTGGTCCAGGTCCGCGACCTGACCCGCGCCTTGCGCAAGGATTTCGCCCGGTCCCAGTCGCAGTCCGCCGAAGACGCCGACCTGGCCAAGGCCGAGCCACGCTTCAACTTCGACAACAAGAGCTGGATCCTGCCCTCCAGCGAGTCGGAATACCTGGAAGGCATCAACTCCCTGAGCCGCTACCAGGCGCGGCTGTCGGACCCGAACCAGAAGACCGCGCAGTTCTATGCCCGGGCCGACAACCTCAACAACTGGCTGGGTGACGTGGGGACGCGCCTTGGCTCGCTGTCCCAGCGGCTGTCGGCCAGCGTCGGCCGGGTCAAGCTCAACACTGCGCTGAAGACCGAAGTCCTGGCTCCGGGCCAGGTTCCGCAGGTGGGCGAGGAAATCGAAGAAACACCATGGATGCAGATCGACAACGTGTTCTACGAGGCGCGTGGCCAGGCCTGGGCGCTGTCGCACTTGCTGCGCGCGATCGAAGTGGACTTCGCCGATGTGCTGGCCAAGAAGAACGCCACCGTCAGCGTGCGCCAGATCATCCGCGAACTGGAGGCTTCCCAGGAAACTGTCTGGAGCCCGATGATCCTCAACGGTAACGGCTTCGGCGTCCTGGCCAACCACTCGCTGGTCATGGCCAACTACATCTCCCGCGCCAACGCTGCAGTCATCGACTTGCGCCAACTGCTCAACCAGGGCTGATCCATGGTCGCGACCACCAATGAGGCGGCCCACCGCGCCGCCTCCGATGCCGAACAGATCGCCTGGGTCGATGGCGAGGACCAGCTGCTGGGCGCCATGGCCCGCTCGGAGCTGCGCGAGCAGGGCCTGATCGGCCGTGGTACCTACATCATGCTGTTCAACTCCGCCGGTGAGTTGTGCGTGCATCGGCGCACCCTCAGCAAGGCCATCTACCCGGGTTATTGGGATGTCGCCGCCGGTGGCATGGTCCTCGCCACTGAAAGCTATGCCGAGTCGGCGGCCCGTGAACTGGAAGAGGAACTGGGGGTGAGTGGAGTCGAGCTGGTCGCCCACGACCACTTCTTCTTCGAGGACACCGACAACCGCCTGTGGTGCTCGGCCTTCTCCGCCGTATGGGACGGGCCGCTGCGTTTGCAGCCCGAGGAAGTGCTGGAAGCACGCTTCCTGCCCCTGGACCAGGTGCTGCGGGAAATCCACGAGAAGCCCTATTGCCCGGACTCCCTGGCCGCCTTGCAGCGCTATCTGGCGCGACGTCGTTAAAGTTGCATAAATTGACGCCGATTGGCTCTTAGCAAGTCGGCTTTTTGCCGTTACACTGCGCGCCTTTTCAAGCTGAGCCAGCGCTATCCTCGCAAGGGACCTGGCCCAGTAGCGCTGCCCCTGCCTGAGTGGGGCTTCGCGGTCGGCGACACCGCCATGTGCCCCGACCAGTCTTTGTCCTCCCAAGAGGATTGCCGGTGGCCAAAAAAGCCGCATCCTTCGCCGCCCTTGGCGGCCTGGTGTTTTCCACCGACGCAGGTCGACATTGCCCGGACTGTAGCCAGCCGGTGGCCGCCTGTATCTGCAAACAAAGCGTGATTCCAGCCGGCGACGGCATTGCTCGCGTGCGTCGCGAAAGCAAGGGTCGTGGTGGCAAGACGGTGACCACCATCACCGGCGTGCCCCTGGCCGAAGACGCCCTCAAGGAACTGGCCGCGGCGTTGAAGAAGCGCTGTGGTACCGGTGGCGCCTTGAAAGAGGGCGTGATCGAGATCCAGGGCGACCACGTCGAGCTACTCTTGGCGGAACTGGTCAAGCGCGGTTTCACGGCGAAGAAGTCCGGCGGCTAGCAGCCTCTGTGAAAACCACCTCTGACTGGACGCTGTCCTGATTGGCTCAGGACGCTGGCGTCGTCTCCATGGTTTTCACAGAGCCTGTTCATGAACGGTTTCTAAACTCGGCCCTGCATGCGTGGTCTATTGCGCTTGCAGGCTAATCGTCATTTTCATTCTTTAGACTGCGTCGGCCCTGGATCGGGGCGGCGCTCTATGACTTCTTTATAGGGGACTTCGATGTCCGTACGACGCACACGTAAAGACGATGGCAGCCAATGGACAGTTGCGGACAGCCGCAGTGTTTATGGGATTCGCCATTGGGGGGCCGGATATTTCGCGATCAATGACGCCGGTCGCGTCGAAGTTCGCCCCAATGGTCCGGGCAGCTTGCCCATCGATCTGTTCGAACAGGTCGCGCAGCTGCGCAAGAGCGGCTTGTCCCTGCCCTTGCTGGTGCGTTTCCCGGACATCCTCCAGGATCGCGTGCGCCAGCTCACCGGTGCCTTCGATGCCAACATCGCGCGCCTGGAATACCAGAGCAAGTACACCGCCCTGTACCCGATCAAGGTCAACCAGCAAGAAGCGGTGATCGAGAACATCATCGCCACCCAGAACGTCTCCATCGGCCTGGAAGCCGGTTCCAAGCCCGAACTGCTGGCGGTCCTGGCCCTGGCGCCCAAGGGCGGCACCATCGTCTGCAACGGCTACAAGGACCGCGAGTTCATCCGCCTGGCGCTGATGGGCCAGAAGTTGGGCCACAACGTGTTCATCGTCATCGAGAAAGAGTCCGAAGTGGGCCTGGTGATCGAGGAAGCGGCGTCGCTCAAGGTCAAGCCGCAGGTCGGCCTGCGAGTGCGCCTGTCGTCCCTGGCCTCGAGCAAGTGGGCCGACACCGGTGGCGAGAAATCCAAGTTCGGCCTGTCGGCGGCGCAGCTGCTGGCGGTGGTGGAGCGTTTCCGCGATGCCGGCCTGGACCAGGGCATCCGCCTGCTGCACTTCCACATGGGTTCGCAGATCGCCAACCTGGCCGACTACCAGCACGGTTTCAAGGAAGCCATCCGCTACTACGGCGAGCTGCGCAACCTCGGCCTGCCGGTCGACCATATCGACGTCGGCGGCGGCCTGGGCGTGGACTACGACGGTACCCACTCGCGCAACGCCAGTTCGATCAACTACGACATGGACGACTACGCCGGCGTGGTGGTGGGCATGCTCAAGGAATTCTGCGACGCGCAGAGCCTGCCGCATCCGAACATCTTCTCCGAGAGCGGTCGTTCCCTGACCGCGCACCACGCCATGCTGGTGGTGCAGGTTACCGACGTCGAGAAGCACAACGACGATGTGCCGGTCATCGAGAACAAGGAAGAGCTGCCCGAAACCGTGCAGTGGCTGGTGGACTTGCTGGGTCCTACCGACATCGAGATGGTCACCGAGACCTACTGGCGCGCCACCCACTACATGAGCGACGTGGCCGCGCAGTACGCCGACGGCAAGCTGACCCTGGCCGAGAAAGCCCTGGCCGAGCAGTGCTACTTCGCCGTGTGCCGGCGCCTGCACAACTCGCTGAAGGCTCGCCAGCGTTCCCATCGCCAGGTGCTGGACGAGCTCAACGACAAGCTTGCCGACAAGTACATCTGCAACTTCTCGGTGTTCCAGAGCCTGCCGGACACCTGGGCCATCGGCCAGGTGCTGCCGATCCTGCCGCTGCATCGCCTGGACGAGGAACCGCTGCGCCGCGCGGTGCTGCAAGACCTGACCTGCGACTCCGATGGCAAGATCAAGCAGTACGTCGACGAGCAGAGCATCGAGACCAGCCTGCCGGTGCATTCGGTCAACGAGGGCGAGGACTACCTGCTGGGCATCTTCCTGGTGGGCGCCTACCAGGAAATCCTCGGTGACATGCACAACCTGTTCGGCGACACCGACTCGGTGAACATCTACCAGCGGGCCAACGGCAGCGTGTACCACGCCGGCATCGAGACCCACGACACCATCGAGGACATGCTGCGCTACGTGCACCTGTCGCCCGAAGAGCTGATGACCCACTACCGCGACAAGGTGGCCAGCGCCAGGATCAGCGCCGCCGAGCGCACCCAGTTCCTGGACGCCCTGCGCCTGGGCCTGACCCGCTCGTCCTACCTGTCGTCCTGACGCTTCGGGCACCCCTGGCGGTGCCCGCGGGCCAAGGCAAAACGCCGTTTCCCCGGTTGGGGAAACGGCGTTTTTCATTTCCGGCGCAAGCTGTGCTCAATGAGCCCTGGCGAACCAGCCATCGCTGCGCTCCAGGCGCCAGGCGAAGACACCCAGGGTCAGGCTGCGCAACAGCATGAACAGCAGGAAGCTCAGCCACAGGCCGTGATTGCCCAGGCCCTGCAAGGCCCAGGCGCAAGGCAGCAGCAGGAGCACGGTGAGCAGCATGCCGTTGCGCATTTCCCGGGCCCGGGTCGCACCGATGAACAGCCCGTCCAGCAAGTAGCTCCAGACCGCGATCAGCGGCAGTACGGCAAGGTAGGGCAGGTAGGTGAAGGCCGTCTGGCGCACGTCGGCAATGTCGGTCTGCATCTCGATGAACAGATGCCCTGCCAAGAGGAACAGCACCGTGAAGCCCAGGCTCGAAAGCAGCGACCAGCCTCCGGCGACCACCAGCGAGCGGCGCAGGGCCCGGTGGTCGCGGGCGCCGATGGCGTGGCCGCACAGGGCCTCTACCGCATGGGCCAGGCCATCCAGGGCGTGGGCCGTGAGCAAGAGGCCATTGAGCAGCAAGGCGTTGGCCGCCACCGTGGCGTCCCCCAGGCGGGCGCCTTGCACGGTGATCAGGAAAAATACCGATTGCAGGGCCAGGCTGCGGATGAAGATGTCGCGGTTCACCGCCAGCAGTGGGCGCCAGCTCTGCCAGCGGCGCAGGGCCGCCCAGGCGATCTGCCCCGGGTAGGCACGCAGGGCCGGGCGGGTCATGGCCATGCCCACCAGGGCCCCGGTCCACTCGGCGAGCACCGAGGCCCGGGCCGAACCCACCACGCCCCATTCCAGGCCAAGGACGAACCACAAGTTCAGGGCGATGTTCACCAGGTTGGTGCTGAGCAGGATGGCCAGTGGTGCCCGGGCGTTCTGGGTGCCGAGGAACCAGCCCACCAGGGCGAAGCTGGCCAGGGCTGCGGGCAGGCCCAGCAGGCGGGTATGGAAGAAGGCCCGGGTCATCTGGTCCAGGTCCGCCGAGGGCTGCATCAGGTGCAATGCGGCGCCGCTGAGGGGCACGCCGATGATCCCCAGCAGCAGGGCCAGGCCCAGCGCCAGCAACAAGCCCTGGAGCAGGATCTGCCGCAGCGCCGCACCGTCGCTGCGGCCGGCGGCCTGGGCGGCGAAGCCGGTGGAGCCCATGCGCAAGAAACCCATGGCCCAGGCGAGGAAGGTATAGAGGCTGGCGCCCACTGCCACTGCGCCCAGTTGATGGGCGTGGGGCAGGTGGCCCACCACCGTGCTGTCCACCAGGGCTACCAGGGGGACGGAAATGTTCGACAGGATCATCGGCGCGGCCAGGGCCCAGACGCGACGATGGGTGGGGCGGTGACGCCAATCGGTGATCAGGGGGGACATGCGGGCTCCTTGCGTGAGCCGGCATTGTAGCCGCGCAACCTGTTGGCGCCGAGGCCCGGCGCCGTCGGGTTCAGTGGATGATCCAGCTCAGCAGCCAGAGGCCGAGCACCAGCCAGATGATGCCCAGCAGGATCGAGGCGCGCATGAAGGCGCGGATCGCCCAGTAGAGGAACATCAGGCCGATGATCAGGCCGATGATGCTGACGATCGAGGTGTCCATGCCCAGTGCCCGGGCCAGGCCATCGACGAAGTTGCCGCCGGCATGGGTCAAGGTATTGAACAACCCGCCCAGCAGGTCGACGATGAAACGGATGGCCGAGCCGATGGCCTGGCCGAGCCATTCGAAGAAGCTTTCTACCTGCATGTGCATTTCCTGATCATAGAAGGGCGCGTCAGCCGAGCTCATGCTTGGGCCGCCAACGCTGGCGATGAGTTCCCCATCAGCATAGAAGCTGGCCGGTGGTGCGCATTCTGGAGCAGCACGCGGGCGGATGAAAGCGCGCTTGCGTCCGCTGCCCAACCCCCGGAAGCTATAGGCCTTCAGGAGACCCCGATGAACCTAGAGCAACTCACCCAACGCCTGCACGCCATCCGCGACCACAACGACTGGCGGCAATTCCACAGCCCGAAGAACCTGGCCATGGCCGCCAGCGTCGAGATGGCCGAACTGGTGGAGATCTTCCAGTGGCTGACCGAGGACCAGTCCCGCCAGTTGCCGGCGGACAAGCTGGCCCATGCCGGGCAGGAAGTCGGCGACATCGTCCTCTACCTGCTGTTGTTGTGCAGCGAACTGGGGCTGGACATGGACCAGGTGGTGCGCAGCAAGCTGGCGGACAGTGAACGGCGGTTCTGCCCATGAGCGATCGACATTTCGACCAGCTGGCCACACGCTTCGCCGAGAAGATCTATGGCGGCGCCAAGGGCGCGATCCGCCTGGCGGTGCTCCAGGCGGACCTCAAGGAAGCCTTGCCTGAGCGGCCGTTGCGGGTATTGGATATCGGTGCCGGTCTGGGCCACATGTCCCTGTGGCTGGCCCAGCACGGGCACCAGGTGACCCTGGCCGAGCCAGCTGCACCGATGCTCGAAGGGGCCCGACAGCGGTTCGCCGACGCCGGCCAGCAGGGCGCCTTCATCCAGGCGCCCTGGCAGGACCTGCTGGGGCAATTGACCGAGTCCTACGACCTGGTGCTGTGCCATGCGGTGCTGGAGTGGTTGGCCGAACCCCACGCGATCCTGCCGGTATTGCATCAGTTGACCGCCGCCGATGGCTGGCTGTCCCTGGCGTTCTACAACCGCGACGCGCTGGTCTATCGCAACCTGCTCAAGGGACATTTTCGCAAGTTGCGCAAGAATGACATGGCGGGTGAAAAACAGAGCCTGACCCCGCAACAACCGCTTGATCCTCGCGAGCTGGCGGCGCAACTTGATGGCAAGTGGCGAGTCGAAACCCAAAGCGGGGTGCGGGTATTCCACGACTACATGCCCGTGGAGTTCCAGTCCCGTGCCGAGCTGACGGATCTGCTGGAGATGGAGCTGGCTCATCGCCGACACCCAAGTTTCGCCGGGCTTGGGCGTTATCTGCATTGGCTGTGCCGGCCGGTCTGACGGAGTACTCGATGAAACGCCGCCTGGGTCTGCTGTTTTTGTGTTCGACCCTTGCCGCCTGCCAAGGCAGCAATCCCTATGTCGCCAGTTCCAGGCCGCTGCCGCCGGCGCCACCGCAGGCGGCCACGACCTTCGACCGTAGCGCCTATCCGGCTGCGCCCCGGGACTACGGGCGCTACCGTAGCTGGGCCTGGCTCAATGGTCGCTTGCCCGCGGGCACGGCCTGGGCCGATTCGGCGCAGGTCGCCGAGGCGGTCAGTGGCGCCCTGGACCAGCGAGGCCTGCGCCCATTGCATGGCAACCGCCCGGCGGACCTGTGGGTCAGCGCCGACCTGCGCCTGGAAAAACGCCTGCGCCAGGTCCAGGAGGACTACGGCTATGGCGGTTACGGCAGCTACGATCGATACGATCGTTATCACCGCTACGGACCGGGCTACGGCATGTACGGCAGCGTACCGGTGGTGCGTACCTACGAAGTGGAAGTGGTGGTGGTCAGGGTCGACCTGTACGACGCCGGTAATGGCCAGCCGGTATGGAGCGCCAGTGCCGAGACCAGCAGCAAAGGCTCCTTGGGCGAGCGCGCCGATGCACTGCGCGAAGCGGTGCAGAAGGCCATGGCGGCCTATCCTCCCAGCTAGGCCGGTGTCCTGATTTCAAGCGGAGATACGATATGTTCCATCGAATCGCATTACTGGCCTGTGCTGCCTTGCTCAGCGCCTGTGCCGCCAACCAGGTGAACCATGATTTCGACGCCAGCAGGGATTTTGGCGCCTATCGCAGCTGGAGCTGGAAGGAACCCGCGCTGCAGTACCGTCCCGATGATCCGCGGATCAGGAGCGATCTCACCGAGCAGCGCATCCGCCAGGCCGTGGCCGAGCAACTGGACCAGCGCGGCCTGCGTCCGGCTCGAGGTGGCGCCCGGGCTGACCTGGAGGTCCAGGCCTACCTGATCGTCGAGGATCGCCAGCAGCAGGTCACCACCAACTATGGCGGCGGTTGGGGCGGCCCGTGGAATGGCTACTGGGGTGGGCCTGCGTACAACGAGACCCGCAACATCACCTACAAGGTGGCGACCATCCAGGTGGATCTGCTCGATGGCAAGGACGGCAAGCTGGTATGGCGCGGCAGTGACGAGCAGTTGCTCAGCAGCTCGCCCAACCCCGCCGACCGGGCCTCGGCAGTGCGTGCCACGGTGACGCGCATCCTGCAGAACTACCCGCCCCGCTAGACCCATGGCGTCCTGGCGCCGCCCCGGGCGCCGGGGCGCGGCACCGTCAGTCAGCCGGGCTGGCACCTTGCCAGCGCTGGCGGTGGAGCTTGACTACACTGCTTGGCATCGATGGAGGCAGCCCCTGGGCTGAATGTCGGTAAAGGAGTGCCTCGATGTCTCCCCTCAAGCGGTTTTCCGGTCCTGCCCGCCAGCGTGGCGCCATCGGCCTGATGGCGGCGGTCACCTTCGGCCTGGCGTTGGTGTTCATGCTGCTGGTGGTGGACAGCGGCCGGTTGTACCTGGAACAACGCAAGCTGCAACGGGTCGCCGACAATGCCGCCCTGGAGGCGGTCAGTCGCGGTGGCACCTGCCAGGCCGGCCTGACGGCCGCCGCCTATGCCAACCAGAACGCCACTCGCAACGGCTTCACTCCTACTGCCGGCAGCAGCACCCTGGCCGCCAGCTGCGGCACCCTGGTCACCGGCGCCAACGGCCTGCGCAGTTTCACCGTCAATCCCACGCAAGCGGTGGCGGTACGAGTGATCGTCAGCAACACCGTGCCCATCAGCGTGGCCGCTGGAGTCGTCGCGCTGTTTTCTCCGGGCCCGATCAACCTCACCACCCAGCTCAGTGCCACGGCAGTGGCCGCGGCGCCGACGCCGCCGGTGGCGCAGTTGAGCATCCGCAGTACCCTGGGCACGGTCAGCACCGCGCAGTCGAGCATTCTCAATCCACTGGTGGGTGGCTTGCTGGGCGGCAGCCTGAACCTCACGGCCGTGGGCTGGAACGGCCTGCTCAATACCAACATCAACCTTTTGAGCTTCCTCGACCAGCTGGCGATCAATCTCGATGTAGCGGCAGGCAACTACACCCAGTTGCTCAATACCACCACCACCCTGACCAAGCTGATCCAGGCGGCGATCACCGTGGTCCAGGCCAACGGCGCGACGGCCGACATCCTCACCGCCCTGGGCAACCTGCAGATCGCCGCGCTCAATGCCGCACCGCTGAAGCTGGGGGATATCCTCAAGCTGCAGACCGGCCTGCCGAGCACGGCGCTCAATGCCAGTGTGCAGTTGTTCCAGCTGTTGCAGGCCTTTATCCAGCTATCCAACAGCAACAGCGCGGTGGCTGCGACAGTGCCGATCAACGTCCTGGGGCTGGCCAACATCAGCGTGCAGACCAAGGTCATCGAACCACCTCAATTGTCGGCCGTCGGCAATCCGGCCCTGGCCAAGGTCGACCCTACCGGACCCAACCGGATCTACGTGCGTACCGCCCAGATACGGACCCTGGTCCGGGTCAACCTGTCGCTGCCGCTGGTCTCGGGCTTGAATGCCGCGGTGGGTAACCTGGTGGCACCGCTGACGCCGGTACTCAACAGCCTGTTGAGCCTGAACCTGGTGCAGACCCTGGGCTCGGCACTGTGCCTGTTGGGGGCGGGGTGCCAGCAGTTGTATCCAGACCTGGCGCCGTCATCGGAGATCGACTTGAGCCTGGATGCCGGTGGGGCGGTCGCCTACGTCACCGATTACAGCTGTCCGGTCAATGGCAATAGCGGGACCAAGAGCCTGAGCGTGCACACCACCAGCTCCCTGGCCGACCTCAAGGTCGGGCTGATCGATCCCACCAATGCCTTTTCTTCTTCCGCCGAACCCACGGTGACACCACTGCCCCTGGTGGACCTGGGCATCCGCACCTGCTACCAGTTCCTGGTGCTGCCGGGGCATTGCGATCCGGTGGTGCACTACGCTGGCGGTGGGATCGCGATCATGGTCGATTCCAAGGTCGGGCAAAGTAGCCAGGACCTGGTGTACTCCAGTTCGACCTCGCCCTATCCGGTACCGCCCAATGTCAACCAGACCCCGAGCTACCAGACGGCGGCGCCCACCAGCAACGTGATCGGCAGCCTGGCCGGTACCCTGGCCGGCATCAACCTGGTGGTCTACAAACCGGTCAACGGAACCCCCCTGGGTTCCATAGTCACGGGGCTGGCGTCAGCCATCAACGGGGTCACCAACTTGCTGACGCCGGTGATCACCGGTCTGCTGAGCCCGCTGCTGGATCCCTTGCTGAACAACCTGCTGTCGGGCCTGGGGGTCAACCTCATGGATGTCGAGGTCGGCGCCAACCTGACCTGTGGCCAGACCGGCAAGGCCTACCTGGTGATCTGATCCGCCGGGACTATCGGCAGCTCGATGCAGAAGCGCGCGCCGTCCGGGCCGTTGGTCACGCTCAGGCGTCCGCCCATGTTCTCGATGATCCCGTAGCTCACCGACAAGCCCAGCCCGGTGCCCACGCCCACCGGCTTGGTGGTGAAGAAGGGTTCGAAGATCCGCTCCAGCAGGCGCGGGTCGATACCGCCGCCGTTGTCCTCGACCCACAACCGCACCCACTGCTCGTCGCGCTGGCCATGCACCGAGATCCACGGCTTGAAGTCGCCCTCGGCCTGGGGCCTGGATAGCAGGGCGTCCCGGGCGTTGACCAAGAGGTTGATCAGCACCTGCTCGAGCTGGTCGACGAACCCCATGACCTGGACCTCGAAGTCCAGCTCGCTGATCCGCAGGTCCAGGCCCTTGCCACGCATGCCTTCGGCCAGCAGCGACAGCGTGCCCTCGATGGCCTGGGACGGGTTGAAGGGCTGTTGCTCCACCTCCGAGCGCCGGCCGAACACCCGCATGTGATCCACCACCCGCGCCGCGCGCTGGACCTGGGCGTCGATGCGGTTGAGCTTGTCGGTCAGGTAGTCGATTTGCACGTCGCCGTTACCCAGGCGCTTGAGCACGTTGACGATGGCCATGCGCATCACGTTCAGCGGCTGGTTGATCTCGTGGGCGAGGCCGGTGGCCATTTCGCCGAGGGTGGCCATCTTCGCGCTTTGCGTCAGCTGTTGCTGCGAGCGCCGCACCTCGGTGTTGTCACGGCCCACGGCCTGGATCTCCAGCAGTTGGCCCTGGTCGTCGAACACCCCGCGATCGGACCACACCCACCAGGCATGCTCGCGGCCCGGCAGCTGCAAGTTGATCTCGGCGGTACTCACGGGGTATTCCGGGCTCAGCAGCTTGATCCGCCGCTCGAAGCCCTCGCGCTGCTCGGTGGATAGCCACTGGCCCAGGTTGCTGCCCGGCAGGTCCTGGGCGGCGCATTCCAGGTAGGCCGCCAGGGGCCGGTTGCCGAAGGTCAGGGTCAGGTCGGGACGGTAGCGGCAGATCATCGCCGGCGAGTCTTCCACCAGGATCCGGTAGCGCTCCTCGCTTTGGCGGACCTGCTCGGCGGCCAGGGTCGCCTCGGTGACGTCCAGCCACAGGCCCACGGCTTCCACCGGCAGGCCCAGGTCGTCGCGCAGCAGCCGGGCTTCGTCCAGCACCCAGTGGTAGGCGCCATGGCTGTCTTGCAGGCGGTAGCGGGTATGCACGTTGCCTTCACGCAGCAACTGCCGGCAGCGCTGGAAGTACAGGTCGTGGTCTTCGGGATGCACCCGTTCCACCAGCTTGCCGTCGTTGCAGTCCTCCAGGCCCCAGCCCAGCAGCGGTTGCAGGCTGGCACTGAAGAAACTGGGTTGCAGCGCGCCTTCGACATAACGCTGGACATAGATCACCGCTGGCGAGCTGGCGATCAGGTTGTCCAGCCGGGCGTGGGCTGCTGCGGCTTGTTGCTGCTGGTTCTTGATGTCGCTGATATCCAGCATGAAACCCACCAGCCGCTGGCTCTCCCCCCGACCCAGGACCTGGCCCTGGAGGCGATACCAGAGTGGCGCGCCGGCAGGATCGCCATGGTGCAGGCGTACGCTGAGCAGCAATGGCTTGCCCAATTGCAACGCTTGCAGGCGGCTGGCCAACTCGGCGCGATCGGCCGGGTGGAACAGCTCCAGCCAGGCCTCGAGGCCCAGGCGGCCGTGGCCCTCGGCCAAGTGCAGGCTGGCGGCCAGTTGGCTGGCCAGCTGCACCTCGGCGGTAGTCGGGAACAGCTCCCACCAGCCGGCACCCAGCAACCCCTGCAGGGCATCCAGGCGTTCCATCTGCAAATGATGGCGATGTTCGCGCAGGCGCCCGAGCAGTGGTCCGGCCAGGGCCGCGGTGAGCATCAGCCAGTCGCGCTCCAGCAGCTCCGGCGCCTGGCGCTGGACGGCGTAGCCGCCGCACAGCAGCCAGGCGGCTACGCCATGGTCGTCGCGGTAGGGCACCAGCCAGCCTTCGCGGTGGGCGAAGATGCCTTGCAGGCGTGGGTGTTCGTCCAGCCCGTGGATCTGGTTCAGGCGCAGTGGCGTGTTGCCGCTCAGGCTGTCCAGGCCGCTGCCCAGGGGCTGGCCGTCCTGCCACAGACGCGGGGCGTCGTGGGCGTGGTAGCAACTGTGGATCACCCAGCCCTGTTCCTGTTCGTCCAGCAAGGCCAGGCCCAGGCAGGGGATATGCCAGGCATGGGCCAGGTCGGCGAGCAGGTCGTGCAGTACTTCCGGCAGGCGCACCAAGCTGCATTGGCGGATCTGTTCGCTGCTCTGGGCGGCGAAGATCTGGCTGCGCTCGCGGCACAATGCCTGTTGGCGTTGTTGGACCAGGTCGCCGATGTCCAGCAATTGCAGGTGCCAGTTTGCGCCTTGCTGCTGGACCCAACCGCGCAGGTACAGGATCTGGCCGGCGAGTCCGCGCAATTGCAGGTCCAGCACCTGGCCGCTCCAGTCGGCGGGACCGCCTTCGAGGGCCTGGGTGCTGGCGGGTACCACGTAGTCGACCAGTCGGGTCGGCTCGGCCCTGGGCGGCAACTGTGCCAGGGCGTGACGCAAAGGCCCGGCGATGCTCAGCACCCTTGCTGACGCATCGAGGACCAGCAGCAAGCCGCTGTTCTGGATAGGGGGCTCTGGCGCAGGGTCGCTGGCCGCTGGCGGGCGGCCGAGGAAACGCCCGAAGAGCTTGTCGCCGGGACTCAAAATTGCAAGCTCGATTGAACGGATAGGCTGCTGGGCAAGCTGGGCACCGGACCGATCAGCGGCAGCACCACCTGGGGCATCACCTGGTTCAGCTTGCTGATGGGATAGTTCACGCTGACAGTCAGTACGCCGCTGCTGTAGGTCGCGCTGTAGTCGTTGGCGCCGAAGTTGAAGGCCGACGGAATCCACCCGGTCTGGGCCTGCACCACGCCGAGAGCGAGGTTCTGCACCGTGGTGGCGTAGTTGGGCGTATTGGGGTCGACCTTGACGGCCTGGCGCAGTGCCTCGGCGGTGGCCTGGTGGAAGGATTGCATCATCAACAGCGGCACGCTGTAGCTGACCAGGCCGTAGAACACCGCGAAAAAGATCACGAAAACCGCCGCGAACTCGATTGCCGCAGCGCCTTTCTGTTTTCTAGGGAGGCCCGGTTTCATGAGTGCGTCTACCCTGACAACCACTATGTCCATTGAGCATAGGATCAAACCGCCGAAAGGGACTGTTCTGGCCGATGCATTTCTTGGTTTTGTGGAGCTGGTTGGCACTCTGTGCGCTGCAGGACCTGCGCCAACGGCGGATCGCCAACATCCTGACCCTGGGCGCTGCGCTGCTGGCGGCGCTGTACCTGGCGTGGGCCGGCAGCACCTGGCTGGGAGCATCGCCCGCCGAAGGGGGCTGGGCCCTGGCGGTGGCCCTGGCGCTGACCCTGCCCGGCTATGCCATGGGCAAGATGGGGGCGGCGGATGTGAAGCTCATGGCGGCCCTGGGCCTGGCCTCCGATCTCCAGCATGTGCTGGGCGCGTTCATCGGCGCCGGGCTATGCAGTGGGCTCTGGTGGTTGTTTGTCCGGCTTTGCAGCTCGGCCAGACAGGCACTTGGGCCATCTGTCCGGGAGGAGCCTTCGCGGCCGTCAAAAAAATATCCCTTCGCGCCTTTTGTCCTGGCTGGAATGGTCTTAACTGTGATGGTGGCCCATTAGTCGCCGGGCCGTTTAACGCTATGTACATAGTCGGAAAGTAGGTCTAGGTTCTAGTTCAGCGGCCTGGATCATGCGAGGCACACAGGAGTGGCCGGTCGGCGCCGGGCCCGCACGGAGTAACACGTGAACAAGCTCACTTCACAGATGAAAGTGCTGGTGGTGGACGATCAACCCCTGATCGTCGAGGAACTCTGCGAGTTCCTGGAGGGCAGCGGCTATCGCTGCGTGCCTTGCCAATCCAGTCGCGATGCGGTGGACAGCTTCGCCAGGGATCCGGAGATCGCCCTGGTGCTGTTCGACCTGCACATGCCCGACCTGGACGGCATCGAGCTGGTGCAGGAACTGCAACGCATCGCCGGCAAGCACCGGGTGTTCGAGGCCATCATGCTCACTGGTCAATCCGATAAGCAGGATGTGATCAAGGCCTTGCGGGTAGGGGTAGCCGACTACTACCAGAAACCCATCGACCTGGCAGAGCTGCTCGAAGGCTTGCGGCGCCAGGAGGCTGCCTTGCAGGAGCGACAGAAGAACCTGCACCTGGGGCAGCTCAACCAGAAGCTGCAGTTTCTTTCGGAGTCCATCGACGATCTCTACCAGGACCTGGACAAGGTCCGTCGCAGCCCCGCCGACCCTGGAGCCCAGGCTGAGCCAGGGGCCGATGCCGATACCGTCGAGATCCCGACGATCTTCAACCAGCTCTCGCCCCGCCAGCTGGACGTGGCTCGCCTGGTGGGCAAGGGCCAGACCAACTACCAGATCGCCTGCGAGCTGGGTATCACCGAGAACACCGTCAAGCTCTATGTTTCCCAGGTCTTGCGCCTGACCCACATGCACAACCGCACGCAGCTGGCCCTGGCCCTGTCGCCGAGCAATTCGGGCCTGCGCCAGCGCGTCACCGAGCACTGATCCCTGGCGCCTGTGCGGCCCCAGGCGACGCCTTGCCAGTTACTTGGTATCGATCTTCCCGCCGGCATCCGGATCGTAGAAGTCCGGGATCTCGTACTGGTATTTCTTCAGCCAGCGTTGCAGCGCCAGTTCCTGTTCGCGGGCGGTGGCGGTCTGTGGTTGTGGCGAGGCTTGCAGGTTGCGGCTTTGCAGCAGCAGCCAGCCTTCGGTCTCCTGCTGCTGGGGCGAGGCCGGGCCGGGGTCGATGGCCTGGGCCGCCAGGGGCAGGGCCAGTAGCAGGGGGCAGCAGAGCATGGACAGTTTCATCTTCAGCGCTCCTTGGCAGGTATGGCGTCGGGTTGCAGGCTGGCCGCGCCACTGGCCACCTGGGTCACCTTGGCGACGGGTTTTGCGGAGGTCTTGAGTTCTTCGGCGCGGGCCTGGGCCTGGGCGAACTGCTGTGGGTTCAGGCGTGCGCGGCTGACCACTTGCGAGGCCTGCTGCCAGTTGTCCTGGTAGAGCAACAGAGTCACCAGGTTGATGGCCGCCAAGGGATCGGACTGCTGGAGCTCGATGGCGGTCAGGAACTCGAAGCGGGCGTCTTCGAGTCGTAGCTGGTTGAGGTAGACCACACCCAGGTCGTTGCGGATCTTCTCGTTGGTCGGCGCCAGGCTGGCGGCCCGTTGCAGGTGCGCCTGGGCCTGGCCGTTGTCGCCCCGGGCAGCGGCCAGCTGGCCCAGGCCGTGTTCGCCTTCGGCGGCCAGGCATGACCCCAGCAGGCTGCGGTACAGCGGCTCGGCTTCGCTGCGGCCCAGCAAGCGATAGACCCGGGCCTTGCGCACCCGGACCTCGGCCAGGTTGTCCGGCAGGCTCTGCAGGTTGGCCAGGCCGGCGTACAGCTTGCCATCGTTGGTCATGTCGTCGGCCAGGTTCACCGTCAGTTCCTGTTCGGAGCTGAGCTTGGCGCAACTGCTGGAGCTGGTCAGGGCCGCCCAGGGCGCCTGGCCGTTACTGGCGCAACCGCCCAGCAGTGCCAGGCAAGCGATGGCGATCAGTGGTTTCATCAGGTTTCCTCTAGGACGCGAAGGCCCGGGCGATGGCGGTGAAGCCTGGCCCGGCCAGGACGATCAACAGGGCGGGGAAGAGAAACAGCATCATCACCACCGACATTTTGGCCGACATTTTCGAGATGTATTCCTGCAGGCGGGTCAGGCGCCGGTCATCCAGCAACTGCTTGAGTGCTTGCAGCGACTTCATCGCGCCGCCGCCTTGCAGGATCAGTTGCTGGAGGATCACGCAGGTGTCGGTGAACTCATCCACCGCCAGCAGCATTGCGGTCTGGTTCAGTTCGTGGCCCAGCTCCAGGCCCGAGTCGACCCGTGCCAGGACCAGGCGCAGCTCATGGGTCAGCTCCGGCAGCAGTTTCTGCGCCTCGGTACTCAGCACCCGCAGCGCCTGTTCCACGGCCATGCCCGATTCGAACAGGATGCGCAGCAGTGGAATGAAGGTGGAGATCTCCAGGGCGAGGTGTTTCTGCCGGCGCTGGGCGAAGTAGGCCAGGGCGCGCTTGGGCAGCAGGTAGCCGGCACCGGCGGAGAGCATCGGCAGCAGCCACTTGTTGGTGGCGTTAGGGTAGGCCACTTCCTGGATGAACAGGGTCAGGCAAACCACCACCAGCGGCGTGGCCAGTTGCAGGGCGGCGAACAGCGAGCGCTGGTTGGCGCGGCGCCAGCCCAGGCGGTTGAGCAGGGTCTGGGTCTCGCTGTCCATGCTCACCGCGCGTTGGCCGAAGCGGCTTTCGCCAAGCAGGCGCAGCCAGCTGCCCAGGCGACTGTCGCGGGTCATGTGACCCTGCAGCCGTTGGGCGATCTGGCGCTCGCGCCGGCGTTGCTCCAGCACGATGTTGCCAAGCAACAACGCGGCTCCGAGGAACAGCAGCAGCGCCGCTAGCAGCAACACTTCAGATACTCCTCAGCATGCGCCACAGCGCGAGGCAGCCGACGATCTGCAGGCACACGGCGGTGATCAGCATCTTCTGCCCGGAGGGGTCATGCCACATGCCGAGCATGTAGCCGGGATTGGTGAACATGAAGTAACCCACCAACAGCAATGGCAAGGCGCCCAGGACCCAGGCGGTCATGCGGGTTTCCCCGGTCATCGCGCTCAGTTGCCGGGCTCCTTGCTCGCGCTCGCGGATCAACTTGATCAGGTTTTCCAGCAGCTCGCTGGCATTGCCGCCGTAGCGATGGTTGACCTTCAGGCCCAGGGCGAACATGCGCAGTTCGTCCTGATCGTAGAACTCGGCGAAGTCGCTGAGCGCTTCCGGCAGGTTGACCCCCAGCTGCACGTTGCGCTGCACCCGGCCCATGGCTTGCTTGAGCGGGTCGTTGCTCGACTCGATGGCCCCCAGGATCGCATCCGCCAGGGTCCGCCCAGACTTCAGGCTGCGCACGCTGTGGTCCAGCAAGGGCGGCAGCTGTTCGATCATGCGCCTGATCCGCCGCTGGTAGCGCCAGCTGACGTACAGGCGCAGCAGTATGGGTGGCCCCAGGACACCGCCCAGCAGGCCAAGCCAGTCGGCCAGCAGATAGCCCAGCAGCATGCACAGGGCCCAGGCTGCCAGCCACAATCCCAGGCGCTCTCCTGGCTGGCCCAGACCGGCGCGGACGAAGGTGCGTTCCAGGCCGGTCCAGGAGCTGGGGGGTGGTGCCTGGTCGGGCTGTCCTTCGGCCAGGCGGCTGAGCACCCGCTCGCGCTCGGTCTTGCGTACGCCGTGATAGAACATCCAGCCGGACAGTCCCAGCAAGAACAGGCAGATCAGGGTCAGCAGCAGCGCGATCATGGCTCACCCCCGGCGGTTCAGTTGAGGCCCAGCCCGATTTCCCGGCGCAGCTTGTCCCCGGCGGGGTTGAGCGCCTCGCGCAGGAAACCGAAGCCGGTGCGCCGATCCAGGCGGAACAGGGTATTGGTGACATAGATGTCGTCGCGGATGCCCACCACTTCCACCACCTCGCTGACGCAGCGGCGGCCGTCGGGCATGCGACTGAGCTGGATCACCACGTCCAGGGCCGCGCAGATCATCTGCCGCAGGGTGCGCTCGGCGACGTGGCGCCCAGTCAGGCCCACCAGGGTCTCCAGGCGCAGCAGGGCATCCTGGGCATTGTTGGCATGCACGGTGCTCATGGAGCCGTCGTGGCCAGTGTTCATCGCCGTCAGCACATCCAGCACCTCCACGCCGCGGATTTCGCCGAGGATGATGCGGTCCGGGCGCATCCGCAGGGCGTTGCGGATCAGGTCGCTGGCCTTGACCTCGCCATGGCCCTCGGCATTGGGCGGACGAGTTTCCAGGCGCACCACATGGGGGTGTCCCAGTTGCAGCTCGGCCACGTCCTCGATGGTCACCAGGCGTTCATGGGGATTGATCAACTGGCTGAGGATGTTCAGCAAGGTGGTCTTGCCGGTGCCGGTACCGCCGCTGATGAGGATGTTGCAGCGCTTGCCCACCGCGTCCTGGAGAAACTCGAAGATCGCCTGGTCGATGGTCTGCATGGCGATCAGGTCGCTGCTCTTGAGCATGTCCTTGCGAAACTTGCGGATCGACAGGCACGGGCCGTCCAGGGCGATCGGCGGAATGATCGCGTTGACCCGACTGCCGTCTGGCAGGCGTGCATCGACCATCGGCGAAGATTCGTCGAGGCGCCGGCCCAATGGCGCAAGGATCCGTTGCATCACGCGCTCCACGTGGTGCGCATCGATGAAGCGCAGGTCGCTCTGGTGCAGCACTCCGTCGCGTTCGACGAAGACCCGGTGCGGGCCGTTGACCAGGATCTCGGTCACCGCCGGATCGCGCAGCAGCACTTCCAGGGGGCCGAAGCCGGTCAGCTCATCGACGATCTCCTCCGCCAGGCGCTCCATTTCATAGCGGGAAATGGCCAGGTGCATGCGCGCGATGTATTCGGCCACCTTGTCGGTGACGAACTGCGAGAGGTTCTGCCGCGAGCTTTCCAGCAGGTTCTTTCCCGACTCCTCGATGGCATCGATGATGTAGCGATGCAGGACCAGCTTCAGGCCTTCGTGGTCGGCGTTGCCGCTGGCGCGGTTCGACGCGCCAAAGAGTTTTTCTCCGCTCATCGGCCCCCCATGATCCGGTTCAGCCAGCCGGCCTTGGGCTGGGGCAGGCCTTGGGAACGCTTGGCCAGGCGTTCACCCAGGGTCCGCAGGGCTTGTGTCAGTTGTTCGCGCGGGCCCAGTTCGAACAGGGTGACGCCCTGGTTCTTGGCGTTCAGGCGCAGCTCGGGGCTGAACGCCAGTACCGCGATCACTTCCAGGCCGAAGGTCTTGCCCAGGGTGTCGGAGTCCGGGGCGACCGAGCGCAGGTAGCGGTCCACCAACAGGCGCGCGTGCTCCAGCTTCATGCCTTTTTCCCGCCAGTGGTTGAGTACTTCCAGGTTGCGTCGGCAGTCGAGCACGTTCTGGTCGGTACACCACAGCAGCTTGTCGCAGTGGCTGACGAAGGTGCGCAGGGCCTCGCTGTCCGGTTGTCCCACCAGGTTCACCACGATGTGCTGGAAGTGCTGGCGCAGGGCGCTGAGCAGCATGTACAGCTCCGCCGCGCTGGTGTGTTCCAGGGGCTCGTCGTGGCTGGCGTAGGCGAGGATCCGCAACCCGGCCTCGGCGCTGGTGAAGGCGCTGTCGATCAGGGTGGTATCCAGGCGGCGCAGGTGGCGCAGGGCATCGCCGAAGTGGAACGAACTCTCCAGGCCCAGCAAGGCCAGGCTGTCGCCCCGGGGCAGTCCGAGATCCAGCAGCAGGGTCTGCTGGCCGCTCTTCTGCACCACCAATGCCAGATGCCCCGCCAGCAGCGCGCCGTCACCATCGCCCTGGGCGCCGTAGAGCACGGTCAGGCCGCCCAGCTGGGTGCTGGGGGTGACCGCCGGCAGGCGTTTGCTCAAGCGCCGAACCAGCCCGGCGACCTCGCTGGAGCGCGAGCCGTAGGCGACGAAATCGCGGGCCCCGGCGCGCATGGCGTTGAGCACCAGCTGGTTGTCCATGCCATCGCCCAGGGCGACGATCGCCAGCATCGGCTTGGCCTCCAGGGCGCCCTCGATCAGCGCCGCCTGGGCCACCACGTGCTCGCGGTCGAGGCCGACGAACACCAGGTTGGCGCAGGTCACGTCCACCAGCGCCAGCAACTCGTCCAGGCTGCCATCGGCGCCCACCACCTGGCCCAGGGGCGCCAGGGCGCCCTGCAGCCATTCCAGGTCGGTGCTGTTGCGGGTGATGGCGAGGAAGGTCTGGCTCAGGTTCTGGTTCTGGCTCATTGCGACAGCCCACTGCGTTTATCGAAGTTGCCGTTCTCGAGGAAGAACATGCGATAGAAATTCGGATCGTAGTTGCGCAAGCGTTCCCCTGGCAGGGCCGGCAGCTTGGCATCCACCGCCAGGGGTTGGACCAGATGCGGGGTGACCACCATCAGCAGTTCGCGTTCTTCGCGGCTGATGGAGTTGTCGCGAAAGAAGGCGCCGAGCACCGGCAGGTCGCCCAGCCCGGGAAACTTGTTGACCTGGGAGCTGTTGCGGGTGCTGATCAAGCCGCTGATGACGAAGCTCTCGCCGTCGGCCAGGGAGATGCTGGTATCGGTACGACGGATGGTCAGGGCCGGCACCCGAGTGCCGGCGATGGCCACGGAGTTGCTGTAGTCCAGCTCGCTGACCTCGGGGGCGACCTTCAGCGAGATGCGCCCGCGATCGACGATGGTGGGAGTCAGGGTCAGGCGGATGCCGAACTCCTTGTATTCGATGGTCACGCTGTTGCTGCCGGTGCTGGGTACCGGGATGGGGATTTCGCCCCCGGCGAGGAAACTCGCGCTCTGGCCATTGAGGGCCACCAGGCTCGGGCGGGCCAGGGTATAGGCGAAACCGCTGCCTTCCAGGGCGTTGATCAGGGTCAGCACCCGGCCGCCGCCGAAGCCGATGTTGAACGAGTCATTGTTCAGGGGAATGCTGCCGAAGACTGGCGTAGTGCTGCCGGAGGTGCCGCTGGTGACCGGGGCGGTGTTCGGCGAGCCGATCAGGAAATTGTGCCCGCGGCCGAACAGCGAGACGCTGGCCTCCTTGAGCTTGGTCCGGCTGACCTCGACGAAGCGGATATCGGTCTGCACCTGGCTGGGCAGCGGCGCATCAGCGCTGCTCGATACGCGGGCCGCCTGCATCTCGGCGCTGGCCCGGCCCTGGACGAACACCATGCTCTGGCGTGGAGTGCTGGAGCAGGCGGTCCAGACCATCAGGCTGGTGGCTCCAGGGCCCATGCCGGTGAGCAGAAAGGCCCGGTCGCCGGTGGCCTGGACGTCGGCGATCTTCGGGTCGCCCACTGCCAGCCGGGTGATCGCCACCGGCGATTGCAACTGCTGTTGCAGGCCTTCGCCGACTTCCAAGACCCCGGGCAACGGGGCCAGGCCCGAGCAGCCCGTTGCCGGAGCGGCCTGGACCGGATTCCAGAGCAGCTGGGCCAGGGCCAGCAGGGCGATGAAGGTGGGCGTGGAGCGACTGCGCATGTATTGCATCCTTGCTCGATCAGGGGGTCTGTTGGGTGACCTGGTTGCCACGGATCACCTCCACCGCCGGTCGTGGCGCGGTGCCTTGGGCGACCGGGCTGCGGGGAGCGCGGCCCAGGGCCAGTTGGGTGAACTGGAACAGGTTGCTGCTGGCGGCATCCAGATGCTCGACTGCCTCTTCGTTGCCGGCCCAGTAGTGGGCCAGGCGTTGCTCCTCGCTGCTGCGCACTGCCAGGCGCAGCACGCCGACCTGGGTGGCCAGCATCATCCGGCTCAGCAGTTGCTCGGGCACGGCCAGGACCACGGTGCGGGCGTTGATCCGGCGCTGATCCTGCTTGAGCCGTTCGTCGTTGCTCACGGCGCTGCCCGGTTGGCCGTCGTTGGTCAGCCCCAGTTGTTCGCCCACGGCCAACACGCGAATCGCCGGTACGGCGATCTGCGCCGACTGTTGCGGGTTGGCGCTGTCCTGGCGCAAGAACAGCAGGACGTCCACATAGTCGCCGGGGCTCATCTGGCCTGCTGCACCGATCACCTCGTCGACCGCTACCGCCAGTGCCCGCTCGTCGCTGTGGATCATCCGGGCCAGGGCGCCGCCGCTGGCGAAGCTCTGTTCGTTGAGCCAGGTGCCGGCGCTCAGCTGGCGCCATGGAGTACGGCCCACGGCCTGGTCGATGGCGCTCAGGCTGCCCGATGGGGCGGTGCGCAGTTTCTCCAGGGCCAGGTCGCTGGCGGCCAGGGGCACGAACGGCGGGACATCGTGTACCAGCACCACCACCGGCTGGCGCGTCTGGTCTTCGGCGGTGCTGGCAGTCTGCTCGACGACGGTGCTGGGAGTGGGTGGTTGCGCTGCGGCTGGAGCGGGTTCGGGTTGACGGCTGAGCACCAGGCCCCAGTACCCGAAAAACACCGCACCGACCAAAAGAAGTCCTGCCAGGCCCATAGTGACGCGACTGTTCATGAAGGCTCTCCCTTTCCTGCTGCACTACAGCCCGTGACAGCCCGTGATTCCAAACGAGTCGATTCGCAATCAGGCAGCTATGAACATGCAACTATTTCGCTATGTGAAGGTAGTTGAGCTAGGACGAAATGCCATTACCTGGTCAAAAAATAGCTGACAAAAGTACAACGCTCTCAACAGTGTCTGGGTTTCTGGCGTTTACTTTCCGATTAATACTTAGTGATTAATCCGTTCTTACAGTTGCTGGGCCCTGTTTTGTTGACAATGCTCAATTAGCACCGGGGAAATGGGTTCGGTGCGGTTCCATCGGCGCCGTCTGGCGCAAAGGAGAGCTAGGATGATCCTTCAATATTTGTTGCTCAGGGCGCGCCTGTTTTTTGACCGTACCGAAGGTGCCTCCGCCATTGAGTACGCAATCGTGGTGGCGATGGTCGCCGTGGTAGTGGTGGCATTCGTGACTCCGCTGGGTAACAAGGTACTCGCCATCTTCAACAACGTACTGACTACCCTCGGAGGCACTGCCGTTACCCGTCCCACACCGTGAGCCAGCGAGAATGCATGGCTGCGTTATGCAGCCGGGAGGTACCTGATGCTGCTTGAATATCTGCTGCTTCGCGCGCGACTGCTGCTGGCCCGTACCGAGGGCGCCTCGGCCATCGAATACGCGATCGTGGTGGCGATGGTCGCGGTGGTCGTGGTTGTATTCGTCACCCCAATGGGCGACCGGGTTCTGGCGATCTTCAACAACATCCTCACTGCCCTGGGAGGAACGGCGGTTACACGCCCCACACCTTGAGGCCTGCGACTGCAACAGCAGTGAAGGCCGTCGAACAGTCAGCTCAAGGCAGGATTCATGAACACTCCCTCCACCCCACGCCAGCAACTGCTTCTTGTGGATGACGAAGAAGACGCATTGATGGAACTCGCCGAGCTGCTGGAAGGCGAGGGTTTCACCTGCTTCACCGCCCTCTCGGTGAGGCTGGCCCTGGACCATCTCACCCGCCATCCGGACATCGCGCTGGTCATCACCGACCTGCGCATGCCCGAGGAGAGTGGCTTGTCGTTGATCAAGCGCTTGCGCGAGCACACCTCGCGCCAGCACCTGCCGGTCATCGTCATGTCGGGCCATGCCGACATGGACGATGTCAGCGACCTGCTGCGCCTGCAGGTCCTGGACCTGTTCCGCAAGCCGATCTACCACGTGCGCCTGCTGGAAACCCTCAACAACCTGTTTCCCGAGCCCCGACTGCACGTCGTCGGGCCCTGACTCCCTTGTCTCGCCAGGGGGCCCGGATTACCGGGGCCTTGGTGTGCTCGATATATGGCAAGGCGGCAAAAAAAGGCCCGCCGAAGCGGGCCACAAGTCACGCAACTGTTCGTTCAGAGCTGGTAGCTGAAGCTCAGGCTGTAGCGCGGCCGGCGGTTGTAGGTGTCCAGGGCTTCGTCGGACATGGGCTTGGCGGCTTCCACGGCGATGTTGTAGTGCTTGGTATCGCCAAAGCGCAGGCCCACGGCGGCCGACGACAGGCTGCTGCCCCTGACTGGCAGTTCGTTGAACCAGGTCTTGGAGCGATCCAGCACTACGTAGGGCTGCAGCACCCGGACCCAGGTTCCTTCGCGGTTGAAGCTGTAGTTGACCTCATAGGCCACGCCCCAGCCCTTGTCGCCGGTGGTCTGGTCATCAGGGTAGCCCCGGGCGAAGTTCTGGCCGCCGAAGCTGGCCCGTTCGCTGTCCGGCAAGTTGTCCCGGCTCCAGTACAGGGCGCCGGACAGCACGCCCTGCCAGTTGTCGAGGAAGCGATTGCTCTGCACGCCGGCCAGGCGCACACGGAAGAAGTCCAGGTCGTAGAGGGTGTTGTTGGTCTTGGCGCCCATGCTGTCGAGGCCGCGGTACAGGCCGGCGCTGAGGATCCGTAGCTGGCGTTGGTCCGACTTGCTCCAGTCGCCTTCCAATGCCAGGGCGCGAATGTCGGTCTTTTCTTCCACTGACAAAGGCAGGCCATTCACCCGATAGCGGGTCTTGTCGTTCACCGCGTACAGGCGTGTACCGAGGGTGAGCATTTCGTTGGGCGAGGCGATGAAAGGGTGGCTGACACCAATGGAGAACCGGTCGTTCTCTCGATGGGGCTCCAGCACCAGGCCGTTGCTGAGCAGGATGTCGCTATGCGGATCGGCACGGTAGCGCGCACCGTACAGGCTCAGCTGGGTGCCCTCCGAGCCCAGGAGCTGGTTGTAGTCCAGGCGGTAGTAGTGCTCCTTGTCCTTGCCTGGCGGGAATAGCCCGCTGAGGGTCAGCTGCTCGCCCCAGGTGGTCTGCGAGTTGCTGGTGATGCCCACCAGGGCCTGCATGCCATTGCGGTTGTCCTGGTTGCTGTTGAGGGTAGTGGTGATGGGTTTGCGGCTGGCTACGGCCACCAACCCGGTCGCACCGTCGGTGGTGCCCGGTGGTGGCACCACGGCTTGCAACGTCACCCCGGGCACCCGGCTCATCAGCGTGGTGTAGCGTTCGAAGGTCTTGCGGGTCAGCGGGCGCTCGGCCTTGAGCTTGGCCACCAGCTTGTCCAGGTAGGCCGACACCGGGCCGATGTCGCCCTGCAACTGGTAATCGCGGATGTATCCCTCCACCAGCACGATCCGCAAGGTGCCCTGGTCGAAGCGTTGCTGTGGAATGAAAGCGTAGGACAGCAGGTAGCCGTCGTCCTGGTAGCGCTTGGTGATGCTGCGCGTAGCCTCGATCAGTTGGTTGAAGCTGACCTCATGGCCGATCAGCGGCCGGTAGATGGCCGCCAGCTCTTCCAGAGGATAGACAGTGCCACCTTCGATCTGTAGCTGGCGCACGGTGAGCTTGGTGCCCATCTGCAGCGGTTGCTGGCCCTTGGGTACCGAGGGTTCTTCGGGAAGCTGCAGTTTCGGGCTGGCCGGGCGGTAAGCGTCCACCGGCAGGTTGGGGGTCGGCAGGTTGTTGATACTGTCGTTGTTGTTGAGAAAGCGCGGCAGGGAGTCGGCATAGGCGCTGGAGCAGCACCCTAGTAACAACAAGCTGGCCAACGTACGCATAGGACACTCCATGGTCGAATTGCGGTGATGCCAAGGTGCTCATGCCTGGTGGCCGTCGGCTACAGGCTCGGGGCGGCTCAGGAATGTCGTGCCCAGGATGAACAAAAAGGCGAGAGACCCATTTGAATCTCTCGCCTTCAACCAAGCGTAGGCGCTGTAGGTGGGGCCGTCGAATCGGCCAGGTGCAAATTATCGAGTGCCGCCCAAGGCGCCGGTGAGGCCTCCTACCACGCCGCCCAGGCCGCCGCTGGTGGTTCCGGTGGAGGCGCCGCCACTGGCGGAAGCCCCTACATTCAAGCCACCCAGCAGGCCACCGCTGGGAGCGGTACCGCCGTTGACCAGGCCGCCTGCCGCGGCCACGGTGCCTCCCACTGCGTTCAAGGTGCCACCCAGTGCCGTACCGACCTGGCCGGTGCCGGTGCTGCCGGCGAGGCTGGTGCCGACGTTGCTTACCGCGCCGCCCACCTGGTTCAGCAGGCCGGCGACCGGGGCTCCGGTGCCGGTGGCTGCACCCACTTGCTGGGTCAGGCCGCTGGCCGCGCTGGTGACTGGATTGAGTGCCGAGCCGACGCTGGCCCCGACACTGGCCAGTGGTGCGGTGACCGTCAGGTTGGGAGTGCCGCTGCCACCCAGGGCACCACCGACCGAGGCCACCAGGCCACCGGCGGAGGCACCGGTGACGCCGCCGGCACTGACGGTACCGTTGGTGTTGCCGGCGTTCAGGCCGTTGCTCAGGTTGGCCACGGCGCCGCCCACGGTCTCCAGCAGGCCGTTGTTGGGCCCAGTGCCACCATTACCCGTACCGCTTCCGGAGCCGGAGCTGGCCAGGTAGCCGCCGGCGGTGCCCACGCTGGCGCCAGTGTTGTTCAGGGCGGTACCCAGCAGGTTGGTCACCGGACTGCCGTTGCCGGCGCCGCTGACCTTGTCGCCGGTGCCGTCCACTGCCTGGGCCACGCCGTTGAGCAAGCCCTTGACCGGAGTCCCGAGGCCTGTGGTGCTGCCCAGTTTGCCGGTCAGGCCTTCGGCCATGCTGACCACCGGCACCAGGGCCTGGTTACCCAGGTTATCGGTCAGGGTGCCCAATGGGCCGCTGCTGGTGGTGGTGCTCAGGGTATTGCCGAGCATCGTCACTCGGGCGCCGACACTGCCAAGCGTCGGGGCGACCCGAGTCACCACGCCGCCGACTACCGGCACGCTCTGGGTGCTGGTGGCCAGCTTGCCACTCAGATTGGTGACCCCGGTACCGACGTCGCTGACTACATTGCCGACGGTGGCGGTGGTCTTGCTCAGGGCCTTGGGATCGGTACCCAGCTTGCCCAGGCCATCGGTCAGGCCATCGCCCACGGTATCCACCACGTTGCCGGTGGTATTGACCGCACTTTGCACCACGCCGCCGACTACGGGGGTGCCGCTCAGCGAGTCGCCCAGGCCGCTGACTCCGGTGCCGACACCGCTGATGGTGGTGCCCAGGTCCGATACCAGGCTGCTGGTGGTCAGGGGGGTGCCGGTGCTGCCTGTTCCACCCGTCCCGCCTGTACCTCCGGTTCCACCGGTGCCGCCTGTTCCGCCAGTTCCACCGCCAGTGCCGCCGGTGCCACCACCAGTTCCACCGCCCGTTCCGCCGGTACCACCGGTTCCGCCACCAGTGCCACCGCCTGTTCCGCCGGTACCACCGGTTCCACCACCAGTGCCACCGCCTGTTCCGCCTGTACCACCGGTTCCACCGCCAGTGCCACCGCCCGTTCCGTCGGTGCCACCAGTGCCGCTGTCGGTACTGGCGGGCGATGAAGAACTGCTGCCACTCTTGTGGCCGCCACCACCACCGCTGCAGCCGGCCAGGCTGAGGGTCAGGATCATGGTCAGGGCCGTTAACGTCTTCCATCCGGATTGAGTGTTCATGAGAGTTGTTCCTTGCACCTGTTACAACGTCTGTTGTTTTCGATGGCTCGCCAGTTCTGCTGCTGGAGATGTCGTCGTCCGTTGTCCAGATGAAAGTCGCGAAGGGAACTTCGAACAATTATGAAGTTGGTATTAATGACTTATTTTTCGGCTGCCAGATGCTTATAAATGAATAGCCTGAAAGTATTGAAAGAGTCTGCGTGTATTTAAGAAAGGCTATCTAAAACAACAAGTAATGAGCTTGCCGGGTAGCGCCGCTGGTGGTCCTCGACCAAAGTTATATACATACAATTAATAGGGCGAAATGCTTGGCTGCAGCGTTGGCTGGCCCGTGTTGTCAGCCGAGGCACTGGCTTATACTGCGCGCCTTAATTTTTGCGGGAGCTTTTGATGCTGACTCCAGTCTGGTGGCTACTGTGCCTGCCGTTCGTTGCCGGTGCCCTGATTGCCTTGCAAGCCGGGGTCAATGGCCAGTTGGCCAAGCAGGTCGGTAGTGTGTTCGTCGCGGCGATGATTTCCTTCTTCGTCGGCACCATGGCGTTGCTGCTCCTGGTGTTGATACAGCGCGAGACGCCATCGTTGAGCGCCCTCAAGGGGCTGACCTGGTGGCATTGGTGCGGGGGCTTGATGGGAGCGTTCTTCATCACCGTCGCAGCGTTCGCCGGGCCGCGCATTGGCGCCTTGCTGTTCATGACGCTGGTGCTGGCCGGCCAGTTGAGCATGGCCCTGGCCCTGGATCACTTCGGTTGGGCCGGGTTTCGCGAGGCGCCGATCAGCCTCGGCAAGATGGCCGGATTGCTGCTGATCATCCTTGGCGTCGTGCTGATTCGTCGAGGGTGACGACGCTCAGGGCAGTGGTTGCCAGTCTCCTTGCATATGTTGCAGTCCACCCTTGCCCAGCAGCTGCAAGTCGCCGCTGGAGCCGGCGGCGCTGGCCAGCAGGCGGACTTCGCCGGGTAGCAGCACCGGCTTGGCGAAGCGCACCGTGATCTGCACGCCCGCCGTGGGCAGGTGCTGCTCCAGCGCCGCCAGGGTCCGGGCCTTGCTCCACAGGCCATGGGCGATGGCCTGGGGAAAACCGAACAGTCGTGCGCTCCAGGCGCTCAGGTGGATCGGGTTGTAGTCGCCCGACACCTTGGCATAGCGCCGGCCGATATCGCTCTCTGCCCGCCAGTTGGCCACGGCCTCCAGGCCTGGGCCTGGCTCACGTTCGGCAGGGGTTGGCGCTGGCCCGGAAGCGGCCAGCTTGACCCCGCGACAAAGCATCTCGCTGCGGGCTTCCCAGAGCGGCCCCAGCAGGTCGTCGATGCTGGTCACCAGGTCGAAGGTCGCGCCCTTGGCGTGTGCGCGCAGGTTACCCACCCGGACCCCGACCCGCACGCTGCTGACGTTACCCATGGGTCGTAGCACGCGGATCCGGTTGCCCAGGTGCACCAGCCCCAGCAAGGGAAAGGGGAAGTCGCTGGCGGTCAGCAGTTGCATCTGCAGCGGGAACGCCAGCACATGGGGGTAGGTGACGGGCAGCAGGCCGTTGTCGGTAAACCCGCAGACCTTGCGGTAGGCCGCCAGTTGCCCGGGGTCGAGGCTGATCAAGCAACGCAGGCCCTGGTCGGGCAAGTGCGTGCCGCTGATCTTGCGCCGCAATGCGGCCTTGAGAAACAGCTTCGGCAGCGGCGCGGGGATGTTCAGCTCGTGCCAGTGTCCTGTCATCTTCACGCTCCCAGCACGCTTTGACCGCAGACCCGCAGGGCCTGCCCGCTGACCGCGCCGCTCCCGGGCTGGGCGAGCCAGGCCACGGCTTCGGCGACATCCTGGGGCAGGCCGCCCTGGCCCAGGGAACTCATGCGTCGCCCGGCTTCGCGCAAGGCGAAGGGTACGCTGGCGGTCATCCTGGTCTCGATGAACCCCGGGGCCACGGCATTGATGCTGATGTCCCGGGCCTTGAGCCGTGGCGCCCAGGCCTGGGCCAGGCCGATCAGCCCCGCCTTGCTGGCGGCGTAGTTGGTCTGGCCGCGGTTGCCGGCGATACCACTGATGGAGGCCAGCAGGATCACCCGGCCGTGCTCGTGCAGGCACTGGCTGTCCAGCAGCGCCTGGGTCAGTACCTGCGGTGCTCCGAGATTGACCGCCAGCACCGCATCCCAGTATTCCGGGGTCATGTTGGCCAGGGTCTTGTCCCGGGTGATGCCGGCGTTATGCACCAGGATGTCGAGGCCCCGGGGCAACTGTTCGAGCAACCTTGGCGCTGCGTCTTCGGCGCAGATATCCAGGCTGATGGCCTGCCCGCCAAGGCGTGCGGCCAAGGCCTCGAGGTCGGCCTGGGCCTGGGGAACGTCGAGCAACAGCACCTGGGCGCCATCCCGGGCCAGGGTCTCGGCGATGGCCGCGCCGATGCCCCGTGCCGCTCCGGTGACCAGGGCCTTGCGCCCGGCCAGGGGCCGGCTCCAGTCCCGGACCTGGGCGGTGCAGGGCTGCAGGTGCAGCACCTGGCCGGAAACGAAGGCGCTCTTGGGCGAGAGGAAGAAGCGCAATGCGCCTTCCAGCTGGTCTTCGGCCCCGGCCTCCACATACAGCAGTTGCAGGGTGGCGCCGTTGCGCAACTCCTTGGCCAGGGAACGGCTGAAGCCTTCCAGGGCTCGCTGGGCACTGGCGGCGAAGGGCGCGTCGAGGCTTTGCGGCGGACGTCCGAGCAGCACCAGGTGAGCACTGGGCGCCAGGTTGCGCAGCAGCGGCTGGAAGAATTCGCGCAATTGCTTGAGCTGGTCGATCTGCAGTAGTTCGCTGGCGTCGAACACCACGGCCTTGAGCCTGGGGCCATGTCCGGGAATCCAGGGGCTGGCCAGGGCCGGGTCGCTGCCATAGCTGTAGATCGCATCGGTCAGGCGTGGCGCGAGGTCCGCCACCTGTCGCGCCAGGGGGCCGCCGCCGATCAGCAAGGCACCTTCGATGGGCCGCAAGCGGCCAGCCTGCCAGCGCTCCAGGCGCGTCGGCGAGGGCAGGCCAAGGGCCCCGACCAGGCGCTGGCCGATGCCCGAGTTGGCGAAGTCGATATAACGGTCGGACATGGAACGCACTCCGCAGGTTGGGGTTCAAAGTGTGGACCACGAATGGCTTCGGGTCGTTCGATCAGGGGTTCTCCTTGCAGGGCCGAGCAGGCGCCGGATGAGAACCTACGCTGGTGGAGGAGATACCCACCGCAGTCGCATTCACCGAACAGGGAGCTTTCCATGACACAACTGCGTCGCGTCGCGATCATCGGCGGCAACCGTATCCCCTTCGCCCGTTCCAACGGCGCCTACGCCACCGCCAGCAACCAGGCCATGCTCACCGCTGCCCTCGAGGGCCTGATCGAGCGCTACAACCTGCATGGGTTGCGCATCGGCGAGGTGGCGGCCGGAGCGGTGCTCAAGCAGTCCCGGGATTTCAACCTGACCCGTGAATGCGTGCTGGGCTCGCGGCTGTCGCCCGCCACCCCGGCCTATGACATCCAGCAGGCCTGCGGCACGGGCCTGGAAGCGGTGCTGCTGGTGGCCAACAAGATCGCCCTGGGGCAGATCGACTGCGGCATCGCCGGTGGTGTCGACACCACTTCGGATGCGCCGATCGGGGTCAACGAAGGGCTGCGCAAGATCCTGCTCCAGGCCAACCGGGCCAAGGGCCTGGGTGACAAGCTCAAGGTCTTGTCCCAGGTGCGCCCGCGCCACCTCAAGCCGGAGCTGCCGCGCAACGGCGAGCCGCGTACCGGCTTGTCCATGGGCGAGCATTGCGAGCAGATGGCCAAGACCTGGGACATTCCCCGGGACGCGCAAGACCAGCTGGCCCTGGACAGCCACCTGCACATGGCCGCCGCCTATGCCGAGGGCTGGCACGATGACCTGCTGACGCCATTCCTCGGCCTGACCCGGGACAACAACCTGCGCCCGGACCTGACCCTGGACAAGCTCGCCGGACTCAAGCCGGCGTTCGACCGCGGCGGCCAGGGCACCCTCACTGCCGGCAACTCGACGCCCCTGACCGATGGCGCCTCCCTGGTGTTGCTGGGCAGCGAGCAATGGGCCCGGGAGCGTGGCCTGCCGATCCTGGCCTACCTGCGTGACGGCGAGGCGGCGGCGGTGGACTTCGTCCATGGCGCCGAAGGCTTGCTGATGGCTCCGGTGTATGCCGTGCCACGCCTTCTGGCGCGCAACGGCTTGAGCCTGCAGGACTTCGACTACTACGAGATCCACGAAGCCTTCGCCGCCCAGGTGCTGTGCACCCTCAAGGCCTGGCAAGACCCGCAGTACTGCAAGTCGCGCCTGGGCCTGGAGGCGCCCCTGGGGGCGATCGATCGTTCGCGACTCAATATCAAGGGCAGTTCACTGGCGGCGGGACATCCTTTCGCCGCCACCGGCGGGCGCATAGTCGCCAACCTGGCCAAGCTGTTGAGCGTGGCCGGGCAGGGGCGTGGGTTGATCTCGATCTGTGCCGCGGGCGGGCAGGGCGTGACGGCCATCGTCGAGCGCTGACGGCTCCGGCCAGGCGAGGGGCATTCCCCTCGCCGCCACGGGTCAGGTCTTGAAGCGCCGGACCAGGCCGTCCAGTTCGTTGGACAGGTCCGCCAGGCTCTGGGAGTCCAGGCGCGCCGAGTTGGCCAGTTCCGCCACCAGTTGCGCGTCGCCATGGATCTGGCTGATGTGCCGGTTGATGTCTTCGGCCACTTGATGCTGTTCTTCGGCGGCGGTGGCGATCTGGGTGTTCATGTCGCGGATCACATCCACCGATTCGCGGATCTGCCCGAAGCTGTTGCGCGCCAGGCCAATGCGCTCCACCGATTGCTGGGACACTTCCAGGCTGGCATGCATCTGCTGGGTCACCGCGCTGGTGCGCTTGGCCAGGTTGCCCAGCAGGCCGTCGATCTCGGCGGTGGAGTCGGCGGTGCGCTTGGCCAGCGCCCTGACCTCATCGGCCACCACGGCAAAACCACGGCCCTGTTCGCCGGCGCGCGCGGCCTCGATGGCCGCGTTGAGGGCCAGCAGGTTGGTCTGCTCGGCGATGGAGCGAATGGTGCCGAGGATCGACTGGATATCGTTGCTGTCGCGCTCCAGTTGCTGCATCGATTGCGCCGATTGTTCGATCTCCTGGCTCAGGCGATCGACGCTGTGCACCGCCGCGTCGATCTGCTGCTGGCCTTCGCGGGCCTGGCGCTGGCCGCTGTCGGCGGATTCGGCGGCCTGGCTGCAGGAGCGCGCCACTTCGTTGGCCGTGGCGACCATTTCATGGAACGCGGTGGACACCATGTCCACGGCTTCGCGCTGGCGTCCGGCGGCCTCGGCCATGTCGCTGGAGACCTGGGTCGAGGAGTGGGAGGTGGCGAGGATCTTCTGGGCGGCCTGGCCGATGTTCTGGATCAGCTTGCGGATCGCCGCGAGGAACTGGTTGAACCAGTTGGCCAGTTGCGCGGTTTCATCGCGGCCGCGGATGTCCAGGCTGCGAGTCAGGTCGCCCTCGCCCTGGGCGATGCCTTCCAGGCCGCTGGCCACGCCCCGGATCGGACGCACGATGAGGCCGGCGAAGCTGGCGCCGAACACGGCGAACAACACCGCCAGGACCCCGGCGATGATGGCGATGATCCAGGTCAGCTGGGTCGCCTGGCCCATGACTTCGTCCTGCTGGATCAGGCCGATGAAGGTCCAGCCCAGTTGCTCGGAAGGCCAGATATTGGCCATGTAGCGCTTGCCACCCAGCTCCACCTGCACCAGGCCCTTGCCGGCCTTGGCCAGTTGCTCGTAGCCGCTGCCGAGGCTGCCCAGGGCCTTGAAGTTGTGTTCCGGCTGCTTGGGGTCCACCAGGATGGTGCCGCTGTTTTCCAGGAGCATCAGGTAGCCGGATTCGCCCAGCTTGATCTGCTTGACGATCTCGGTGAGCTGCTTGAGCGAGACGTCCACCGCGACCACGCCGCCTTGGGCGCCCAACTGGTTGCCCAGGGAGCGCACGGTGCTGACCAGCACCGCATCGTCGTTGGCCCAGTAGTAGGCCGCGGTGCGCAGGGTCTTGCCCGGGTTGGCCTGGGCGGTCTGGTACCAGGGGCGCACACGTGGGTCGTAGTTGCTCAGCTTCAGGTCGGCGGGCCAGGAGACGTAGCCGCCATTGCTCACGCCATAGGACACATAGGAATAAGCCGGATGGCTGGCGGCCATGGCGGCGAACAGTTCGAAGATGCGTTTGTCCTGTTCGCCTTCGGGGGCCTTGGCGGCTTCGGCGCTCATCCAGGTCTTGAGGTTGTCGCCGGCCTGGGTGAGCAGGGGTTGAGCCGCCAGGTAATCGATGTTCTGGCTGATGCCCTCGAAGAACAGCTGCATGGCGTTGGCCACTTGGCGGATTTCGCGATTGCTGCTGTCGACGAAGCCGTCCTCGGCATCGCTGCGCAGGTTCATCACCACCAGCGTGGCGACCAGCACCACGGGGAGGCAGGCGATGACGGCAAAGGCCCAGGTGAGTTTCTGTCTGATGTTCATCTGCGCTCCGGTTTTTCTTGTTGTGTTGTCAGTCCACGAAGTGCGGGCACCTCGCGAAACCCTGGGCAGCTTGGAATCTGTGCGGGTTGCCATCCCTGGAGCGAGTGCGGCAGGCGGCGATCGAACCTTGGCCGGATGCTGACGTCTTTATTGGATTGTCGGACAAACTCCCTTGTCTCTAAGGACTTCGGCCCAGGCCGTGGAAAATTGAGTCGGCAGGAAGAAAAATCCTCCTGTCGGGGGCGCCCGGCCAGCGTTGTCCCTTGGTGGACAAGGGCTGCAGCGGCATATTGCGAGCATTGCAGGGCAGGGGAGACCGGCAGCCCTTTCCCGTCGTGGGAGGATTGCCGTATAACGAGTGACTTTCGCGTGTTTGGTAACAAGGGAACCAGAATAAAAGCTGATGAAGACTCCAAAACGCATTGAGCCGCTGATCGAAGACGGTCTGGTAGATGAGGTGCTGCGTCCACTCATGAGTGGCAAAGAAGCAGCTGTGTATGTGGTGCGCTGCGGGAAGGAGATACGTTGCGCCAAGGTCTACAAGGAGGCCAACAAACGCAGTTTCCGCCAGGCGGCGGAGTATCAGGAGGGCCGCAAGGTCCGCAACAGCCGCCAGGCCCGGGCCATGGCCAAGGGCTCGAAGTTCGGGCGCAAGGAGGCCGAGGACGCTTGGCAGAACGCCGAGGTGGCCGCGTTGTTTCGCCTGGCCAATGCCGGGGTCCGGGTGCCCAAGCCGTTCGACTTCCTCGAAGGCGTGCTGCTCATGGAGCTGGTGGCCGACGAATACGGCGATGCCGCGCCGCGCCTGAACGATGTGGTGCTGGAGCCGGAGCAGGCGCGTGAGTATCACGCCTTCCTGATTTCCCAGATCGTGCTGATGCTGTGTACCGGCCTGGTGCACGGTGACCTGTCCGAGTTCAACGTGCTGCTGGGGCCGCAAGGGCCGGTGATCATCGACCTGCCCCAGGCGGTGGACGCGGCCGGTAACAACCATGCCTTCAGCATGCTCGAGCGCGATGTCGGCAACATGGCCGCCTACTTCGGGCGTTTCGCCCCGGAGCTCAAGCGCACCCGCTATGCCAAGGAAATGTGGGCCTTGTACGAGGCGGGCACCTTGCATCCGGGCAGCGTGCTGACCGGTGAGTTCGCCGACTCCCAGGAGCGGGCGGACGTGGGCAGCGTGATGCGCGAGATCGAAGCGGCGCGTTTCGACGAAGAGCGCCGCCGGGCTGCCCGTGCGGAGGACGAAAGACCGCCGGGCAAATCCGACGAGCCACCGCCTCCGCCCTGGATGCAGTGACCCATGAAAAATCCGGCCTCGGCCGGATTTTTCATTTCTGCAAGCTACCTGGCACTTCGATTCCCTGTAGCCGCTGTCGAGCCTGCGAGGCTGCGCCAAGGTCCGCGGGACCTTCAGGCCTCTAACTTGCGAGCGCTGCGCGCCCGTGCGCAGCCTGCGGCAGCGGCTACACCATCAAGACCCGCAGCAATTGCCGGAGGCCAGCTCCTTGAGGATCGGGCAGTCCGGGCGGTGGTCGCCGTGGCAGTGCTCCACCAAGTCCTGCAAGGTGTCGCGCAGGCCCGCTAGTTCGCGGATCTTCTGGTTCAGCTCGTCGATGTGCTGGCGTGCCAGGGCCTTCACGTCGGCGCTGGCTCGCTGGCGGTCCTGCCACAGGGTCAGCAGCTTGCCCACTTCTTCCAGGGAGAAGCCCAGGTCCCGGGAGCGCTTGATGAATGCCAGGCTGTGCAGGTCTTCGTTGCCGTACAGGCGATAGCCGCTGTCGCTGCGGTGGGCCGGCTTGAGCAGGCCGATGGACTCGTAGTAGCGGATCATCTTGGCGCTCAGGCCGCTCTTGCGCGCTGCTTGGCCGATGTTCATCCGGCATTCTCCAGGTCTTTGGGTTTCCAGGTTTTCAACAGTAGCGCATTGCTCACCACGCTGACGCTGGACAAGGCCATGGCGGCGCCGGCGAGCACCGGGTTGAGCAGGCCGAAGGCGGCCAGGGGAATGCCGATCAGGTTGTAGACGAAGGCCCAGAACAGGTTCTGGCGGATCTTGCCGTAGGTCTTGCGGCTGATCTCCAGGGCGGCCGGGATCAAGCGTGGCTCGCCGCGCATGAGGGTGATGCCGGCCGCGTGCATGGCCACGTCGGTACCGCCGCCCATGGCGATGCCGATGTCCGCGGCGGCCAGGGCCGGGGCGTCATTGATGCCGTCGCCGACCATGGCCACCACCCCGGTTTTCTTCAGTTCGGCCACGGTGGCGGCCTTGTCCGCGGGCAGCACTTCGGCATGGACGTCGGTGATGCCCAGGGCATCGGCTACCACCTTGGCGCTGCCACGGTTGTCACCGGTCAGCAGGTGGCTGCTGATGTGCCGCGCGCGCAGTTGCCGCACCGCCTGCAGGGCGCCGGGCTTGAGCGTGTCGCCGAAGGCGAACAGGCCCAGTACCCGGGATTGCGGGCTTTGCTCGATCAGCCAGGACAGGGTCCGGCCTTCGTGTTCCCAGTCCTTGGCGGCCTGGGCCAGGTCGCCCGGGTTCAGGCCGCTTTCTTCCAGCAGGCGACGGTTGCCCAGGGCCAGTTGCCGGCCCTGGAGGGTGCCGGCGATGCCGCGGCCGGTCAGGGACTGGCTGGCACTGACATCGGCGACCGCCAGCTGGCGCTCCTGGCACAGGTCCAGCACGGCTTTGGCCAATGGGTGTTCGCTGCCGCGCTGCAAGGCGCCGGCCAGTTGCAGGAGGCTGTCGTCATTGCCATCCACGGCTTGCATATGGGCGATGCGCGGGGTGCCCGAGGTGAGGGTGCCGGTCTTGTCGAACACCACCGAGCTGACCTCATGGGCCCGTTCCAGGGCTTCGGCGTCCTTGATCAGGATGCCGTGGCGCGCGGCGACGCCGGTACCGGCCATGATCGCGGTGGGGGTGGCCAGGCCCAGGGCACAGGGACAGGCGATCACCAGTACGGCCACGGCGTTGATCAGGGCGGTTTCCAGGGATGCGCCGGACAACCACCAGCCCACCAGGGTGATCAGCGCCAGCACCAGCACGGTGGGCACGAACACCTGGCTGACCTTGTCCACCAGTTTCTGGATCGGCGCCTTGCCGGCCTGGGCGTCTTCCACCAGGCGGATGATCCTTGCCAGCACGGTTTCCGCGCCCAGGGCCTGGGTGCGTACCAGCAGTCGGCCTTCGCCGTTGATGGCGCCGCCGGTGACCTTGTCGCCGGGCTGCTTGGGCACCGGCAGGCTTTCACCGCTGATCAGGGCTTCATCGGCATGGCTCTGGCCTTCGACGACCTCGCCGTCCACTGCGAAGCGCTCGCCGGGCTTGACCAGTACCAGGTCGCCCAGGCGCAGGGCGCTGATGGCCACTTCCTGTTCGCGGCCGTCGATCACCTGGATCGCCCGCTCCGGCCGCAGGGCCTCCAGGGCGCGGATGGCACTGGCGGTCTGGCGCTTGGCGCGACTTTCCAGGTACTTGCCCAGCAGCACCAGGGCGATGACCACCGCCGAGGCTTCGAAGTACAGATGCGGCATGCTGCCTGGCGCGGCCGTGGCCCACTCATAAAGGCTCAGGCCGTAGCCGGCACTGGTGCCCAGGGCCACCAGCAGGTCCATGTTGCCGCTGCCGGCGCGCACGGCTTTCCAGGCCGCCACGTAGAAGCGCGCACCGAAGATGAATTGCACGGGTGTGGCCAGGGCGAACTGGGCCCAGGCCGGGAGCATCCAGTGCAGGCCCAAGGGTTCCACCAGCATTGGCAGCACCAATGGCAGGGCCAGCAAGATGGCCAGTGCCAGGCTCCAGCGCTCGCGCCGCAGTTGGTGTTGGGGATCGGCGTCATGGCGTTGCTCGGCCTGCCACAGGCTGGCGCGATAGCCCGCCTTGGTCACGGCCTCGATCAACTGCGCCGGATCGACCTGGCCCAACAGCTCCAGGTGGGCACGCTCGGTGGCCAGGTTGACGCTGGCGCTGCGCACTCCCGCCACCTTGCTCAAGGCGCGCTCGACGCGGCCGGCGCAGGTGGCGCAGGTCATGCCGCCGATGCTCAGTTCCAGGCTCTGCACGGGCACGCTGTAGCCCGCGTTTTCCACGGCGGCCACCAAGGCTGGCAGGCTACCTCCCGGTGCCTCGACCCGGGCCTGTTCCGTGGCCAGGTTGACGCTCACCGCAGCGGCGCCGGCGACCTTGCCCAGGGCGCGTTCCACGCGTCCGGCGCAGCTGGCGCAGGTCATGCCGGCGATCGGCAGGTTGAAGGTGATTGAATCGGACATGGGGACCACTCCCTGTAGACGGTTGGCTACAGGATCAACCTTGCCACTCAGGCAAGGTCAAGGGGCATTGCGCGGGTGCTTCATTTTGTCCCAGGGACAAAATGCACCGGCCCGGCGTCGAGGGACGCCGGGCAACCGGTCAGTAGCCCAGGGAGGCGGGCTTGAGATACATGCCGGAGGGACTGGTGGCGATGCGGTACTTGAGCACTTCGCCAGCCCTGAGGCTGACCTCCTGGGCGTTGGGGGCCAGCATGCCGGCGTTGCAGCCTGGGGCCTGGCCCGGTAGCAGCTTCAGGCTCAGCGCCACCTTGCCTGCGGGCAGGTTGAAGGACGTACTCTGTTCCTGGAACAGCCGGCCGGCCAGCTGGTCCTGGATGTACAGGCCGATTTCACAGGAGGTGGCGACTTCCAGCCGCTCCCTGGAAATGATCAGTACGCCGTAATCCTCGCCGGCGGCCAGGGCCGGTGGCACTGCCGCGAACAGGCCCAGCAGGCCGACGAGGCTGAAAGTTGACCAGCGCATGGCTGAATCTCCCGCTTTGATGACATAAGGAGTGAAGCTTGGCCGAGCGCGGCGTCGATTTCCAGCCCGGCAGGTTGCGCTGGAACTTGACCTTGCCATGGTGGCAAGGACAAGACTCTGCCCAACTTCAACACAGGAGAAGTGCAATGCAAGTATTCAACGTTCAAGGCATGTCCTGCGGCCACTGCGTGCGAGCCATCACCCAGGCCTTGCAGAGCAAGGATCCGGCAGCCACCGTGCGGGTGGACCTGGCGGCCAAGGAAGTGGGGGTCGAGAGCCGGCTGTCCAACGATGAAGTGATCAGCCTGATCAGCGAAGAAGGCTATGCGGTGCAGGTTGCCTGATCGATCTGATCGTTAGCGACCTACCGGAATGTTCAAGGCGTCCAAGCACGGATAAACTATCGGGCCGCTGACCCGACGCTCGTTTGGATGCCATGAACCTACGCATTATCTTGATTCTCGGCGCCCTGAGCGCATTCGGCCCCTTGGCCATCGACTTCTACCTGCCAGCCTTCCCGGCAATGGCCCAGGCTTTCGCCACCGATGAAAAACACGTCCAGCTGACCCTGGCCTCCTACTTCCTGGGGTTGTCCATCGGGCAACTGCTCTATGGGCCATTGGCCGATCGCTTCGGCCGCCGACCGCCGCTGCTGGCCGGGGTTGGATTGTTCACCTTGGCGTCGGTGGCGTGCGCCTATGCGCCGAGCCTGGAATGGCTGATCGGTGCGCGCTTCGTCCAGGCCCTGGGCGGTTGCGCCGGGATGGTGATCTCCCGCGCGGTGGTCAGCGACAAATGCGATGCGGTGGGTTCGGCCAAGGTGTTCTCGCAACTGATGCTGGTGATGGGCCTGGCGCCAATCCTGGCCCCCATGCTCGGTGGCCTGCTGGTCAATCTGCATGGCTGGCAGTCGATCTTCATCATGCTCACGCTGTTCAGTGCCCTGTCCGGGCTGGCGGTGGCCCTGGGCTTGCCGGAAAGCATGCCGGCCGAGCAAGCGCGCCTGCCGTTGTCCGGGGCGCTGCACCAGTACGGCTTGCTGCTCAAGGACCGGGTGTACCTGGGGCATGCGCTGACCGGCGGGATCGCCATTGCCGGGATGTTCTCCTATATCGCCGGCTCGCCCTTCGTTCTCATCAAGCTCTATGGGGTGCCAGCGGAGCATTTCGGCTGGTTCTTCGGGATCAACGCCGGCGGTTTCATCCTGGTGGCCCAGGTCAACGCGCGGCTGTTAGCCAAGCGCGGGCCGGCCTTCCTGCTGGCCCGTACCGTGTGGATCTACCTGGCTGCGGGGCTGGCCCTGCTGGGCATCAGTACCTTGCATACCGCGGCGCTATGGCCGCTGCTGGTACCGCTGTTCGTATGCATCGCCAGCCTGGGATGCATCATCCCCAACGCCGCGGCCTGCGCCATGAATGGCCAGGGCGCACGGGCTGGCAGCGCCTCGGCGCTGCTGGGGTGCCTGCAGTTCAGTGTGGCCGCGGGCGCGGCCTACCTGGTGGGCGTGCTGCACGACGGCAGCGCCACGCCCATGGCGATGGTCATCTGCCTGTGCGGCGTGCTGGCGGTGAGCATGGCGGTCATGACCCGGCGCTTGCAGAACGCCCGGGCCCTGCAGGCCGCCCGCTGAGTCAACCGGCGGCGCGTTGTGGCTGGGGAATCGTATGCGGGGCTTGCAGCCGGCCCTGCAGGGTCTGGGTGAAGGCCCGGGCCTCGGCCTCGCTGCGGAATGTCACGGCGTGCTGGTCCAGGCGTACTTGCCATTGGGAGCCTTGAGGGGTTGCCAATTCTTTTATCAGGATCTTCATTGCTGACCTCCTAACGGTAAAAGACTGCACTGCAAGGGAGCCCCAGTGTAGACCTGAACGAGGTCAAAACCATGACCGGAATCAACTCTCTGACTGACGGCCGACACCACGCCGCTAGCGTGATATTGGCCGCCTGGCGTCGTCTCAGAAACCTTCCAGGACGATCTTGCCCTTGGCCTTGCCGCTCTCCAGCAGGGCGTGGGCGCGGCGCAGGTTGGCGGCGTCGATCCGGCCGAAGTGCTCGCCGACCGTGGTCTTGAGGGTGCCGGCGTCGATCAGCTCGGCGACCCGCGTCAGGATCACGTGTTGCTGTTGCATGTCGGGAGTCTCGAACAGCGAGCGGGTGTACATGAATTCCCAGTGCAGCGACAGGCTCTTGCGCTTGAGCTTGGTCACGTCGAAGCTTTGCGGATCGTCGATCAACCCCAGCTTGCCCTGGGGCGCCAGGGCTTCGACCAGTTGGTCCAGGTGAGTGTCGGTCTGGGTCAGGCTGGCCACGTGGGTCACCTGCTCGATGCCGATGCGCTTGAGCTCGGCGCTCAGTGGCTGGCTGTGATCCACCACTGCATGAGCGCCCAGCTCGCGCACCCAGGCCTGGGTCTGCTCGCGCGAGGCGGTGCCGATCACCTTGAGCCCGGTCAGTTGCCGCGCCAGTTGAGTGAGGATCGAACCGACGCCACCAGCGGCGCCGACGATCAACAAGCTCTGGTCTTTGTTCTGCGGGTCCTGGCTGACCTGCAAGCGATCGAACAGCAGTTCCCAGGCGGTGACCGCCGTCAGCGGCAGGGCGGCGGCTTCGGCAAAGCCCAGGCTCTTGGGCATGTGGCCGACGATGCGCTCATCCACCACGTGCACTTCGCTGTTGGCCCCGGCGCGGGCTATGGAGCCGGCGTAGAACACCTGGTCGCCAGCCTTGAACAGGCTGACCTCGCTGCCCACGGCCTTGACCACCCCGGCTACGTCCCACCCCAGGACTTTGGCGGCCCCGCCTTCGGGCTGGACGTTGCGGCGCACCTTGGTATCCACCGGGTTGACCGAGATGGCCTTGACTTCCACCAGCAGGTCGCGAGGGCCGGGGGTAGGCTCCGGCAGTTCGATATCTTGCAGGGCGCGAGGATCGTCGATCGGCAGCGATTGGTAATAGGCGATGGCTTTCATGATGGGTTCCTTTAAAGAGATTGAAGAGGGTCAGGCGATCAGTTGCAGGCGCTTGAGTTCGAAGTGTTCGAGGGCATCGCGGGTGTGTTCCAGGAAGGCCTGGAAATGTGCGGTGCCGTTGTGCAGGTCCAGGGCCGCCTGGTTATCCCAGCGCTCCAGGACGTAGAAGGTGCCCGGCTGCTCGGCATCCTGGTGCAGTTGGTAATACTGGCAACCGACTTCGGCGCGGCTGGGCGCCACCAGGGTACTGAGTTCGCGTTGCAACACGTGTTGCTGGCCTGGCCGGGCGACCAGGGTGGCAATGGCGGTGAAGGGATCGGACATCGGGGTATTCCTCGGCGGAATTGGACGATGGAGAGATGATTGGCTATTTCTTCACCGGGTAAAACCGGCTAAAAGAGCAGTCTCTTTCAATATTTTTTTGATAATCCGAGGCTGGCCGTGTTGCGATTCGATGACTTGCAGTTGTTCGTGCGTGCCGCCGACCTGGGCAGCCTGTCGGCGGCGGCCCGGGTCATGGACCTTTCGCCGGCGGTGGCCAGCGCCGCCCTCAAGCGCATCGAGCACCACCTCGGCGCACGCCTGCTGGCTCGTTCCACCCGCAGTCTGCGCCTGACCGCCGAGGGCGAGGGGTTTCTCGAGTACGCCCGCGCCGCCTTGGGCAACCTGGATGACGGCCGGCGCCTGCTGGCCAGCGGGCAGGACCAGGTCAGCGGCGTGTTGCAGCTTTCCGCTCCCTCGGACTTTGGGCGCAACCTGCTGCTGCCCTGGCTCGACGAGTTCCAGCGCGAGCATCCCAAGCTCAGCGTGCGCCTGTTGCTGGGGGACAGGATCGCCGACCTGTTCCGCCAGCCGGTGGACATCGCCCTGCGCTACGGTGAACCGGAGGACTCGAGCCTGGTGGCCCTGCCGGTAGCCCCGGACAACCGCCGGGTGCTGTGCGCCGCTCCCGGCTACCTGGCGCGCCATGGCGAGCCACGCCAGCTGGAGCAACTGGCCCAGCACAACTGCCTGTTGTACATGCTCGACAGCCGGGCCCACGATCTCTGGAGCTTTCATGACGGCAAGCGCGAGGTGAGCCTCAGCGTCGGTGGCGACCGCCTGAGCGACGATGCCGATGTGGTCCGGCGCTGGGCCCTGGCCGGGGCCGGGATCGTCTACAAGTCCTGGCTGGATGTGGCCGCCGATGTGCTGGAGGGGCGCCTGCAAGTGCTGCTGCCGGAGCTGACCTGCGAGCGGGCGTCGCTGAACCTGCTCTGCACCCACCGGGCGCACCTGAGCAAACCGGTGAAGCTGTTGCGCGATCTGTTGCAAAGACGCTGCGCCGAGATCAGCGCTCGCCGCCCGGCATGAGCTTCCTGTGGCGTAGCCCCGCCACGACATAGCACTCCCAGGACATGCTCCGCGTCGACCGCCTGCGGGCGTTGCGACCCTGGACGTCGCTGGTGGACGTGGACAGGTCGCCCTCGGCAATCAGCCCCGGTCTCGATCCCGCACACTCCGACGGTCAAGCATTCGAGTGGGGGGCGGGGCATGGGCATACAGGGATACAGCGCTGCGGAGCGCCTGGAGCGGTTACCCATCAGCGGCTATCACCGGCTGATCTTCATCATCATCGCCTTGGCGTTCTTCTTCGACTCCATGGACCTGGCGATGATGACCTTCCTCCTGGGCTCGATCAAAGCCGAGTTCGGCTTGAGTTCGGCCCAGGCCGGCCTGCTGGCCAGCTCCAGCTTCTTCGGCATGGTGCTGGGGGCATCGCTATCGGGAATGCTCGCCGACCGTTTCGGTCGCAAGCCGGTGTTCCAGTGGAGCATCGTGCTCTGGGGCGTGGCCAGCTACCTGTGCTCCACGGCCCAGGACGTGGACAGCCTGACCCTGTTCCGGGTGCTGCTGGGAATCGGCATGGGCATGGAGTTTCCCATCGCCCAGTCGATGCTCTCGGAGATGATCCCGGCGCAACGACGCGGGCGCTACATCGCCTTGATGGATGGTTTCTGGCCCCTGGGTTTCGTCGCCGCCGGGGTGCTGTCGTACTTCCTGCTGCCGTTGATTGGCTGGCGCGACATCTTCCTGGTGTTGGCGATCCCGGCGCTGTTCGTGCTGGCGATCCGCTTCTTCATCCCCGAGTCGCCGCGCTGGCTGGAGCAGGCCGGGCGCCATGCCGATGCCGATCGGGTGCTGCAAGGCATCGAGGACAAGGTGCGGGCATCCCTGGGCACCAGCCAGTTGCCCGAGCCCGTGCGCCTGCCGCGCATGGACAGCGCGCCTGGGCAGTTTTTCTCTGCGTTGCGCCAGATCTGGTCGCCGCAGTATCGCCAGCGCACGGTGATGATCTGGAGCCTGTGGTTCTTCGCCCTGCTGGGGTTCTATGGCCTGACCTCCTGGCTCAGCGCGTTGCTCCAGCAGTCCGGTTTCGCGGTGACCCAGTCGGTGTACTACACGGTGCTGATTTCCCTGGGCGGGATCCCGGGGTTCCTCATGGCCGCCTGGCTGGTGGAGCGCTGGGGACGCAAGCCGGTGTGCATCGTCACCTTGCTCGGTGGCGGGATCATGTCCTTCTTCTACGGGCAGAGCGCGGTGTTCGGCGGCAATGCGAGCCTGCTGATCGGCACCGGGTTGCTGATGCAGTTCTTCCTGTTCGGCATGTGGGCGGTGCTCTACACCTACACCCCGGAGCTGTATCCGACCTCGGCCCGGGCCACGGGCTCGGGGTTCGCTTCGGCGGTTGGCCGCATCGGTTCGTTACTGGGGCCCTTGGTGACGGGGCTGGTGTTGCCGGTCGCCGGGCAGGGGGGCGTGTTCGCCCTGGGGGCGGCGTGCTTCGTGGTCGCGGCGGCGGTGGTCTGGCGCTTCGGGATGGAGACCCGGGGCCGGACCCTGGAGGAATTGAGCGAAGTGTAGAGGGCAGTTCCGTGGCCCCAGGCGCCCTTGCAAGAGGGCGCCTGGGGAAGGTGCCGGCTGTGGCAGCGACTCCGACAGGCTGGCCTTACGGCTTGACCAGGCGGGCGTCCAGGCTGTTCTGGGCCAGGCGCTGGGCTTGTTCCCGGGTCATGCCCAGGTCGGTGTACAAGGCATGGAAGTTCTCGGTGACGTAGCCGCCGAAGTAGGCCGGGTCATCGGAATTGACCGTCACCTTCACGCCGCGCTCGAGCATTTCCAGGATGTTGTGCTGGGACATGTGATCGAACACGCAGAGCTTGGTATTGGACAGCGGGCAGACGGTCAGCGGAATCTGCTCGTCGATGATCCGCTGCATCAGCCGCTCGTCCTCGAAGGCCCGGACGCCATGATCGATGCGCTGGATCTTGAGCAGGTCCAGGGCTTCCCAGATGTACTCCGGCGGACCTTCTTCGCCAGCGTGGGCCACGGTCAGGAAACCCTCGGCGCGGGCCCGGTCGAACACCCGCTGGAACTTGCTCGGCGGATGCCCCATCTCGGAGCTGTCCAGGCCCACGGCGACGAAGGCTTCGCGAAACGGCAGGGCCTGGTCGAGAGTCTTCTGCGCTTCTTCTTCGCTCAGGTGGCGCAGGAAGCTGAGGATCAGGCCACTGGTGATGCCCAGTTGCTGCTCGCCATCCTTCAGGGCACTGGCGATGCCATTGAGCACCACTTCGAAAGGCACGCCACGGTCGGTATGGGTCTGCGGGTCGAAGAAGGGTTCGGTGTGGATCACGTTCTGCTCTTTGCAGCGCAGCAGGTAGGCCCAGGTCAGGTCGTAGAAGTCCTGGGAGGTGCGCAGCACGTCGGCGCCCTGGTAGTACAGGTCGAGGAACTCTTGCAGGTTGTTGAAGGCGTAGGCCTTGCGCAGGGTCTCGACGTCGCTCCAGGGCAGGGCGATCTTGTTGCGCTCGGCCAGGGCGAACAGCAGCTCGGGCTCCAGGGAACCTTCCAGGTGCAGGTGCAGTTCAGCCTTGGGCAAGGCGTTCAGCCAGTCATACATGGTGTTGTCTCATCAGGTGCGGGGGGCTGCGAGGAGGGGCGACACCTGGGCTTCCCCTTCTCTGGGGGCTGGCCGACGGTTGCGCTCCTCGCCGGTTTTCACCGGGTCCGAAAAAGCCGCCATTCTACAGCGGGCGCGACGAATGTCCGGTAAAACCTGACCGAGGGGGCGTGCGACCAGGCCCCTGGAAGTCGATTCTTCTAAGATGTAACGAAACATTAGTGACTCGATGCAGTCTCCAGGTCATCTCCTGTGTCCGTTTTTCCATTCCGTCAAAGGACTGCAATGCTCACTTCCCTCAAGCAAGAAAAGCTCCTGCTGCTTGCGCTACTGGCTGCGTTGGCCGCCTATCCCCTGGAACACCTCTTGCTCAACAGCGGCCAGGGCATCGCCCTGCTCGCCGGGCTGGTGCTCATCGGCTTCATCGTAGTGGCTTCGATGCGAGTGGCCCATCACGCCGAACTGCTGGCGGAAAAGGTCGGCGACCCCTACGGCACCATGATCCTGACCCTGGCTGCGGTGCTGGTGGAGGTGGTGATCCTGGCGATCATGATGAGCAACGAGGCTTCGCCGACCCTGGTGCGCGACACCATCTATTCGGCGGTGATGCTGGATATCAACGGCATCCTCGGCCTGGCCGCGCTGATGGGCGGCATCAAGCATGGCGAGCAGCCCTACAACGACGATTCGGCGCGGACCTACAGCGTGATGATCCTCACCGCCATGGGCGTGTCGATGGTGGTGCCGGAGTTCATTCCCGAAAGCGACTGGAAGGTCTACTCGGCCTTCACCATCGGCGCGATGGTGGTGCTCTACACCCTGTTCCTGCGCATGCAGGTCGGGCCACACAGCTACTTCTTCAGCTACAGCTATCCGGAAAAACGCCGCCATAAAGAGGCGCAGGCACAGCCCGCTACCGTCAACCTGGCCTGGAGCATCGGCATCCTGGTGTTTGGCGTGGTGGTGATCGGCGCCCTGGCCGAGGTGATGTCCAAGACCCTGGACCTGGGCCTGGAAGGCACCGGCGCACCACCGGTGATCACGGCGATCCTGGTGGCGGCGATTTCCGCTGCACCGGAGATCCTCACCGCGTTGCGCGCAGCCCTGGCCAACCGCATGCAGTCGGTGGTCAACGTGGCCCTGGGGGCGTCCTTGTCGACGGTGATCCTGACGGTGCCGGTGATGGAGGCCATGGCCCTGTACACCGGCCAACCGTTCCAGATGGCCATGACGCCGGTGCAGACGGTGATGGTGTTCATCACCCTGATCGTCAGCGCGATCAACCTCAACGATGGCGAAACCAACGCCATCGAAGGCATGACTCACTTCGTGCTGTTCGCCACCTTCATCATGCTCTCGCTGCTCGGGCTTTAAAGCGGCTGTGCCGACTGGATGGCGCAGCGAAAGCTGACACCGGGGGCATTCCAGGCCGCGAGTGCCCCCCAACGCCAGCGACGCACGGTGCTGGCCGAAGGCGAGAAGGTCGGGTCGTTGGCAAACTCGTTGTTCGCTCCACGTTGCGCCCGATAAATGCCGGTTTGCGGCCCCTGCGGGTTCTCCACGGGAGACTCGCGATAGTAGTGTTTATCGTACCAATCGTTGACCCATTCGCTGGCATTGCCGGTGAGGTTGTAGAGGCCCAGGGGGTTGGGCACGAACCGATCCACGGCGAAGGTCTGGTTGTCGTCGGGCGCCGGAAAGTTACGACCGTAGTCCAGGTTGCCGTTGTCGGTGGCGAACATCACCGGCTGGCCACGGTTGCGCGCTGCATATTCCCACTGGGCCTCGGTCGGAAGATCGACCGGATAACCACTGAGTTCTGCTAGCCAGCTGCAGTAATCCTTGGCTTCTTGCCAGTCTCGAGACGCCGGGGCGGGCAGGTTCTCTTGGTAGAGGTGCTGCATGTCGGCGCGGTTACGCAGGGCCGCGTCGAATGGCGGCTTGCCTTGCGCGAGGAAGAACAGATCGAAATCGCCCAGGGTGGTTTGCAGCGAGGACAGGTAATAGCTGCTCAGTTTGACGGGGTGAACGAAATCATCATCGATGTCTAGGCTGATCCGCTCCATTTTCGCCGGGTCTACGCCGCAGGGCCATTGGCACAGGGCCTGTGGGTCGAAGCCAGGGGGCCAACCGAAATCGCCCATCTGGAATTCGCCACCTTCAATCAACACCATGTTGTCCAGCGAGCGGACGACCGTGCTCAGCACGGCGGCGCGGTTTTGCGGGGAGAGGTCCGGGTACTTGCGGTTGATGGTGGAAGCTATTTCGGCAACCTTTGCAGGTGGCAGTACTTTGCTGGCGGGACCTGCAACTTCCTGTTTACCACAGCCTGAAATCAGCAGCGCGACGCAAAGCGCCAGTCCGTGCTTGTGTCTCACGTAATGTCCCTGTGACAGCTATTTTGAGGACGCAAAACTACCATGTTTCACCAGGCTGATCCGGCTTGGAACGCAGGCGAGGGATGTGCTCCCTCGCCGCAGGAGGCATGGGTCAGGTATTGGCGATCAGTTGCCGGGCCGCCTGGCTGTGATCGGCGATCAGGCCTTTGAGGTCCAGCCCTTCGACTTGGCCATCGAGTACCCGCCACTTGCCGCCAATCATCACCCGGTCCGCCCGATCCGCACCGCACAACAACAGTGCCGAAACCGGATCGTGGCTACCCGAGAAGCGCAGTTCATCGAGCTTGAACAAGGCCAGGTCTGCCTGTTTGCCCACCGCCAGTTCACCGATGTCGGTGCGGCCCAGCAGGCTTGCCGAGCCTTGGGTCGCCCAGCCCAGTACACGCTCCGGGGTGATTTTCTCGGCGCCGTAGCGCAAGCGCTGGATATACAGCGCCTGGCGCGCTTCGAGGATCATGTTCGAGGCGTCATTGGACGCCGAACCGTCCACGCCCAGGCCGAACAGCGCCCCCGCGTCGGTCAGCTCGATACTGGGGCAGATGCCGGACGCCAGGCGCATGTTCGAACTCGGGCAATGGCAGATGCCGGTGCCGGCCTGCCCGAGGCGAGCGATTTCATCCGGGTTGAAGTGGATGCCGTGGGCCAGCCAGGTGCGCGGGCCGAGCCAGCCGACGCTGTCCAGGTAGTCCACGGTGCGCAGGCCGAAGCGCTGCAGGCAGAAGTCTTCTTCGTCGAGGGTCTCGGCCAGGTGGGTGTGCAGGCGTACGTCCAGGGCCTCGGCCATTTCGGCGCTGGCGGCCATGATCTGCGGGGTCACCGAGAACGGCGAGCAGGGTGCCAGGGCGATCTGGATCTGCGCGCCGTCACCACGCTCGTGGTACTGCTGAATCAGTCGTTGGCTGTCGTCGAGAATCACCTGGCCCTCCTGCACGGTCTGTTGCGGCGGCAGGCCACCGTCCTTTTCGCCAAGGCTCATCGAACCGCGGGTGAGCATGGCGCGCATGCCCAGTTCACGCACGGCTTCGACTTGCACGTCGATGGCGTTTTCCAGGCCGTCGGGGAACAGGTAGTGATGGTCGGCGGCGGTGGTGCAGCCGGAGAGCAGTAGTTCGGCCAGCGCCACCTTGGTGGCCAGGGCGAGTTTTTCCGGGGTCAGGCGGGCCCAGACCGGGTACAGGGTCTTGAGCCAGGGGAACAGCGGCTGGTTGACCACCGGGGCCCAGGCCCGGGTCAGGGTCTGGTAGAAGTGATGGTGAGTGTTGATCAGGCCCGGCAGCAGCACATGTTCGCGGGCATCGAAGACTTCCTGGCAGGGGCTTGCGGGCTGTTGGCCGAGGCCGAGGATCTCGACGATCAGGCCGTCTTGCAGCACCAGGCCGCCGCGTGCGTCCAGGGCGTTGCCGGTGAAAATGGCCAGGGGATTTTTTAACCAGGTACGGGTCGCAGGCATGGTGGCCGGCTCCTCTGAAAGTGGGTTCAGGTTAGCCAGCTCAGTGTTGCCCTGTCTGCTGATCCAGGGTCGCCGTGGGGCGAGTGGCGCAGTCTAGCGAAAGTTTTGCCGGGGGACAAAACCGCTGTCCGGGGCCTGGTTCCAGAGCCTTTGCCGAAGGTGGCCGCAGGTTGTGGCGGCCACCTGTTCCGGGGTTACCAGGGAATGGTCTCGCCCTTGTAGTTGATGAAGTGGTGGCCGCCCTTGCCGGTGTAGGCATTGACCTGGGCGATCAGGCCGCGAGTGCTGGTCAGCACGTCGATGTCGGCGCCTTCGCCGCCCATGTCGGTCTTGACCCAGCCCGGGTGCAGCGAGAGCACGGTCAATGGTTGTTCGAGCAGGCTGACGAAGCTGTTGGTCATGGAGTTCAGGGCCGCCTTGCTGGCCTTGTACAGCGCCAGCTCGGGAGCGTCGGGCATGGTCACGCTGCCCAGTACCGAGCTCATGAACGCCAGGACCCCGGTATTGGGGCGGATCTGCCCGACGAAACGCTGGGCCAGGTTGATCGGCGCCACGGCGTTGGTGAAGAACAGCTGGCCGACCTCGGCCTGGGTGGCCTGGCCCGGCAGCTGGTTGTCCGGGCCCTTGACCCCGGCGTTGACGAACAGCAGGTCGAACACCTGGCCCTTGAGCTTCTGGCTCAGGGCGAGCACGGCGTGCTGGTCGTCCATGTCCAGTTGTTCGATCTGCACCTTGCCCAGGGCTTGCAGGGCCTGGGCCTTGTGCGGGTTGCGTACGGTGGCGGTGACCTGCCAGCCGTCTTCGAGCAGGCGCTGGACCAGGCCGAGGCCCAGGCCCCGGGAGGCGCCGATGATCAGTGCGGTTTTTGTCGTGGACATAGTGAGGCTCCTTGATGAGTGAAAATCAGGGATTCAGTGGACAGGCTTGCCCGAGCCTTTGTTGCAGCTCGCGGCGCAGGAGGTCCAGTTCGTTGATGCGGGTTTCGATCAGCTCGAGCTTGTCTTGCAGCAATTGCGCAACGGCCTGGTCCGGCTTGGTGCTGCGCCACAGGGCGCCGACGCTGCTGCTGATTTCCCCGAGGCTGAAGCCCAGGCGTTGCGCAGTCTTGATGTAGAGCACCAGCTGGACCATGTCGGGAGGGTAGTCACGATAGCCGTTGGCGCTGCGCTTTGGGGCGATCAGCCCGCGCTGTTCATAGAAGCGCAGGGTATCGCGGCTGACGGCGCAGGCGCTGGCCAATTCTCCGATACGCATTAAGGGGGACTCGAAGGGGGTTGACCTTGGAGCATACTCCAGGCTTTAGCCTGCGCGCTCCTTGAATCCATGGAGCGATTGATGATGTGGACTAACGCGCAATACCGAAAATTGGTCCGGGCCAGCGGTTGGTACGACCTGTTGATGACCATGGCCTTTGTGACGCCCTGGAGCTTCCTGGCCTTGCATGGGCTGCTGGAGCAGTTGGCCCTGGCACTGAATCTGCCGGGGGACCTGCCGCCATTCGAGCCGATGCATATGCTATTGGCCAACTTGATGGGATCGATCGTCTGCGTGTGGTCGCTGTTGCGGATTCGCGATCCACAACCGGCATTCGGTCGTTATGACGCGCTGGGACGCTTCCTGTTCGCCACCTGGATGGCGTATGCCCTGGCCCAGGGAGGCACGATGCTGATCGGTGTGTTCCTGTTCTTCGAGCTGGCCTGGGGCGTGGCCCAGTGGTTACCGGTGCGCGCCGATAATCACGACGACGGGTTTGCGCCGGTACCTTCGCCGCAGTGAACCTGGGGCTGGACAAAAAGTGAGCAGCAGCGCCCAGGCCCTGTGCAACCTGCGGTACACGCAGCGTTGCACGGGTTATCCACAGCTTGCTCCACAGTATTTGTGTGCAAGCTCCAAACTTGGGCATAAAGCTGGCCGGCTTATCTTCCAAGCGCGATAAACCGAGCTAACTGGCTGTTTTGTGGTGCAAAAAACTCACGACGGAAGCTTTTGGACGAAAAATGATCAATGTCGGCGAAGCCACGTTGCAAAAGGGCTACAGCGCTATTTGCTCAGGTTATCCACAGTCGGGTGCACAGTAGATGTGGGCAATTGCCGTGGCCTGGCGCGGTTATGCACAGGCGCTAAGCCGGGGCTCAGCGTTGCAGCAGGATGCGTCCACGGCTCAGGTCGGACAATTGTTGCTGCAGGGTATCGATCTGTTCTTCGCCCAGGGCCAGTTGCAGTTCCACGCCGTTGGCAGTGAAGTCTTCCTGGACCAGCAGGCCGCCCAGATCGGCGACTCGCAGCTTGACCAGGGCCAGTTCGCTGAAGCTGCAAGCGCAGCGCAATGGCACCCGGTTGACCAGGGCGATGCGTTCGGCGCCTTGCAGGCATTTGTTGGCGCCGCCGCCATAGGCCCGGGCCAGGCCTCCAGTGCCCAGCTGGATACCGCCGTACCAGCGGATCACCAGGACCGCCACCTGGTCGCAGTCCTGGGCTTGGATGGCGGCCAGGATCGGTCGTCCGGCTGTGCCGCCGGGTTCGCCGTCGTCATTGCTGCGGTACTGGTCGGCCAGCTTCCAGGCCCAGCAGTTGTGCGAGGCGTTGGCGTCGCTGTAGGTCTGGATGAAGGCCTGGGCCTCGGCGGCACTAGTGATGGGTGCGGCGAAGGTGATGAAGCGGCTTTTACGAATTTCCTCGCGGTATTCGCAAAGGCCGGCCAGGGTAGAAGGCATGGGGTTCAGGCTTTTTCCACAGGTGACAGGCCGCAGCCCTTGAGAATGATGCGCAGCAGGTTGTTGGTAGCGGCTTCCATGTCTTGCTTGGTCAGGCGGCCGCGGCCGGTGACGCGGCAGATCTGGCTGGCGAAGTCGGCATAGTGCTGGGTGCTGCCCCACAGCAGGAAGATCAAGTGCATCGGGTCCACCGGGTCCATCTTGCCGGCGTCGATCCAGGCCTGGAACACGCTGGCCCGGCCCTGGAACCAGGTGCGGTAGTCCTGGCTGAAGTATTCGCTGAGGCATTCACCGCCGCTGATGATCTCCATGGCGAAGATGCGCGAGGCTTGTGGCTGGCGCCGGGAAAACTCCATCTTGGCGCGGATGTAGCGGGTCAGCGCCTCGGCCGGGTCGTCCGCGGCGGTGAGGCTGTTGAAGGTGCTGTCCCACTGCTCGAGGATGTTGCTCAGCACCGCGACGTACAACCCCAGCTTGTTGGTGAAGTAATAGTGCAGGTTGGCCTTGGGCAGCCCGGCGTTCTGCGCGATGGTGTTCATGCTGGTGCCTTTGAAGCCATGGCGGGCGAACTCGTCTTCGGCGGCCTGGATGATGGCTTGCTCGTTCTTCTGGCGGATGCGGCTGGCCGGTTTGCCTGGGTGGGCAGCACTGTGGGCAGGGACTTCAAGGTTCATGGAGGTTTCCGAGCGAGTCTGTGGGGGGACAGCCTGTGCGTTGATAGCCTACCCGGCTTGAACAGACAAGCCTTGGCGCGACAAAAGCCAGCGGCTCATCGGGTGGCCGCCAGGCTTTCCAGGAAGCTTTCCAGGACCAGGTGCGGGCGCCGGCCCTTGCGGGTGACCGTCGACAGGTTCAGGTCGTAGAACCTGGACCTGGGCTTGAGTGCCCGCAGCCGGCCTTGCTGTACCCACAGGCTGGCGTAGTGATCCGGCAGGTAGCCGATGTAGCGCCCGGTGAGGATCAGGAAGGCCATGCCCTCGCGGTCCGAGGCGCTGGCGGTGCAGTTCAGCGCCTGGTAGCGGGCCTGGATCTCGGCCGGCAGGCGGAAGGTCGGGGCAATCGCCTCCTGGGCATTGAGGCGCTGGTCGTCCAGCTGCTTGTCATCCACATAGAACAGCGGGTGGCCGACGGCGCAGTACAAGAGCGAGCGTTCGTCGTACAAGGGTTGGTATTCCAGGCCGGACAGGGCGCTGGCCTGGGGCACCACGCCGACGTGCAGGCGACCGTCGAGTACCCCTTGCTCGACCTCGCTGGGGGCGATCATGCGGATCTGGATCTGCACGTCCGGGCCGCGTTCCTTCAATTGCGCCAGGGCATGGGTGATGCGCATGTGGGGCAGGGTCACCAGGTTGTCGGTGAGGCCGATGATCAGCTCGCCGCGCAAATGGCGGTGCAAGCCGTTGACCTCGGTACGAAAGCTTTCCAGGGCGCTGAGCAGTTGCAGGGTCGACTGGTAGACCTCACGGCCTTCCTCGGTCAGGGAGAACCCGGCTCGCCCACGTTGGCACAGGCGCAGGCCGAGCCTTTGCTCCAGGTCGCTCATCTGCTGGCTGATGGCCGAGCGGCCGATGCCGAGGACCGTCTCGGCGGCGGAAAACCCGCCGCACTCCACCACGCTGCGAAAGATGCGCAAGAGACGGATGTCGAAGTCGCTGACTTGCGCCAGTGGGCCGGCTCGATGAAGGCTCATAGTTTAGTAGGCGGCTGACTGAAGGTTATTAAAGTTGGATTTCACCGACTTTATAGCCGTGGCAACTTAGCCGCAACAACGCTGCATCATTCCTACGCCTCTTCATTGCCTTGCGAGGTTTTGCCATGAACATGCCGGAAAACGCCCACCAGTCCCTGGCCAGTCAGCTCAAGCTCGACGCTCATTGGATGCCCTATACCGCCAATCGCAACTTCCAGCGCGATCCGCGCCTGATCGTTGGCGCCGAAGGCAGTTGGCTGGTGGATGACAAGGGGCGCAAGGTCTATGACTCGCTTTCCGGCCTGTGGACCTGTGGCGCCGGCCACTCACGCAAGGAAATTCAGGAAGCGGTGAGCAAGCAGTTGGGCACCCTGGATTACTCGCCGGGTTTCCAGTACGGCCACCCTCTGTCGTTCCAGCTGGCGGAGAGAATCACCGCCCTGACCCCGGGCAACCTGAACCATGTGTTCTTCACCGATTCCGGCTCCGAGTGTGCTGACACCGCGGTGAAGATGGTGCGGGCCTACTGGCGCCTTAAAGGCCAGCCGACCAAGACCAAGATGATCGGCCGGGCTCGTGGTTATCATGGCGTGAACATCGCCGGCACCAGCCTGGGCGGGGTCAATGGCAACCGTAAGCTGTTCGGCCAGGCCATGGCGGATGTCGACCACCTGCCGCATACCTTGCTGGCCAGCAACGCATTCTCCCGGGGCATGCCGGAGCAGGGCGGTATCGCCCTGGCCGAAGAGTTGCTGAAGTTGATCGAGTTGCATGACGCTTCCAACATCGCCGCGGTGTTCGTCGAGCCGTTGGCCGGCTCCGCTGGGGTACTGGTGCCGCCACAGGGCTACCTCAAGCGCCTGCGGGAAATCTGCGACCAGCACAGCATCCTGCTGGTGTTCGACGAGGTGATCACTGGCTTTGGACGTACTGGCGCGATGTTCGGCGCCGACAGCTTCGGTGTGACGCCGGACCTGATGTGCGTGGCCAAGCAGGTCACCAACGGCGCGATCCCCATGGGCGCGGTAATCGCCAGTTCCGAGATCTACCAGACCTTCATGAACCAGGCGACTCCCGAGTACGCGGTGGAATTCCCCCACGGCTACACCTATTCGGCGCACCCGGTGGCCTGTGCGGCCGGCCTGGCGGCCCTGGACCTGCTGCAAAAGGAAAACCTGGTGCAGAGCGTGGCCGAGGTCGCGCCGCATTTCGAGAAAGCCTTGCACGGTATCAAGGGTACGAAGAACGTGATCGACATCCGTAACTTCGGTCTGGCGGGGGCGATCCAGATCGCGCCTCGCGATGGCGATGCGATCGTGCGTCCATTCGAGGCCGGCATGGCCCTGTGGAAAACCGGGTTCTATGTACGCTTCGGCGGCGACACCCTGCAGTTCGGCCCAACCTTCAACAGCAAGCCGCAGGACCTCGACCGTCTGTTCGACGCAGTTGGCGAAGTGCTGAACAAGCTCGACTGATCCGATCCTTCTTATATAGCAGCAGGCGCGAAGTGGTTCGCGCCTGTGCCTTTCCTCTTTCCAGGAGTTTGCGCATGAGCCTGATTTCCCACCTGATCCATGGTGAGTTGGTAAGTGATAGCGGTCGCAGCAGCGATGTCTTCAACCCGTCCACTGGCCAGGCGATCCATAAAGTGCCGTTGGCCAGTCGCGAGACCATCCAGCAGGCCATCGATTCCGCCAAGTCGGCATTCCCGGCCTGGCGCAATACACCGGCGGCCAAGCGTGCCCAGGTGATGTTCCGCTTCAAGCAATTGCTGGAGCAGAACGAAGCGCGTATCGCCCAATTGATCAGCGAGGAACATGGCAAGACCCTGGAGGATGCCGTTGGCGAGTTGAAGCGTGGCATCGAGAACGTCGAGTACGCCTGTGCAGCGCCGGAAATCCTCAAGGGCGAGTTCAGCCGTAACGTCGGGCCGAACATCGATGCCTGGTCCGACTTCCAGCCGCTGGGGGTCGTGGCGGGTATCACGCCATTCAACTTCCCGGCCATGGTGCCGTTGTGGATGTACCCGCTGGCGATTGCCTGTGGCAACTGCTTCATCCTCAAGCCTTCCGAGCGTGATCCCAGCTCCACGCTGTTGATTGCCCAACTGCTGCATGAGGCCGGGCTGCCCAGGGGCGTGCTGAACGTGGTGCATGGCGACAAGACTGCGGTGGATGCGCTGATCGAGGCTCCGGAGGTCAAGGCCCTGAGTTTTGTCGGCTCGACGCCGATTGCCGAATACATCTATGCCGAAGGCACCAAGCGCGGCAAGCGCGTCCAGGCGCTGGGTGGAGCGAAGAACCATGCGGTGCTGATGCCGGATGCCGACCTGGATAATGCCGTCAGTGCATTGATGGGCGCGGCTTATGGTTCCTGCGGCGAGCGTTGCATGGCGATTTCGGTTGCTGTGTGTGTGGGAGACCAGGTGGCTGATGCCCTGGTGGCCAAGCTGGTGCCGCAGATCAAGGCGCTGAAGATCGGTGCCGGCACTTCCTGCGGTCTGGACATGGGGCCACTGGTCACCGCCCAGGCAAAGGACAAGGTCAGCGGTTATGTGGAAGACGGCGTGGCTGCCGGCGCACAGCTGGTGGTGGATGGCCGAGGCTTGAGTGTGGCGGGTCACGAGGAGGGCTTCTTCCTGGGTGGCTGCCTGTTCGATCGCGTGACTCCGCAGATGCGTATCTATAAAGAAGAGATCTTCGGGCCGGTGTTGTGCATCGTGCGGGTCAACAGCCTGGAAGAGGCCATGCAACTGATCAACGATCATGAGTATGGCAATGGCACGTGCATCTTTACCCGGGATGGTGAGGCGGCACGTTTGTTCTGCGACGAGATCGAAGTGGGCATGGTGGGGGTAAACGTACCGCTGCCGGTGCCAGTGGCCTACCACAGCTTTGGTGGCTGGAAGCGTTCGCTGTTCGGCGACTTGCATGCCTATGGTCCCGATGGTGTGCGTTTCTACACTCGCCGCAAGGCCATTACCCAGCGCTGGCCACAACGGGCTAGCCATGAGGCTTCGCAATTCGCTTTCCCTAGCCTTTAAGCAAGACGCTGTCCAAGGCCGGCCCGAGAGGGCCGGCCTTGGCATTTATGAGCTTTTTTGACCGATGTGACAGATTTATGAAAATAAGTGTTGACGGCAGATCCTACAGGTCTATAATTCGCCCCACTTCCGGCGCAGTCGAAACGGAAAACTCCTTGAGATTCAACGAGTTACGAAGATTTCGACAGCGGTCACGCTTCAGTCCATCGAAGCCCGAAAGGAGCTGATAAGGCAGCGAAAGTGGCCTTGTTAGCGTTTCGATCCTCTCGATCGAAAGCGGTTAAAAAGAGGTGTTGACAGCAGCGT